>JAKOPZ010000180.1 GCA_029778615.1 Chloroflexota bacterium | reverse complement strand
TCGAGGAATTGGCAGAGGCGCAGAAACGCACGGAAACGCGCGTCGAGGAATTGGCAGAGGCGCAGAAACGCACGGAAACGCGCGTCGAGGAATTGGCAGAGGCGCAGAAACGCACGGAAACGCGCGTCGAGGAATTGGCAGAGGCGCAGAAACGCACGGAAACGCGCGTCGAGGAATTGGCAGAGGCGCAGAAACGCACGGAACATGTTCTCGCGCAGCTGATTAAACGCGTAGAGGAGTTGAGCGCGGATGTGGCTTGGCTAAAACGGGATATGGCAGAGGTCAAGGGCGATTTGCTGGAACTCAAGTATGCCGAACGCGCACCCTCGTATTTGGCACGATTGGTACGGCGCGGACGTGTGATTGCCCGCGCCGATTGGGTTGCTCAAGTTCAGGATGCAGAAGATGAAGGAGTCTACACTTCTGAAGAAGCCATTGATTTGGAAGCGCTGGATTTGTTGATGCGCGGACGGCGTAGGGATGATGGTGCGGAAGCATATTTGGCTGTCGAAATTTCGTGGACGGTTCACGATGATGATGTTGTGCGCGCGGCGCGACGCGCCGAATTGTTGCAAAGGAAATATCCTGTTGTGATTCCTGTTGCGGCAGGTCAACGTATCGCGCCTGACGCGCGGCTAAAAGCGAATGAGCTCCGTGTCGAAATTGTTGCGGATGGGCAAATGTTTCTGCCCGATTAAAAAACAGAATCGAATCACTCGATTCTGTTTTTTGTTTATTGATTGCTTTATCGGTTCGCGTATAATCGAATCATTATTGCGAGGAAACTTGGCAGATGGAAAATTGTGTAATCGTCGAATCTGTTCGTACACCCATCGGGCGTCACGGCGGCGTGTTAAAAGATGTGCGTCCTGATGATTTAGCCGCGCATGTGCTGCAAGAGGTTGTAAAACGCGCGGGAATTGACGCGGCACTAATTGAAGAAATTTATTTGGGCTGCGCGAATCAAGCGGGCGAGGACAATCGCAATGTCGCGCGCATGGCAACACTGCTCGCGGGCTTGCCCAAAGAAATCGCGGCAGTCACATTGAATCGTTTGTGCGCGTCGGGACTCACCGCAATCAATCAAGCCGCGCGCGCGATTAAAGCGGGTGAAGGCGATGTGTTTATCGCGGGCGGCGTAGAATCCATGACGCGCGCGCCGTATGCGCTGCCGAAAAGCGACAGCGCGTTTCCCACCGGCAACGCGACGCTGTACGATACCACTCTCGGTTGGCGTTTTCCGAATGAACGCATAAAGCAATTGTTTCCGCTCGAAAGCATGGGCGAGACAGCGGAAAATATCGCCGCGCTGGAACAAGAAATTTCGCGCGCGGAACAAGACGCGTTCGCGTTGGAATCGCATCGCCGCGCGATTGCGGCAATCGACGCGGGAAAATTCGCGCAAGAAATTGTGCCCGTCACAATTCCGCAAAAAAAAGGTGACGCGAAAATCGCGGACACCGACGAACACCCGCGTCGCGATACGACATTGGAAAAACTCGCCGCGTTGAAACCTGCGTATCGCGCGGGCGGTTCCGTCACCGCAGGCAACGCATCGGGCATCAACGATGGCGCGGCGGCGGTGTTGTTGATGAGTGAAACCAAAGCGCGCGAGTTGGGATTGAAACCAAAGGCGCGCATTGTTGCGTCTGCCGCCGCCGGCGTTGACCCGCGCACGATGGGCTATGGTCCCGTTCCCGCGACAGAAAAAGCATTGCGGCGCGCGAATTTGAAAATTGACGACATCGGTTTAATCGAACTCAATGAAGCGTTCGCCATACAAGCGCTTGCGGTGATGAAACGCGCGGGCTTTCGACACGAAATCACAAACGTGAACGGCGGCGCGATTGCATTGGGGCATCCGCTCGGCTGTTCGGGCGCGCGTCTGATGACCACACTCGTTCACGAAATGGAACGCCGCGCGCCGAATGAAAAACGCCCCTATTACGGCTTGGCGACGCTGTGCGTTGGTGTTGGGCAGGGAGAAACAACCATCGTAGAATGGGCTGATTAACTCTATGGAGGATGAAGTTGTTTTCACCGCCCACGCGCTCGAAAAGTTTGAAATTCTGCAGAGGCATCGCGTTCGTCTTTCCCAATCTCAAGTGCGTGAAATCGTGACATCTCCAGATCGAATAGAGCGGGACGCGGTTGGCAACCTGATTGCACAAGGAGGGCTTGACCAAACGCACGTATTGCGCGTTGTTTATCGTGTAGAGGAGGGAAAACGCATTGTGATAACGTTCTATCCGGGAAGGAGGTCACGTTATGAGGATTAGTTATGACCGAGACCAAGATATTCTCACGGTTGAAATGAATACAAGCGCACGGATTGAGCACGCCGAACAATCGGGACCGTTCATCGCGCATTTCACCGAAGCAGATGAAATGGTATTACTTGAAATTCTAAATGCGAGCGAATTTTTTTCATCGGCTCTACGCGCGACCTTGCGCAATCAAACTGTTGAATTGCCCACCGTCGTCACTTGATTTATGGCGCGTCCCCTTTCAGGTCGCAAAGACCTAGACGAATTAACCACGAACGTTCGCAAAGCTGCTGCGCTCAAAGCGGCAATCGAACTGGATGTTTTTTCGCGTATCGCGGAAGGCAATCACTCGCTGCCCGCGTTCTGTCGCGCGACGGGATTCAGCGAACGTTCCGCGCGGCTCTTGCTCGACGCGCTCGCCAATATGGGCTATCTCGCGCGCACTGAATTTGAATATACCCTTTCACCCTCGGCAGAAATGTTTTTGGTCAAGGGCAAAAAGGAATATCTCGGCGAGGTGCTGCTCGCGCAGTGGGCGTGGGAAGCGCGCGGCAACACGGCGCGCGCGGTGCGTTCCAATAAACCACTTAACGCGTGGCTCGAATTGAATCGCAATCTGCCGCGCGCGTTAGCCGCATGGCATGACCCCGAAGCCGCGCGCCAAGATTTCGCGCCCGCGTGGGAACAAATCGCCTTTGAGTTTCAAGCGCACGCGCCGCTTCAATTGTTGGCGATTGGGATTGAAGCGGGACTGCGGACGCTGACGCTGCTGGAAAAATTTTCGCGCGCCAAATTGATTGTGCTTGACTATACCGCGCAGTTTGAACGCTTGCGTCCGGTGGTGGAACGCGCGCAGCTGCACAAGCGCGTCGAATATCAAGAAGGCGATTGGTTGACCGCGCTGCCGACGGATACCTTCGATTTGGTAATGGTAGATACACTCACCGAAACGCACAGCATCGAAGAAAATATTGGCATCTTGCACAACGCGCACGAATCACTCAAAATGGGCGGATGGATTGTGCTGCGCGCCGCGATGGAAGAAGATGACCGGCGCGGTCCGGGCATGGTGCCGCTGTGGGGATTGGATGTGTTGTTGGGCAGTGTAGATGCGGATGTTTATACGCGCACCGAATATCGCGGCATGTTAGAGGCATCGGGTTTCTTCAAAGTCGAGCCCGTCGGCGAACGCTTGAACGTTTGGACGGCGCGCCGTTTGCCGCCGCCACCGCCGCCGCCGCCCGTGCCTGACCTCGCACCCGATTTTATTCCGGCGCCCGAAGTGCTGAATTGAGACATTGACAAAAAACTCTGTCGGAACTTGCGACAGAGTTTTGCTTTTAGGGGAGAATCAACGGCAAAGGATGTACGCGGTCAGATTCTTTGGCGCGGAGGCGCGGTGTGGTTGCCGCGCGGGTGCCGCCGCGAAGCGGGAGCGGATTCGCGGGCGCAAACATTGCTTCGCGCAATTTCGTTCTCGGTTCGCGCGCAATGGCAAACACAGGAATCGCTTTCCCGTTCACGATGGAAGTGGAAATGTAATCGCCCACCATATAGCCAAGCGTTGTTTTTGGAAGCCATGCCACGCGCATTGGACCCGCAAGGCGTTGAGGTATTGACCATGTGGCGCCGCCATTAGTGGACGAGACATAGCCCACGTTCAGCTTGCACGTCTCAATCTCGCACGCCGCGTTTTCATAGTAATAGTACGTTAATGCCAGGTGTGCGTTCGCGCCGGACGTATTCGCGTCGGCGGCGATGCCGGGAATAAAATGGTCCACGCGTTTTCGTTTTGGGTCGAGGGGAATGCGCGTGACTTCTGTCCAATTGATTCCATCCGTCGTCGTCGTCATCACCAAATCGTTTGCGCGGCATTTTTTGATAAAGCCGCAATCTTGCCACACCAAATAAATTTTTCCACCGCCGTCCATTTCGGCAGAGGGCAAAAGTTCGGTCCGCAAATTCGCGGCGGCGTAATGGTCGCGCGTCGTCGTAATGCGTTTTGGCGCGCTCCACGTCATGCCGCCATCGTTTGAAACAACCGCCGCCATCGCAGCATAAAAGCTCGTATACGGAATGACTACTGTCCCGTTTGGCAAAGCGAGCGGCTGAACGCCCAACCCCCGCGCGCCCGGAATGCCGAGCGTATTCCACGTTGCGCCGCCGTCAGACGAAACGCTCACATGAATCAAACCGCCGCTGTTATCCCATGACGCGTAACAATTTCCAAAATACGGACTCGTCGCGGTGTTGTCGCACGCAAGCCACGTTTTATCATTTCCAAAATTAAAATCATCCACTGTCACCGGGTCTTGCCAGTTAAAGCCGCCGTCGAACGAACGCGAGACGACCACATTCTGTCCCGCGTTGTCAATCCCCAGCGCAAGAATCAACCACGTTTCATGTTTGACATCGTATGCGACAGAAGGGTCGCTGATGCGCGCAAGCGTTCCGCCCACCGCGATGGTGGTGTTTGGCAAAAAACCAAACGTCCAGTTTGCGCCCGCGTCGTCTGACGTTGCCCAACCGATGTTGGACGCGCCGCCGTCGTAATAGCGTCCTGTTTGAAACGCGGCGACGATGGTGTTGTCATACGCGAACGTATCAGGTTCCACTTGCGTGCGATGCTGCGCGCCATCGTTCGCGTACGGGTCGCGGCTGAGGCGCGTCAGCGCGCGCGCAGCGTTCACGCTTTCGCCCGGCACAAGCACGCCAAGCAAAGCACTCAAACTGAAAAAGGCAAGTAAGAGTCGCGCGTTCAATTTAGGATTCCGTGTCGTGTTCGAGGCGGTCTTGCAAAATAATTTCCAACGCGTTCAAATCGCCGTGCCAGCGTTCCACGCGCACCCCCGCCGCTTTTAATTGTGCCTCGTCTTCCAAGCTCACCTGCGTCGTGTCGCCGACGATGGTGACGCGGCGCGCGTGGAGCGCATCTTGAAGCGCAAAGCCAAAGGCGATTTTGTGGCGTGTAATGTAATGGCGCGCGAGGACGAGCGAACGCCACTGCGCGTGACTCGCCGCGCCGAACAATAAATAATGTTCCAGCGGCGCACGCGGCGTACCCCCGCGCGCGGAGGGGGGGGGGGGAGTTTCGACCGACGGCGCTTGGCCGCGTGTGAAAGGCGGAATGCTTCTTACCGCGTCGAGGGTTTGCTGCCGCACGCCGGTTGTGGAACTGTACCACGCGTCGGCTTCGGCGCCGTACAAAATCCACGGGCAAAAGGCGTACACAAAATCAGGCAGCGGCGCGCCGTTCGGCAATTTGTTTTGCCGCATCATTTCAAACAACGCGGCGTGATACTGCGCGTGATGCGGGTCGTCAATTTTTGGATAGCGCGGGTCGTTCGCGTTGCCGTACTGCCAGCCGCATTCGCCCGCGAGGAACGGCGGGACAAAGCCGAGTTCGCGTTCAAAGACAGGCGCAAATTCCAGAAATTGCAAAATCGTCGCGGGGTCATCGTTCAGCGTGGCGCCGGGGTGGTCGCGCTGATTTATTTCATCGTAAGGATAATCGGGCGGATGATTTTCGCCGTACGGATGCGGACAAAACCACATATGCTCGATGACGCCTTGCGCGTTGAGCGCTTTTAGTTCGTGCAGCACCGCTTCCAATTCTTGCACGTGCAGGACTTGGAGTCCCGGCAAGCCGCCGGCGGCGGCGACGCGCGCGGCGTGTTCGCACCAACGCGCGGTGAACGCGCGCGGTTTCGGCACGCTGTCGCGCCATTCGTGCGGACTCGACGGCTCGTTAAAGATTTGAATGTAGGCGGGCAGGTTCATTGCGCGCAAGAGCCGCGCAAAGCGCGCGAAATCGAGAACATTTTCGTCAATGGTGCAGAGCCAGCGCGCAATGGGCATGATGCCCAGATTGGCGATGGCGTACGCGGCGCGTCCCAAATCGTCTTCGCCGCGATGCGGAATCAAGCACCACGTCGCGCGCAAGGGTTGGAGCGCGGGGATGTAGCGTTCAAGCATGGATGCCGAGAGGTCCATGCCCAAATGCATTCCAATTCCATTGTCGCGAGGCGGGCGGGGGAAAATCATTTTCGATTTATGATCTCTTGTTACGTATGTCATTTCGAACCCCTCAATCCTTCGGGGTAAACTCTGTGAGAAATCTCAGTTTTTTCCACCGAGATTTCTCGCAAGACCGCTCGAAATGACAATTCTGCGTAACATGAGTTATGATTTTTGATTTGCGCGCGGTGTACGGAGAAATCATAAATCAGCGCGGAATCGTCAACTTTTGTCCGGCGCGGATTTTGTTGCGGTCCTCAATTGCGTTTGCCGCCAGAATCGCGTCAATCGTGGTCCCGAATTTTTTGGCAATGCCCCACAGCGTTTCGCCTTGCTGCACGGTGTAAACAAATGTCGCGGCGGGCGGGGCATCGGATGACTGCGGCGCGCGTTCCGTACTCGTATCGGGCGCGGATTCCGCCTCGGACGGTCGCGGCAAGTCTTCCATCTTGGCGTCGGAAGGTTGGGGCATACTTGGTTCGGGCGCGATGACAATCGGTCCCGGCGGTTCCGCGGGCGCGTCATGGTCCCACGAAAATTTTCGCGTGAACGCGGGGATGGACGCGACGGCATCAATCGTGCCCTGTTTGGTGCCGAGCGGACCGAACCACCACGAATCGGCTTGCCCATCCGCTTCAATCCACGCGGTGCAGCAAAACAACTCGTCCATCAACGGTGCGCCGTCGGACAATTTTCCAAAGCGGAACCATTCAAACATTTCGCGCGTGTACGCGGCGTGAAATGCATCGGGCAGTTTTGGATAACGCAAATCTTCTTCGGTCTGCCACTGCCAGCCGCCTTCGCCGCCAATCATCGGCAAACAGTAACCGAGCGAATCGGTCATCCATTTTTTGAAATTGTGCACGCGCAAAACGGTTGTGTCGTCGTCCAACACCGTGTCGCCGGGATTGGATTTGGTGCGGCGCAATTCGTTCAATTCGTCGAACGGCATCGAGAACTTGTATTTTGCGTATTCTTCGGGCGAAACGGGAATGCCTTTTTGATTCACATCGTCGTACGGATAATTTGGCGGATGATTGCTCCCGTAATTATGCACGCAGAACCACGCCTTGCTCCACAATTCATTTTGCGCGCCGCCTTCCACCGCGTTGAACGCGGCAAGCCATTCGTCTTCCCCCAACACGCCGCCCATGCCGGGCATTCCACCCGCGCCAAACACCCGTCCCGCCGCGTCCGCCCATTTCGCGCCAAACATATCAATTTTTGGATTCTCGTCGCGCCATTCGCGCGTGTCGCCCGGCTCGTTGAAAATTTGCATGTACGCGGGGACGCCCAAATCGAGCAGGGTCTTGACGCCGGTTTCCCAATCAATGAATCCTTTGTCAATTTTACAAACAAGGCGACAGACAGGCATGATGCCGGCGTCCGAAATCAAACGCGCGGCGGTGCCAATTTGCTGCCAATCTTGTCCCGCGACGAGGGTCCATTTTGCGTTGATGCTTTGCAGCCATTCCACGCCTTCGGAAATGTGGGGCTTGTTCTGCGTTTCTACGAGGTCGAGCCGAAAATGCAGACCGATGCCGTTATCATTTTTGGGGCGGGGGTAATCTTCAAGTTTCATGGCGCTCCTTGAGGGCGATTGGAGATTGAAAAATTCGCAATGTCCGATGATTCTAGCACAAAACCAAGTTCATGGAGCGAGACTAATTTTTGCCAGCGAAATATTTGGTGAACCATCGGGCGCGGACAGCGGCGAACCATCCGCGCGCCGATATGCGACAAGCTGCAAACGATATTCACCCGCCGCGAGATTTTTTGGCAGTGCCAACGCGCGTCGTACGGTCGTCGCGCCGTTCGGAATCGGCGCGTCTTGCTGCGCGAGTTTGTTGCCTTGCGCATCCACCACGCGCAGCGAGTACGCGAATTGGTCACTGTTCGCGTTCCATGCGAAACGCGCCAGCGCGAGATGCGGTGCCGTCCCAGAATCGAACGCCGCGTACTGAATACGCAGGGTCAGTGCGGATGAAAACACAATCGGCTGCAATTCAAAATCCGTCGCGCTGCCTTGCGCGAAATATTCGAGCCGCGTATTGCCGAACGTTTGGTCCAGAATCACATAATCGTTAATGTATTCGTTCGTCAAACGGTCTTCGAGAATGCGCCCTTGTTTTTGGTACGCGAGAATCCACGCGCGCGAATTTTGTGCGCGCAGCGCGTCGAGTTCGCGGTTCAGCGTGTCCGCATTGTTCATCCACGCTTCGCTATTCACTTCGTACACCTTTAACGGCGCGCCGCGATAATAGGTTTCCAAATAGCCAATCTGCCAGGGATACAACGCATAGACCAAATCATTTTCTGCCGCGTCCTTTTCCATTTCTTGAATCAACGGGCGATAGTCTTCGTCGGGATAACGCGGCACCGTATAAAAATCGAACAGCGACACCGCGCACAGGACAACGATGCCCCCGCTGATTGCGATTCCCAACGCGCGTTCGCGTTCCCACAGCGCAACAATGCCGCACGCGACGTAAATCAAGAAAAACGGCAGCGCGAAAAGCAGCAGTCGTTCGTAACGCACCGGATGAAACGTGTATACAAGATTGACCAAAAATCCAAGCGCGAGAGGAACGCCTAGATAAAACGCCGCGAGTCCGTTGTAAATGGCGAACTGCGAATTGCCTTCGCCGACTTGGTATCGGCGCGCGGCAAAAAATCCGAGCAGCGCGAGAGCAATAAAAAAAACAGCGCCCCACAAAATCCATGTCCATTCGCTCACGTGCCCGAGCGCAAAGGCAACGAGATGTTGAACGAGATACGTGAACGGGTCGAGGCGCGCGTATTGTTCGATGCCAACTTTGTTCGTCACATAGACAAACAGTTTCGGTCCCGCGTAAATCACCCACGCCAAGTACAGCGCGCCAACTGCCAGCCACGGCGTGCTCCACGCCCGCAGGTCCATTTTCCACCGCGCGCGAAATTTAAGGTCAAGCACAACGGCAATTTCCGCCGCAACCAGAAACGCGGCAAAGTATTGGGTATAGACGGCGAGCGCGGTAACCACAACATACGCGACGGTAAGGACAATTCCCTGTGCGCGCGCAGTCTTGCGCGCCAACATTTTCAACTGCAAATACACGGACGCAAGCGCGAGCAAGGTGACCAGTCCGTACATCCGCAATTCTTGTGAATAGTAAATGTGCAGCGGCGCCAGCGCGAGGAGGAACGCGCTTGCCAGCGCGACGCGCCGATTGAACAATTGCTGCGCGACGAGATACGCGAGCGGAATGGTTGCGGCGCCAATGACGACGGACAACATGCGCAGCGCGAGGTCGCTTTTGCCGAACGCCGTCATCCAAATTTGGAGCAGCGCGTAATAGAGGGGGGGGTGAATGTCAATCGCCGTGCGCGCGAGCATCGTCCCAAAATCGCGCGTCGCGAAAAAGACGCTGTATCCTTCGTCCCACCACAACGGTTGAACATCCAGTTGGATGAGCCGCAGAACGAGTCCGAGCAGAGTGATTGCCGGAAGGAAAAATTTCGAGTTGAACGCGCGAGTCATAAAAAAAGGCGTTCGTGCGTCCACGCGCAACAAACGCCCTTGTGCCAAGACCGGACAGGTTGTTCACGCGGCAGTTCCGCGCGATGCTCCTGTTCACAAACCTGTCCGGTTGGTCAACTTATTGCGTATTCGTGTACACCCAATACTGTCCACCCTGTCCAAAATTGATGAGCAGATTGTCAGAGATGGGCGTCAAGTCGTCAGCGGATTTCACAAAGCGCAGGACAATGGGATTGTTGCCCGCGCGCACTGCGTCGCCCACATCCAATTCCCCGTTCGACGAATTGGGATTTACAAAATCCGCTTCCACGCGGCAGTTCGAGCCGATGGAAACATTGATGTCGCTTTTGGTGACGCCGATTAAATTTTTGCCTGCGCCGTCCTGAAGCAGCGCGCCGCCCTGGCTAAAAAACGCGAACGTTGCCCCGCCCATAAAAGCGCGTCCATTTTTGGCATTGATGATGACTTTGTAGACACCTTGCTGCTCACACAAATAGTTTCCTCCAAATTTGATGAGGAATTTTGGCGCGGGCGGCGAGGTCGGTTCGGGTGGAGTTGTGGGCTTGGGCTTTTGCACCACGGGCGCTTTGGTTGGCGCTTTGGTCACAGGAATGGGCGTTGCCTGCGGCTCATCCGTCGGAGCGGGTTCATCCGTCTCGGTTGGCTCGTCCGTCGGCGCAATTTCTTCCGTCGCCGTCGCGCGCGGTTTGGGTGTAAAGGTTGGTCGCAAGACGCGCCGCGTCGGAGTTTCCGTCGCGCCCGCTTGAGAAATAAACGGCACGGAACTACATGCCGAAAAAGCGACCAACAGCACGAGCGCGCCGACACATACAATGTAAAACTTGTTCAAAACGTTCCTCCGCAAGAAATTATATCTGTAGCGCGGCAAAAGACCAATTTCCTCTTGACGCCTGCCGTGAGCTTGTGCTACGTTTGCCCCATGAGCCGCGCCCTCGAATTTCTTCGCGCCTCGCAAAATGCCGACGGCGGGTGGGGTTACAAAAACGGCGGCATGTCCTTTGTCGAACCCACAGCCGCCGCGCTCCTCGCCTTTTCTCTAGACGCCAATTCCAACACACAAGTTCAACGCGCGCGCGCGTTTCTGAAAACGCTTCAACGTCAGGATGGCGGCTGGGGCATCGCGGCGCCCGATGACGAAAGCGGATGGATGACCGCGTGGGCGGTGTGGGCATTGGCATCTCACGAACCTGCGGCGGCAGAGCGCGGTGTCGGCTGGCTGTTGCAAAATGCCGGCATTCGGGTTGCCGACCAAAAACAAGTCGAAGGCGTAAAAAATGTTTTGCACATTGACGCAACGATTACGGGTTGGGCATGGCAGCCCGGCGACGCCGCGTGGATTTTTCCAACCGCATTGTCCCTCTTGGCACTGCACGCGCAGAACGTGCGCGAGCATCCGCGCGTCCAAGAGAGCATTCAATTTTTGCTTGACCGCGCGATTTCAACCGGCGGCTGGAACATTGGCAATCCGTTTATGGTGACGGGCAGCTTGCCGCCAACGGTGGAAAATACCGCGCTCGCGTTGATGGCGCTGGATGCGTTCGGCATTGAAAACGAAACAACGCGGCGCGCGCAAAATGTTCTCGCCCAAGAAAATTTCACCCACACGGCGTTTGAATGGGCATGGCGCGCGTGGTACTGGAAAACCATCCACGCGCCGCTCGAACGCGCGCGCGCGACATTGGAAACCTTGCAGCGCGCGGACGGCAGTTTCGATGGCAATGTTTTTACGACCGCACTCGTCGCGTTGACCTTTGATATTTAGCACAGGGCAAAGTGAATGGCGAATCGTCAAACGTTCAATGGTCAATCAAAAATCATAAATCAAAAATGAATCGCAACCTCTCGCGCCGCACGCTCCTCCGCCTCGCGCTCGGCACCGGCATCCTCGCGGGCGGTGCAGTCATTTACAAACAAACGGAATCGGTCGGCTTGGATAAATGGCTGCGCTGGATGCTGCGCGGACAGACTGCACGCCTGGCATCGCCGACGCGCGTGGCGCTCGCGACGGTTCCTTCGTACGACGCGGATTTGTTGGGCGCAATCCGCGCGCTGTGGCGCGATGCAAACGCGCCAAATTTGGAAAATGCGCGCGTCGTGTTGAAACCGAATTTGGTGGACTCGATTCCCGGACGTCCGTGTTTCACCGCGCCGCAGGTGACGCGCGCGTTGATTCAATTTTTGCGCGATGAGATTCAAGTAAAATCGGTTGTCGTCGCGGAAGGCACCACCTTTCGCCGCGACCCGCACGCGATTTTGCTCGAAACGGGTTATCGTGAAATGCTGACACAAGAACGCATCGAATTTGTGGATTTGAATTACGACGACCTTGTAAAAATTCCACTGCGCGGCGGTTACGCGAAAATGGATTTTTTGTTTATGGCGCGCACAGTCGTCGAAGCGGACGCCTTGATTTCACTGCCCAAATTGAAAACGCATCACTGGACGCGCATTTCGGGGAGCATCAAAAATTTGTTTGGCATTGTCCCTGGCGTGAAATACGGCTTTCCCAAAAACACGCTGCACATTCACGGCATTGACGCGTTTCTCGCAGAACTGCTCGATTCCCTTCCGACGCCCAAACGTTTTGCGCTCGTGGACGGCATTGTCGGTTTGCAAGGCGATGGTCCGTTGTTTGGCACGCCGGTGGCGACGGGCGCGTTACTAGGGGGGGGGGATTTTTTGGCGGTGGATGCGACCTGCGCGCGGTTAATGGGCTTTGACCCCGCGCAGATTGAAATTCTCGCGTTCATGGCATGGGCAGGTTTGGGGCAAATCGAAGCAGCCAAGATAGAGTTGCGCGGCGCGTCGTTGGATGAATTGCAAAAACGCTACGAGCCCGCGCCGCGCGTCTGAATTGATTCGCCATGAAACCCTCCTTTCGTTCGTTTCTGCTTGCCGCGTTTGCATTGGTTTGGATTTTTGCCGTCGTCGTCCCGTACTATTTACTGCATCGCCCCTTCGATTTGCAAAATATTTCGAGCGCGGTGAACACGCTCGGCGATTTGGCTGTCGTCGCGCTGCTGCTCACGGCAGCCGCCGCACTCGGACATCGTGCGCTGCGCGCGTTTGAATTTGCCACCGCGCTCGAAGCGCTGGTCTTGCAAACGAGCGTCGGGTATGGGATTCTCGCGCTCGGCATTTTCGCGTTGGGCATGTTTGGATTGATTCAGCCGCTCGCTTTTTGGGTCGTCGTTTTGCTTGTGGTGGGACTGTTTCATCGCGATGTCGTCGCGTTGTGGCAGAGTCTCCGTTCCGTCGAATCGCCGCGCGCGGGGCGCGGCGAACTCGCGCTCGCCATTTTTATTCTCGTCAATCTCTTCCTTGCGCTCGTCTTTGCGCTGACGCCGCCGACGGGTTGGGATGGTTTGCAGTATCATCTCATTCTTCCCAAACTCGCTTTGGAGCAGGGACGCTTTTCACCCCCCCCCGATAACGTTTCGTTGAATTATCCCGCGCTGGTCGAAATGCTTTTTCTCGCGGCGATGGGGATGAAAAGCGATGTCGCCGCGCAAGTGGTGCATTGGACGTTTTTGGTGTTGACGCTCGGCGCGGGGTTGGCATTCGCGGCGCGTTATTTTTCGTGGCGCGTCGGTTGGCTCGCCGCCGCACTGTTGGTCGCGGTGCCTTCGATTCTGTTGATTTCAACCTATGCCTACAACGACGCCGCGCTGATGGTGTACACCATCACCGCGTTGTTTTGGACCCTGCGCGCCATCGAAACGCAGCGCGCGCGTGATTTCGTCCTCGCCGGCGCGCTCGCGGGATTCGCGCTCGGTGAAAAATACACGGCATTGTTTATTCCGCTCGCGCTCGGCGCGATTGTGTTGTTTCAAAACAGATTGCCTACGCGGCGCGCGTTGACGCAGGCGCTGATGTTGGGACTCGCCGCGCTCATTTTGGGAATCGCGTGGTATCTGCGAAACTTTTTTTTCGTCGGCAATCCGATTTATCCGTTCGTGTTCGGCGGCTTGTATTGGGACGCGTGGCGCGCGAATTGGTATGCGCGGTTCGGGAGTGGATTGTGGAACGCGCCGCTGGAATTATTGCTCGTGCCGTGGACGGCGACGGTGAAGGGTTTTCAAGGCGGTGATTTCGATGCGACGATTGGCGCGCTGCTGCTGGCGTTACTGCCGTTCAATCTTCTCAAACGCGACGCGACACAAAAAAATTTTCCCTTGCGCGCCGCGTGGTTTCTGATTGCGGCACTGTTTCTATTTTGGATGCTGGGCATCGCGCAGTCCAAATTGTTGTGGCAGACGCGCTTGTTGTTTCCCGCGTTTCCGCTTCTGGCAATTTTCGCGGCGGAGGGCTTTCAGCGGCTCGCGCAAATTTCGCTGCCCCAATTTTCGATACAGCGGTTCGCCGCACTGGTGCTTGGGTTGGGGTTGAGTTTGAGTGTGGTGAGCAATGGGCTTGCCACGCTGCGCGCGCGTCCGTTCGACGTTCTCTTGGGGATTGAAACGCGCGGCGAATTTCTCGCGCGCAATCTCGGCGCGCATTACGCCGTGGCGCAGTGGGTCAACGCGAATTTGCCGCCTGACGCGCGCATTGTCGTGCTGTGGGAACCGCGCACGTACTATATCGAACGCGCCGTGCAGCCCGACGCGATTTTGGATAAATTCGCGCACCTGCAATTTTTGTACAACGGAGATGCGGACGCGATTGTAAACGCTTGGCGGCGCGCAGGATACACGCACGCGCTTTTGTATCGCGAGGGCTTGAATGCGATGCTTCAGTCGGAATATGACCCCATCGGAAAAGCGGAAATGCAAACGCTCGCCGCGTTAGAAAAAAATCATTTGCGGTTGGTGTACGGGAACGCGAATTTGGAATTACAAACGCGCGAGGGAAAATTGGAATTGCTGAACGCGGAACAATCGCCGTACGCGGTCTATGAAATCAAATAACGTCAACGTCTCAAACGTCAAACCTCAAACGGGCTCTGTTCATCGTGCGCTATTCGTCGTCGGCGTGGTTGGGTTAATCTACTCACTGCTCGCGTTCGGCATTTACACGGGCTTGACGCGGAACGCGCCGGGCGCGAATGATTTTTATTCGCGTTGGGTCGGTGCGCGCGCGTTGTTCTGGCGCGGCGAAAATCCGTATGCGGAAAAGGTGACGCGTGAAATTCAATTGGGCATGTATGGACGCCTCGCGCGCCCGGACGAGGACCAGGTTGCGTTCGCGTATCCGTTGTATGCGGCGTATCTTGCCGCGCCGTTCACGGCGTTTCCGTACGCGCTTGCCCAAGCGTTGTGGATGGCGCTGCTGGTGGTGGGAGTGGTTGCCGGCGCGTTGGCATTGGCTGTGGTGAATCGAATCACGTGGTCGCCGCTTGTGCTCGCTTCCATCTTGCTTGGCGTGTTTTTGTTTTATCCATCGGTGCGTGGAATTTTTCTGGGACAATACGCGCTGCTTGCGTTTGCGTTCGTCGCGTGGGCAGCGCTTGCCCTCGCGCGCGGGAATGACACAACTGCCGGAATTTTGCTCGCGCTGGCGTCGGCAAAACCACAGCCCGTCATTTTGTTACTGCCCGTGATTCTGTTTTGGTGCTGGATGAACGGCAGACGCCGCGTGGTGTGGAGCGCGCTGTCAACGTTGATGCTTTTGATTGTCTCGTCGTTTCTGCTCGTGCCAACCTGGCTGACGGATTTCTTGAACGGACTGCGAAATTACGCGCAGTACGCGCCTGTGGGTCCGCCGCTCGAAACTTTTTTCAAATTGCTCTTGCCGCCGTTACCGGCAGCTCTTGCCTTCTATTTTGCGAGCGCCGCACTCGTTAGCGGCATGATTGGGCTCGTCTGGAAAAATCGTTCCCGCACTTGGTACGCGTTTCAACCAACGCTCGGATTCGTCGCATTGGTAACGACGTTGATGGCGGGCAGAATCGGCACGCCGGACCAGGTGCTCTTGTTTATTTTTTGGTTCGCGTGGTTTGGCAAATGGCTCGTCCAAAAACGGCGCGCAATTTTATTTCTGTCTGTGTGTTTTTTGCTCTTGGTCCCGTGGATTGTTTTTTTGAATTTTCTGCAAGGAAATCAAGAAGCCGTTGTCGTAACGACAATTCTGCCAATGTTCACACTGTTTGCGTTTTTCGCCTTGACGCTTGATGTTTCACGTTTCACGCACCAACCCCTTTCCGATCAAGTCACTTGATTCGCGTTATGCGCGCATTGTCGCAATCCTGCTCTTGGCATTCGCGCTGCGGCTCATTGTGATTGAAACGCGTCCGTTGTGGTACGACGACGCGTTCAGCGTGCTGCTCGCAGAACGCGGACCGGCGGCAATTGCATCGGGAACGGCGGCGGACACGATGCCGCCGGGTTATTATTTGTTGTTGTCCGCGTGGATGAATTTCGTCGGACAAACTCCACTGGCAATGCGAATGTTGCCGGTGAGTTTGTCATTGTTGGGATTGGCGTTTGTGTATGTGATTGCCAAGCGCGCGTTCGGCAGACGCGCGGCAGAGTGGGCAATCTTTCTCGTCGCGTTAATGCCGTTTCAAATTTATCACGCGCAGGAATTGCGCATGTACACGCTGCTCGCGTTGGGCGTGCTGATGAATTGGTATGGCGTGATGCGATTGGAAAACCGTTGGGGACTTGCACTCGTCGCGCTCGGCACGGCGATTGCGTTGTATTCCCACAATCTCGCATTCGTTTCGTTGCTGGCGGGAAACATTTATTTTTTGCTCCAACGCGCATGGCGCGTGCAAGGGCGTTTGATTTTGGCGCAACTTGGCGGGGCGCTTTTATTTACACCGTGGTTGTTTTACGTTCCAACCCAGTTGGAGAAAATTCAGCGCGCGTTTTGGACGCAAACGCCCGGTTTGCTCGACGTGGTGCAGTGGCTGTTGGTGTTCACTACATACCTGCCGCTTCCCCCCCCCCTTATCGCGTTGGCGCTATTTGTGGCGGTGTTAATTTTGATTCTCGTCGTCTGGCAATTGTTCAAAATCGCGCGTACCAAAAAATTTTCCCTGTTGGGGCTTGTTGTCACCTCTGCACTCGTTCCTCCGATTCTGTTGTTCATTCTCTCGTTTCTGATTCGTCCCGTCTTTGTCCCGCGCGGCGCGATGGCATCCGCACTGATGTATGGGATTTTGCTCGCGTTCGTTGCCTCGCGCGCGCCGCGTGTGTTTCAAATTGGACTCGCCGCGTTTGCGCTCCTTTTCGCGAGCGCGCTGCTGCCCTTTTATTATTCTGCGTATGGGGAATGGCGGCGCGCGCCGTATGTGGAAGCGGATGCGTTCTTGCGCGCACAGCGGCGCGAGGGCGATGTGATTTTGCATGACAACAAACTCGCGTTCTTGCCCATGCACCTGTACGACCGCGCGCTCCCGCAGGTATTTCTCGCCGACCCGCCGCAATCGGACAATGATACGTTCGCGCCCGCATCGCAGGCGGCGATGGAATTGTATCCGATTGATTTTGACCAAGCGGTGCGCGGCAAAACGCGCGTGTGGTTTGTAATTTACCAAACGGCGATTGACGAGGCACAAGCATTGAATCAACCGCACGCGAATCTCGCGCGGCTCGACCAACACTTTCAGCGCGTTCAAGAGACCAACTATGGCGACCTTCGCATCCTGCTCTACACGGCTCGCTGAAAAATTTCGTTCGCTCGACCCCGCGTGGCGTTGGGCGATTGGGGTATTCGTCGTCGCGCGCATTTTTTATTCGCTGTGGGGAATCGTTGTAATGCTGCTCGTTCCCACCGTGCTGCAAAATTTGGATTTGTTCGGCGTTCCCATCGTTGCATATTTTGATGTTGCGTCGAGCGAGCGTTTTGTATTTTCGCGTGAAATCAATGGGCGTGTGTTGACGTTTCGCGCGAACGGCGACGGGACAATGAGCGATGTGGAAACGCAAAGCGTTTGGTCGTTGCGCGACGCAAGCGCGGTGCAAGGCGCGTTGACGGGAACAAAATTGGAGCTGGCGCCGTTTACGACGCAAGATATTTTTCCCTATCGCGGCCTCGTGCCCGAACGCGGTTGGTTTGGGATATGGCAGCGGTTTGATGTGTTGTGGTATCAGGCGATTGCGGAAAGGGGATATGGCGCGACGAACGGCGACATTCACTTTCCGCCGCTGTATCCATTGTTCGAAAGTGTTTTGGGCAGAATTCTGGGCGGACGCTTTTTTTTCGCGGGTTGGCTCATTGCCCAAATCGCGCTGGTGTGGGGTTTGGCGCTGTTGTTTCGCCTTACACAACGCTGGCGCGACGCGAGTGCGGCAAAACGCGCGGTGATTTTTACACTTTTGTTTCCGACCGCGTTTTTCTTTTTCACCGCGTATTCCGAATCGTTATTTTTGTTGTTGACGCTGTTGTGTTTTCGCGCGCTCGAACGCGCGCAGTGGACGTGGGCTGGATTTTTTGCGTTTCTCGCGATTCTGACGCGGCTGCAAGGCATCGCGCTATTGGCGCCGCTGGTCTATTACGCGTGGCAGAATTTCCGCGCGTCCAAGAAAATTTCGTTCGCGCAAATGTTGATGCTCGCGCTCGCTTTGGGCGCGGGCGCGTTCTATCTCTGGCTGCGCGTGTGGGCGGGGGAGGGCAATGTGCTGCCGACGAGCGAACCGCAGTTGAACGCGCGACTTGCGCCCCCGTGGGAAAATCTGCTGTATGCGTTTCAAGTCATTGCATCGGGAAAATTTTTGCTCGCGGATGTTTTGAATTTGGTTACCGCACTGCTTGCGTTTGCAATTTTAGTGCGCGGCTGGAAAATGTTGCCGCCCGCGTTGGCGTGGTACAGCTCGGTAATGCTTTTGATTGTGATGCTGCGTTACGTGGATACACAGCCGTTGAACAGCATGACGCGTTATGTGTTGACGTTGTTTCCATTGTTGATGCTGCTCGCGTATTGGAGCAAGAATCGGTGGATGGAACGCGCGGTGGTTTATGTGTGCGCGCCCTTGAATTTGTACTTGACCGCGCAATTTTTATTGTGGGGTTGGGTCGCATGAAACTGAATCGGCGCATTGCGCTTTACGCGTTGGCACTGTGGATGCAGTTGGTTTTTGGGCTGGGTATGACGCTGTGGCGTGACACACTGACGCTGTCCGGGAATTGGCAGATTTACATGGGGAGCATCTCGCACGATTTGAATGGCTTTACGGAATTTGCGTCCCAAAATACTCCGCCGCGCGAAATAGTGGGTTACCTCACGCCACCGAGCGATGACTATCTCACGCGGTATGCCCGGTTGGCGATTGAGTTGTATCCGCGCCGCGTGGTGTGGTTGGGGAACGGACCGGCTGAATCGCCGATTACGGCTTGGACATCGGTGGATGTGCGCGATTCGAACTGGGTTCGCGTGTTGGAGAAAAGGGATATTCGATATGTCTTGATTGAAGGTCTTGCCGATGCTGTGCCTTGTCAGCAGAATTGCGTGCGGTTTGACGAGACGCGTTCGCTGTGGGTGGTCAAATGAGTTTGGAGGTTTTGGTTGTGCTTGCCGGACTTGGTTCCATCCTACTTGTTGGAAACCTTGCGTTGGATTGGATGGCGCCGGGCGAGAGGTCTGGCTCGGAACGGATGGCGCTTGGCTTTGCCTTGGGATGCGGAGTTGTGGCGTTGTTGCTTTTTTATCTTTCGCTGGTGTATGCGCCGCTCGCGCTCGGATTGACAATTCTTTTCGTCTTGACGCTTGTGAGTTTGGCGTACGGGAAAAGACTTTTTGTAAAGAGACAACTTGCATTGCGCTGTACGAAATTCTCAATCCTTGCGACCACGCCGATTTTTTTGCTCTCGGGCTTGGCTGCGCTGGTCGCGCTCAAGACGGACTTGGGTTTTGATGGATGGACAGACTGGGGGTTCAAAGCTCGCGTTGTGTACGTCGAAGGCGGATGGACGGCGAACTATTTCGCGTTCCCCTGGCCCGAATTCATTCATCGCGATTATCCATTGTTGGTTGCCTCGCTCGAAGCGTGGGCATTTGCTTGGCTTGGTCAAGCGGATGAACATGCCATCAAAATCATTTTTCCATTTTTTTATTTTTGCTTGTTGCTGTTGTTTTACTCGGCGGTACGCAAAATCGGGTCAAGTCGAATTGCGATGCTATTTAGTGTGTTGTTGGGCACAGTGCCGTATCTTGCATCCATTGCTGCACCATCGGGATATGCTGATGTCCCGCTCATGTTGTATGTCTTGGGCGCGGTCGTTTTTGTACGGCGTTGGTTCGAACGCGGCAACGATTCGGACCTGCTCATTGGCGCAATGCTTGCTGCGCTGGGGGTCTGGGTCAAACGCGAAGGAATTGTCTATTGGGGCATCAATTTTGTGGCAATCGCGATTTGGCTCGCGTTGGCTCGGTCCAAATCCGCGCGTGTGCGTGTTCGCTCCCTTTTGATATTCTTGCTGCCGGCGGTGGGCATTATCGTACCGTGGTTTGCCTTTCTGAGCACCTTTCATATTCAAGCGACTGATTTTGCCTTGGTGCTCGATTTTACGCGATGGGTGCGCTTGCCGTTCATTGCCGTTAATACGATTCGGCAATTCTTGGCGGTGGACATGTGGGGCGGGCTTTGGATAATTTTTTTTGTTTTATCCGTTGCGCGTTTGCGTAGCTCGAATTTTGCGGACGGCTATGTGTGGGTGTCTGCGGTGATTCCGTTTGCCGTGCTCCAATTGTCTTTTCTGTTTTCGATTTGGGTGCCCTTTACCCATCATTTGGAACTCGCGTCGGAACGGTTGTGCATGCATGAAATCGCTATCGCATGGTACTGGATTGCTCTGCAATCGCGTGGTCTGGATGATTGGTTCAGTGAATTGATTATGCGACGCGTAAAGCGGATGGGGGACAACTCTTGTGCCAGAGGTCGCTAGCATGAAAACATTGTCCAAGTTGGTTGACGACCCGAAAGGACAGCGGTTCCTTATAGCATTGTTGGTTTTGTTTTTGGGCGCGGCGATGTTCGGTTGGTCGCAAGAGATTGCCCATGAACCCGGCTTTCCCATTGACGACGCATGGATTTTTCAAGTCTTTGCAAGGAATCTGGCTCAAGCTCATCAAGTCGCTTTCAATGTCCAAGTTCCTGCTACCGGCGTGAGCTCTTGGCTCTGGTTCCTGCTTTTGACGCCCGGTTATTGGCTACCGATTTCGCCCTTTTTGTGGAGCCACATGTTGACTTTGTTGGGGACCATCGCGGTGGGTTGGACCGTGCTAGAGTTGGGCAGCTTGTTTATTCCCGGACCGCTGTCGCGTCGGTGGGGATTGTTGGCGGCAGTCTTGACTGTTTGTGAGTGGCATATCATGTGGAGTTCACTTGGCGGGATGGAGACGCCTTTGTTCACGTGGCTAAGCTTGCTCCTCGTTTTTTTGTACAAGCGGGAACGCCCTCTTTGGATGCAGGGAGTTGTTGGCGGACTTTTGATTGTGACACGCGTTGAAGGTATCTTGTTGGTTGGTCTGGTTTGGCTTTGGAATCTGAAACGCAATACTTGGCGCGGCCAAGTTGTTCTGGCATTAACAACCGTCCTGATAACGCTGCCAATGTTTGGAGTCAATTGGAGTGTCGGAGGAATGTTTTTGCCCAACACGTGGGCGGCGAAAGGTTTGACAATTCATCAACCGGAAGCAGGAATCGTTTTTCTGGGAGAGTATGTTTTCATGCTGTTGCTGGGGCTGAATGTTCTGCTCGTTCCGACAATTTTGTTTTTCCTTCACGCGTCGCGTTCTCAAATCCGGCAGTTTGCTTTGCCAATCGCGTGGGTGCTGCTCTTGCTTTGTGTTTACGTTTTTACATTTCCAATTGCTTATCATCATCTGCGGTACATGATGCCTACCCTTCCGTGGTGGATTCTGTTTGGGGTTTCAGGTACCGCGATGCTCTGGCAAAAAAATCGCGCGGTGGGATGGATGCAATTGGGAATCACCGCCGTTTTCGCTGCGGGTATGGTGGGGTTTGGCGCAAATGTGTATGCCTGGAATGTCCAAAATATAAATGGACAACATGTTGCAGTTGGCAAGTGGTTGGAGAGTCACACGCCTACGGATACTGTAGTTGCAGCGGAGGATATTGGCGGCATCGGTTATTTTTCGCACCGCCAAGTTGTGGATATTCAAGGGTTGGTCACGCCTGAGGTGTTACCCTTGCTGCGCGCAGGTCAATCCCTTACTCCCTTTTTGTGTTCACAATCCGTCAAATTTCTCGCTGTGTATCCACATGTATTTGCGCGCTTTGCCGACGGCTTTGAACCGGAACCGGTTTTTCGGGCTCATTTAAATCTCAATACAATCAACCCGGACGTCAATCTCGACGTTTACCAAGCCAAAGCGTGTGCCCATTGAGCAAAAGAAAAATTACAAGATGGCAAACTCACTTCGCGAATCGTTAATGGTTGTCGCGCTTGGTTTACTTTTGACCGCGTTCCTCCAGATTCCGTATTGGCTCGGTGATCTGACGGCGCCCGCGAGCGAGTTGTACACCGGCTTGCTCGTCAATGTCGAAGATGCGAATTACATTACCATCATTCAACGCGGCAGTGAAGGCGCGTGGATGCACTCGCTGCGTTTTACTTCGGAACCCGATGCGCCCGCATTCTTGTACGTCTTTTATTTGGCATGGGGACACCTCGCGCGCCTCGCGCAGTGGGACGCGACGACCACGTGGCATATCGCGCGGTTTGTCATGTCCGTGCTTGTGTTCATTGTCACGTTTGGTTTTGTGCGAACGTTTGTCGCGGCGCGCGCCGCGCAATGGGTCGCGTTTGGGTTGGCAATTCTGGGGGGCGGTTTCGATTGGGTCGCGTTCCCGTGGGAGACGCTCGCGCCGACAAGCGCAACGCCGATTGATTTGAAAATGGCGGACGCGCATTTGTTTCACTCTGCGCTTACCTTTCCGCATTATCTTGCTTCTATCACCTTATTGCTCATTTTATTTTGGTGCGCGCTGCGTTTGTGCAATGAAAATCTGGCGCGCGCAAAATTTTTCGCGCTGGTCGTTCTCGGCGCGCTCGCGAACAACGGCGTCGTTTTGGTCTATCCCTTTTTCGTGCTTTTGTCCTGCGGCGTGTTGGGAATGTATGGCATCCTGTTGATGCTGCGCGCGAAAAAAATGGTGTGGCGGCAAGTGACGATTCTGTTGGTGTTGATTCTTTCGACTGTGCCGCTGGTGTTGTACTATGCGTACGCGTTCGCCTCGTCCGAACTCTTGCGCGTGTGGGCGGCGCAATCGCAAACGCTCTCGCCGAATCCCCTGCATTATGTTTTGACCTTCGCGCCGTATTTATTCCTCGCGTTGTTGGATTTCTGGCGCGTCGGCGTTCACGATAACAAACGCTTGTTGTTGTGGATATGGCTTTTGGTCGTCGCGCTGTTGGTGTATGCGCCGCTCGGCGCGCAGCGACGTTTTCTACAAGGCGTCCAAGTGCCGCTGGCGATTTTGGCGACGTTTGGATTATTTGAAGTAGCACTGCCGCGCATTCGTTCCGCGCGCTGGTTTCAAAAATTATCAACGCGCCCCAACTACAGCGCGCAAGGTTTGGAGCGATTGATTATCGTCGCGTTTCTATGGATTATTTCTGTGTCGTCGGCGTATCAATGGTTGAGTGCCATCGCCTTGACTGTGGTTCAGCAGCCGTATCCGTTGTTTCGACCGCGCGCTGAAGTGGAAGCGATGGATTGGCTTTTGGGACACGCAGACTCGAATCAAGTTGTGTTGAGTTCTTATTTTTCGGGAAGCTACTTGCCATTTCGAAGCGGTATGCGCGTGTATTTGGGGCACGTCTATGAGACAATTCACTTCGACGCGAAACAAAAGCTGGTGGACACGTTCTTGGCTGCGGAAACAAACGACGCGGCGCGTTTGGAATTTTTACGCGCCAACAAGATTGAATTCTTGTTTTATGGGCGCGCCGAACGCGAGGTCGGTGGATTTGACCCCGCGCGCGCCGCGTACTTGAAATTAGTTTTTCGAAATCAAGAAGCAAGCGTTTATCAAGTGACACAATCGGAGTGAATCCATTATGACTGTCACGAAAAGTGTACCGAAACCGGAGTGAATCGGATGCTGCCAACTCTATCGGATTACTCTTGGCGCTCGGCGCGCAAGGACTGGCAAACATGGTTCGTTCGTCACGAACAGTGGTTGTTTCCCATTGGCGTTGCGCTTGCCGCGCGCGTTTTGCTCTCCGCGTTCGGCGTGTATATTGTTGCCACCAGTCCTATTCCCATTGGACCGCGTATGGCGAATCAGTATCAGGATGTTGCGTTCTTGGCGCCAACAGGGCTCAATTTGCTGAGTGCGCCCTTTCAGCGTTGGGACGCGGTATGGTATGAACGCATCGCCACGCGCGGCTATGCCGTGAATGATGCGAGTGCCGCATTTTTTCCCTTGTTTCCCTTGCTCACCCGACTCGTGACGCTCGGTTCGGACGCGACGGTCTTGGCGGGACTGCTCATTGCAACGCTTTGTAGTACTGCGGCATTCGTGTTGTTTTATCGCCAGAGTCGGAGCATGTATGATTCACAAACGGCGCGTCTTGCGACTCTGGCATGGGCAGCGTTTCCGACCGCATTTTTCTTGTTTGTCCCCTATGCGGAAGCGCTGTTTGTATTGTGCGCGCTCGTCGCGTTAGACGCTGCGCGACAGAAAAGATGGCTTGTCGCGGGCATCAGTGGCGGTTTGGCAGCGCTCACGCGTTCACCGGGGGTTTGGCTGATAGTGCCGCTCGGTGTGGAATGGTTATGGCACGCGCGTACAATGGACTGGACAACGCGTGTAAAAACCGCGAGTGCGCTGCTCTTGGTGCCACTGGGGCTGGGGCTCTATATGCTTTACACCGCATTGACTTTTGGCGATGCGGGCTTGTGGCTGCACGCACTCGCCGGGTGGGAGAATACGTTCAGCCCGCCTTGGGAGACAATTGGTCTAACGATACGCGAAATTTTATTCGGGGACAGCAGCGCGCTGGCAAACAATCTCATTGACCTGACGACCACGCTCTTTGTTTTGGGTCTTGGGCTGTGGGGCTTGCTCACCAAAGATGCGCACGGCACGCGACGGCTGCCGCTTATGTACGGCATGTATGCTTTGGTTTTTATCTTGATGCCGCTTGGCATGATTGCGCATGCTTCGGGTTTTGAGGCTCTGCCCATGGCATCCGCTGCGCGTAGGGCAGTCGTCATCTTTCCCGCGTTTATGATGGCGGGTATTTTTCTGCGGGGGCGTTTTCGGATTATCGCGTATTTCTTTGTCGCTTTGACCGCGCAGCTTGTGCTGGTCTATGTGTTTGTAAATTGGCTGTGGTTGGATTAGCACCATGCGCGCATATTTTTTCTTGGCGCTGATTGTCTTGTTATTCCGGCTGTGCACCGCGCTGCCGCTCGAACGCGCCGGGTATATGGACGCGTCGTACACACAGCATGTTGGCGGAAATCTCGCGCGCGGGCGCGGCTTGGTTCAAGATGTGGTGTGGAATTATTTGGAAGAACAAAAAACAATTCCGCAAGCGAGCAATTTGTATTGGCTGCCGCTCCCTTCGCTCCTCGCGGGCATTTCGATGGCGCTCGTGGGCATTTCGTATCGCGCCGCGCAAATTCCGTTTGTTCTGCTTTCGCTCATTCCGCCGCTGTTTGCGTTTTACCTTGCGCGCCGAATGTATGCGCGCGACGATTACGCATGGATGGCGGGTTTGCTTACTGCGTTCAGCGGCTTTTATACAATTTATTGGGTCAGCCCCGACAATTTCACGCCGTTCGCGGTGACAACCGATTTCGCGCTCTTGTTTCTCGCGCTCGGAACAATGACTCGCGATTGGAAAAAATTCTTTATCGCAGGAATTTTTATCGGCTTGTCGCAGTTGTCACGCGCGGATGCGCTGCTGATTCTGTTCGTCGCACCGATTCTGTATTGGCTCAATCGCCGCATCATTCCTTCATTTCCCGTATTTCCCTTGTTCTTGGCACTACTCGCCGGTTTCGCGGTGGTGCTTGCTCCATGGCTCGTCCGAAACTATTTGACTGTTGGTTCGTTCTTTGCCCCCGGTAGCACGCGCACGTTGTGGCTCTTGAATTACGATGAATTTTTCTCGTTCGACGTTTCACGTTTGACGTTTTCGCGCTATCTCGAATGGGGCATTGGCAATATTCTCGCCTCCAAATTCGACGCGCTCGTTTTTGTAATTCTTGTTCTCCTCTTTGGCGTGTGGCAAATTTTTCTCGCGCCGTTCGCCGCCATCGGTTTTTGGAAACTGCGCGGGCGCGTGGAAATGCAAGCGGCATTGATTTATCTCGCGCTGCTGGTGTTGGCGATGGCGTTCGTGTTCACGTTTCCCGCGACGCACGGGAGTATGCTTCACAGCGCCGCCGCGCTGGTCGCCTTTGGCGCGGTCGCCGTGCCGCCTGGTTTGGACGCGGTGGTTGCATGGTTTGGCAAACGCCGCAAAAAGTGGAATATCGCGCAGGCGCAAAAATTTTTCCGCGCGGGCGCGGTCGCGCTGGCGATTTTTTTTAGTCTCTATTTGTATGCGTCGGGCGTCTGGATTCCGCCGAGTGCGAACGCATCGAGTCCGCTGTGGAATCAACGCGACATAGAGTACATCGCAATTGACCGCGAACTCGACGCGCGCGGTGTGCCAAACGATTCGCCCATTATCACGATTGATCCGCCGTCATTCATCAATCAGACAGGGCGCCGTTCGATTTATTTGCCGACGGAAAGCGTGGACGCGATTTTTGACGCGGCGCGTCAATTTGACGCGCGGTATCTCGTGCTCCAATTCGACAAACCGCTGACCATGCGCGATTTGTATGATGGACGCGCGACGATTACGGGATTGAATCCTGTCGCTCAGGTACAAGATGGACTGGGCAGACCGGTGACGTTGTTTGAAATCAGGCGATAGATGTTGCACACGACGCGTTCGTTCCCTCGAACTCTCAACTTGACGCAGCGCGTCATTGAATTTGCGCGCACCAATGCGTTCCCCATCGCGCTGTTTTTCGTTTTGCGCGCATGGACGTTGGTGTGGGCGAGTGCGGTGGCGGCGTTTGTGCTGCCGTCCGCCGAAGCGACGAAACATTACTATGGCGTCGAACCCTTGCACGATGCGGTGATTGCGCCGTGGCAGCGCTGGGACACAATCTGGTATTCCAAAATTGCATTGGAAGGATATGCCGCCGATGTGCGCGCGGTGTTTCCGCCGCTCTATCCGCTGTTGATGCGGTGCTTGAGTGTGTTCACGGGCAGCAATGTCGTCGCGGCAGGACTTGTAATTTCGAGCCTTGCCGCGTTGGCGAGCTTTGTTTTGTTGTATCACCTCGCGCGCGAAATGTTTGATAAAGGCGCGGCGCGGCGAACGTTGCTCTTTCTCGCCGCGTTCCCCACGGCGTTTTTTTTGTTTGCGGCGTACACCGAAGCGGTGTTCCTCGCATTTGTCTTGGGCGCGTTCGTCTGCGCGCGCAGCAAACAGTGGTTTTGGGCGAGCGCGCTGGGTGGATTCGCCGCGCTTACTCGCCCGCAGGGAGTTTTGTTTCTCGCGCCGTTGGGGGTGGAATTTTTTGTCCAAGTTCGACGCGGTGAAATTTCCGGACGCCGCGGGTGGACTTTACTGCTTGTCGTTCTCGGCGGCATCGGGCATTTTTTGTGGCTGACGTTTCAATTTGGCTCGCCGCTTGTTTGGTTTCAAGCGCAAGCGGTATGGCATCGGTTCGCGCTGCCGTGGGACGCGTTGGGCGCGGCATGGGGCGCGGTTTTTTTCGCGCCATCGTTCCTTGATGCGGCGGTCAGTTTCATGGACCCGTTTTTTGCCGTCGTCTTTTTGCTCGCGCTGGTCTGGAGTGCGCGGCGGCTGCCCTTTGCATTTACAATGTATCTTGCAACGATTATTTTGCCACCGCTCTTTGTCACGACAACATATTCGGAACACTATCCCTTGACCGCGCTGGCGCGGTACGTGTTGGTCGCGTTTCCCTTTTTCTTGCTGCTCGGCGCGCTGAAAAAAAGGGCGTGGCAAGCGCCGCTCGCCGCGTTTTCGTTCGCCGCGCAATTGTTTTGGATGATGCTCTTTGTTGCATGGGTATTTGTGCACTGATGGGTCTCACGTTCCTATTTACACTCGACGCGATTGGTGTGAGAATAGGCGCGAGCGTTGGTCCATTTCCATCGCTCACCTTTTTTGACGCAAGGAGTTGAAGATGTGCGACCCGCACACCCACGCCAAATGAAAATGTGGGGCGGTAGGACAAATTTGAAATTTGTCGTACATTTTCAAGAGAGACTCGCATGATGTCGGGCGTGATTGTCGAAACCACTCGGCGCGAACAAGCGGCTGCGCCAGCCGCCTTGGTGCAAACGATTCCTACACAGGATGCCGAAGCGGCGCTCGCATTTTGCCGCGCGCTCGCACACGCAATGGGCAGCGCCGCCGCATCCTCTAACGCGAACGCGGTGCAGGAAGGGCTGAACCGTCCGAATGTTTCGGTGGTCATTCCTGTCTGCAATGAGCAAGACAATCTCGCCGAGTTGTATGCGCGGCTCGTGCGTGCGTTGGAAGAGGTGGAACCCGATTT
Organism: Chloroflexota bacterium; assembly: GCA_029778615.1. GTDB lineage: Bacteria > Chloroflexota > Anaerolineae > UBA4142 > SHND01 > SHND01. Next base: position 43,986 of record JAKOPZ010000180.1, on the reverse strand, counting down.
CGAAATCATTTTTATTGACGATGGCAGCCGCGACCGCAGTTTGGAAATTCTCGCGCAGCTCGCGCAAAACGACGCGCGCGTGTCCGCGCTGACCTTTGCGCGCAATTTTGGGCATCAAGCCGCCATCAGCGCGGGTCTCGACCAGGCGCGCGGGAGCGCCGTAATTGTGATGGACGCGGACTTGCAAGACCCGCCCGAAGTGCTGGGACAATTCATCGCGAAATGGCGCGAAGGAAACGATGTGGTGTACGCGATTCGCGCGCGGCGCAAAGAGAGTTGGCTCAAACGCGCGAGTTACGCCGCGTTCTATCGGCTGCTGCAACGCGTCGCCAACATCAACATACCCCTCGACGCGGGCGATTTTTGCATCATGGACCGGCGTGTTGTGGATTTGTTAATCAACATGCCCGAACGCAATCGCTTTGTGCGTGGGATTCGCAGCTGGGTGGGACTAGAACAAGTGGGGTTGCCCTATGAACGCGCCGCGCGTCGCGCAGGCGAAACGAAATACAGTTACGGACGCCTCATTACGCTCGCGCTCGACGGACTCGTGTCGTTTAGTTACGTGCCCCTGCGCGTGATTTCGATGATGGGGATTGGTGTCTCGATTATTTCGATTCTGCTCGCCATTATCTATACAATCCAAAAAGTGTTTTGGGGTTTATCGCCCCCGGGTTTCCCCACCACCATCGTCGCCATTTTTTTTCTCGCAGGCATTCAACTCATAACCATCGGCGTCATTGGCGAATATGTCGGGCGCATCTTTGAAGAGGTGAAACGCCGACCGATGTATGTGGTACGACAAGTCATTCGTAAAACGTGAAACGTCAAACGTGAAATTTGAAACGTCAATCTCGAATCTCCAGTCTCGACGCGCTATGCGAATTTTGATGTTGAACAATGAATTTCCGCCGCTCGGTGGTGGAACGGGGACGGTGAATCGCGCATTGTTGACACGGTGGGCGCGCGTGCCGAATTTGGAAATTGATTTGGTTACTTCTGCGCTCGGCAAGGAATATCAACGCGAACAATTTGCGGAGCGTGTGCAATTGCATTTTGTTCCCGTCAATAACAAAAATCTGCATCACTCGTCGAATCGCGAATTGCTAGTGTATGCGGCGCGCGCGCTGCCGTATGCGTTGAAATTGCAGCGCGCGCAAAAATATGATTTTGTATTTGCATGGAGCGCGGTGCCGGCGGGCGCGGTCGCATTGGCGTTAAAGAAACTGACGGGCTTGAATTACCTTGTGCGTGTCTGCGGTCCCGATATCCCCGGTTTTGAAGAACGCTATGGCGCGCTGTATCCGATTCTTTCGCCCATCCTTCGCGCGACCTGGCACGGCGCGACGCATGTGATTGCAAAATGCGATGACGAAGCGAAAATGATTCAACGCGCCGATGCGCGCGTGACGCCGACCATTGTCCCGAATGGGGTGGATGTGGACGCGTTCAAGCGCGCGCAGATTCCCGATGACGGCGCGCTGCGCTTGTTGTGCGTGGCGCGTTTAATCGAACGCAAGGGACAGCAGCACTTGATTCAAGCCGTCAAACGGTTGAATGATGCGGGGACTGATGTCATTTTGGATTTGGTGGGAACCGGCGACGCGCAAGAGACGATTGAACAACTCGCACGCGAGTTAGAAATTGCAGCGCGCGTAAATTTTGTTGGCTATGTCCCGCGCCAAGAAATTGCAGAACAGTACGCACGCGCGCATGTGTTCGTATTGGCGTCGTACAACGAAGGGATGAGTGTGGCAACGCTTGAAGCGATGGCGGCGGGTCTGCCGCTCGTCGTCACGCGCACACCGGGCACCAAAGAATTGGTGCAAGAAAATGTGAACGGCTTGTTGTTTGATTGGGCGGATGTGGATGCGCTCACAAAGCATTTGCAATTTTTGGCAACGCATCGCAACATTGCGCGGGCGATGGGGCGGGCGTCACGGGGACGCGCCAATGGTTTTGCGTGGGAGAATGTGGCAAATGAATACCTGAGGTTGTTTTCCTCAGTAGATGAAAAAGCAAGCGCAAAGAGTCGGCTATCTGTGTATACATCTCCAGATACTTCTCAATAATGTCTTCTCCTGTGAGCGCGTTTTCATTTGGACGCAATTGGGAATCGTTTGCGCAGCACGCGTTGAATGCGCAACGTGTGGCACAAGCGCGGCGCGATTTTGCAGAATTGACGAGTGGCATCGCGTTGCGGAACAAAACGTTCTTGGACGTTGGTTTTGGACAAGGACTCGCCCTATACCTCGCGGCGGAGGCGGGCGCGCACGCGGAAGGCATTGACCTGGACCCTCATTGTGAACGCGCGTTGACCTTAACGGCGCGTTTTTTTCCTTCTATCGCAATGCCGCGCTTTCAGATCGCTTCTATTCTCGAGCAGCAATTTGTTTCGAGCCAAGAGCCGTTTGATATTGTGCATAGTTGGGGTGTGTTGCATCATACGGGCAACATGAAACGTGCCATGGGAAATGCGATGCGTTTGGTCAAACCGCGCGGATATTTCATTATTGCGATTTACAATCGGCATTGGACATCACCACTCTGGCACGCACTAAAACGTGCTTACAACGCGCTGCCGCCAATTGGACAAAATTTCTTGTTCGCTTGCACATACGTTCCAATGTGGGCGCGCGTGAGAATGTTGTACAAGAGCGACCCATCGCGCGGGATGGAATTTGAACATGATTTGCGCGATTGGCTCGGCGGTTATCCGTATGAATACGCGTCGGCAAATGAAATCATTGCCGCTCTGAGCAAAGAGTCTTTTCGTTGCATGCGGTTGATTCCCGCAAACGGTTGGACGGGTTGCAATCAATTTGTGTTTGAGCGAATGGAATAAACATGTGCGGCATTTGTGGAATGATTACGCGCCCCGGTGAAACGATAGACCGCGCCGTATTGGAAAGCATGAACGACACCTTGCGTCATCGCGGACCCGATGGCGAAGGTTTTTTTGTTCACGCAAACGTCGGGCTGGCGATGCGGCGTTTGGCAATCATTGATGTCGCGGGCGGGTGGCAGCCGATTTATAATAAAGACCATTCCCTTGTCATTGTCTATAACGGCGAAATCTACAATTATGAAGCATTGATGCGCGAACTGGAAACGCGCGGACACCATTTTGCGACGCGCTGCGATACCGAAGTTGTCGTACACGCGTACGAAGAGTGGGGCGACGATGCTCTGTTGAAATTCAACGGCATGTTCGCGTTCGCGTTATGGGACGAAAACAAAAAACGTTTGCTGATTGCGCGTGACCGCATGGGCAAGAAACCGCTATACTGGCATTTTTCCGCGCGCGGTCTCGTCTTCGCTTCCGAATTAAAAGCCCTGCTCGCCGTGCCCGGTGTGGAACGCCGCGTTAACGCAGAAGCATTGCACCACTATCTCACTTTGCAGTACACGCCCGACCCGCTCACGATTTTTGAAAATATCTTCCAACTGCCTGCCGCGCACAAACTTGTTTTGGAAAATGGCGTGGCGCCGCGCGTCGAACGCTGGTGGCAATTGGAATTTGAACCGAAATCGAACATTGACGAAAACACGGCGAGTGAACGCGCGCGTGAATTGTTGAGCGCGGCGGTAAAGCGCCGATTGATTTCCGAAGTGCCGCTCGGCGCGTTCTTGAGCGGTGGGATTGATTCTTCGATTGTCGTCGCGTTGATGACGGAACATTCGAACGCGCCGGTTAAAACATTCTCGATTGGTTTTGAGGAAGCGCACTATTCGGAAACACGGTACGCGCGTTTGGTCGCTGAACGTTATCACACCGACCATCACGAATTTATTTTTCGCGCCGCCGATTTAACGCGCGTGATTGAAGGGGTTGCCCACGCGACGGATGAACCGTTTGCCGACCCCGCCGCGCTGCCGCTGTATGAACTCGCGCGCGAAACGCGACAATATGTCACTGTTGCCTTGTGTGGCGATGGCGGCGATGAAACGCTCGCGGGCTATACGCGGTACGCGTATGACAAAATTTTGCAACCGTATGCGAAAATGCCCGTGTGGTTGACACAGCGCGCGGTGCCTGCCATGTTGGCGCGGATGCCTGAACCCGCTTGGCTGCCCGAAGACCGCAATCCCGTGACGGGCTTGAAACGACTCGGACAATTTTCTGCCACAAGCCACAAAGCATCCCTTGCGCGTTGGGGCTCCTATTTTAATCACGCGGAAAAAATGGAATTGTACAACGCGCGTCTGCGCGATGAACTTGCGGATTTGAATACGATGGATGTGCTGGCCCGCGCGTATGATGAAGCGCACGCGTCGAGTTTGCTCGACCGCACTCTGTATGCAGACCACATCACCTATCTCGCGGGTGACCTCTTGCCGAAAACAGACCGCATGACAATGGCGCATTCGGTCGAAGGACGCGCACCACTGCTCGACGCGGATTGGGTGGAATGGACGGCGCGTTTGCCCGAAAAATTCAAAGTGCGCGGGCGTGATACAAAATGGTTACTCAAACGCGCGTTCGCAGACCAATTGCCCGATGAGATTTTGGCGCGCGGCAAGCAAGGGTTTAGCGTTCCTGTAGGCATGTGGCTGAGAAACGAATTGCGCGGGTGGGCGCGCGAACGTTTGGTTGAAAATCGCGCGCTGGACAATTGGTTTGATGCGCGCGCCGTGAAAAATTTGTTTGACCAACACGTGAGCGGACGCGCGAATCACGGCAAAAAATTGTACGCGCTGTTGATGTTGGCGTTGTGGCAGAGCCAGTGCGACGTAAATGCATGATACGAATTCTGCATGTAATAGACCATTCGGAAGCAGGCGGTGCCCAAAAACTCTTACGAGATTTGCTTGCGTACCAACGTAATGATTTCAGTTTGCAGGTGGCTGTGCTTGGCAAGACAGGCAGTTATTCGGCAGATTACCGAGCGTTAGGTCTTCAGGTTTTTGAGTTTGGGTTGAAGCAGGGTCGTTGGAGTATTGTTCCTCTCTTCAACTTGATCAAGCTCATTCAAGAACAGCATATTGACCTAATTCACGCCCATCTTTTTCGCTCCGTCATTTTGAGCGGAATTGCCACACACCGGGTTGCCTGCCCTCTGATTCTGCATGACCATACGAGTCTCTCACCAAAGGTTCTAGAATTCTTTTTTCCGAACTTCCCAATTCGTTTCGCATACAATGCAGTTTATCGGCACGCGCTTGCTCGTGCGGCGCGTGTCGTCGTGTTAACTCCAAACACACGAACAGATTATTTGCGCTATTATCAAATTGCAGGTGACAAGGCGGTTGTGCTTCCGAATGCGATCCCGGTCCATTCTTTCAGGGCTGCTTCGGAAGTGGATTCTCCTTATCACGCGCTCGGCATACCTCCAAACCGAAAAATCATATTAACGGCGGCACGTTTGGCGGCGGAGAAGGGATGGGAAACGTGGATTAAAGTCGTCGGGCGTGTTTTACAGATGACCCAAGAACCTCTAACCTTTGTTATTGCCGGCACCGGAACAATGCTGGGTCCCTTGCAGGAATTCGCCGCATTGCAACCGCCGGGCACAGTCTTTTTGCTCGGGCAACGTCAGGATATTCCTGCCTTGCTAGCCCACGCAGATATTTTTTTGTTGACCTCGCGCTTTGAACCTTTCGGAATCGTGCTGCTCGAAGCAATGGCTGCGGGATGTCCGATCATATCAACTCGAGCAGATGGTCCCCAAACGATTATCACACATGGTGTGGATGGGCTTTTGGCAGATGTCGGAGATGCAGGGGGACTCGCCGCAATGGTAATGCAACTTTTGAGGGAGCCAACATTACGGTCAGGCTTGATTCAACAGGGATTCAAAAAGGTCAGCACTCAATATGATATGCCGCGCCTTGTAAGCTCGATAAATAGTCTCTACCATCAAGTATTGAGCGAAAAGAGTTGACACGGTGAAACGGATACTCTATGCCCTTTTATGACTTTTACTGGCAAGACCAATCGGTAACTCGGATTGGTAAACAATGGATGGAACAATCTTCAAGGCTTGTACTTGACCGTCTCACGCGTCTGGCACCTTCACTCCAACATGTATTGGAAATTGGTCCGGGCTGGGGTTCACTTGCCATCGCATGTGCTGAACGGTCGCTGGATTATTTGGCGGTGGATGCAAACGTCGGATTGCTCCGACGGCTTGACGGTATATCGACCGTTTGCGCACTGGTCCCTCCGTTTCCTTTCAAAAAGGATTCGTTCGATGCGGTCGTCGCCGCGCACGTGCTTGAGCATACTTCTTCATTGGCGGAGGCACAGGCATTCGTTGCAGAGATGATGCGAGTGACACAACCCGGCGGTTATGTACTGATCGTTTCACCTGATGTTTTGTGGCAGAGAGAAGAGTTTTGGGATTGCGACTATAGTCATAATTTCGCAACTTCGGCACGTCGGTTGTCCCAGTTGTTCGTTGACCAAGGATTAAAGGTGGTCAATCTCGAGTACATTTATAACCATTTGACGGGATGGCAGGGCTTGGCAATTGGAACTTTGGCGCGGCTTCTACCTTATCGGCTGATGAATGCGGTACCGGGCACGCGCTTTTACAGTGAACGATTACATAAATTGAGATTTACGTTTGGGCGCGCGGTCCTCATAATCGGTCAATGCAGAACAACGCAGCCGTCGCGCATTGACGAAAAAACAGTGCAAATTGAATCGAAATGAATAGTGTGTCTTTGCAATCACGGTTTCGGTCTTGGTTCTGGACTGCATTACAAGTGGCTCTGGGTATTGCGCTCATCGGATTTGTTTTTTCGCAAACAACAATCGAGCAGATCGTGCTGACATTCCAACGTGCATCCTTTCCCTGGCTCTTGTTTTCGGCATTCGTTTTTTATCTTCAAGTGTGGGCGCTCGCTAGACGATATTGGATCCTCATAGGGAAACGCTTGCCGTTTCTTTATTTGCTCAGGGCTACGGTCGTTCAGACCGCTTTAGGTAATACGTTCGCAACCAGCGCCGGGGCAGCCTCGTATATCGCAATCATGCGCAGTCAAAAGTTGCGCCTGAGCTTTGGGATTGGCTCGTTGATACTCGCGCGCTTTGGGGACCTTGTTATTTTGACGCTGGTAGTCTCGCTGTCCACTGCTTTTTTGTGGAATGACTTGGGAGACCTTCGGATTCTGCTCCTGCCATTTATCGCATTGCTGTTTGCGTGCATTCTCACCGCAGGGTTGGCGATCCTATTTCGGGTAACGCTTAGGAAACAGATTGCGGTACTCGCTCAGAAATTAAAGTTTGGAATTCCCGAGAGGGCGAGTTCCGCATTGGACCAATTTGCATCGTTGGACGATGCGAGATTGCGGCAAGTTGCAGCGGCGATGTTCTCCTATTCCGTCCTATGCAATACATTAAGCATCCTTTTCCTGTGGTGTTTGGCAAGGGCATTCAATTTTCCTGTTAATCTAGTTGGCGCCGCCCTGGCTGTTTCAGGGACACAGCTCCTTGGTCTTGTTCCAATACATGTCCTTGGTGGACTCGGAACAATTGATATTCCCCTCCTTGTCATCTTTGGACAGTTGCACATTGATTTGGCTGAAAGCGCAGCGTTCCTGTTGAGTTTTCGTTTGGTATTTTATGTATTGAATCTATTCATGTTGTCGTACATTCCGCTGGCTTCTCTATGGCAAAAATTTCGAGTAGTCAGAATGAACAATGGCAAGAACAACGGGACGCTCCATGATATGTAATTCCAAAGAGGTTGATTGGGTTCGCAACCAAGTAGCTTTTCGCAAGTGAGCGGACGGAACAAATCGCGCGGCACAGAAACACGCGCGACAGCGCGCGTACTCGTCTTCTTGTCCATCTGCATCTTGGATTTCGCAGTCGACGTTTGCACGCGCTACTGGCTGTCTTGCAAGCAAGAGTATTTTCAGTCTATGGAACTGACCAAGTCAATTTGCTGTGATGAATTGACCTGCGGCGCGTACGTTATCGTCGCGCGCAAAGATGCGTAGATTTTTTCTTCCCCTTTTGCTCCTCCTGCTTTTATTTGCCATCCTGTTGACTGCGTTGGATAAATTCCCATCTTTCTGGTGGGATGAAGGTTGGACGCTCAATGTCGCGCGCACTTTGGTCGAGCGTGGGTATTACGCGCAATGGCTCAATGGACAACCTGCACCGCCCGGGCAGTCCGCCGCCTTTCCCGCTGTCTTTTCCGTCGCGTTTGCATTTCAAATGACCGGCACGGGTTTGTGGCAGGCGCGGTTCGTCATTGTTCTTTATACCCTCGCAACGTTTGCAATCCTCTACGCCTTGGGCACGCGCCTCTACAATTCACGTACCGCAATGTTCGCGGTCCTTGCCACACTGATTTTTTTTCCGCATCTCGAAATTCATCCGCTCTATCTTGGGCATCAAGTGCTTGCCGAGATGTTGATGCTGTTTTTTCTCTTGCTCGGTTATTTGTTTTGTTTTGGCGCGCTTGCCGCAAGGAATTGGCTTTGGCTTGGCGCAATTGCATTTTGGGCGCTTGGGTTGGTCAGCAAAGCCCAGCCGCTTCCGTTTTGGCTGGGCTCGCTTTTGGCAGCAGCCATGTTTTGCGCGCTGCATCACAGATGGCGCCAAGCGCTTGGAATTCTTGTCGCAATGTTCGCGACGGTGATGGTCGTACAAGGGCTATCATTCGCGCCGGAATTACTTTTAGGGCAAAGGGCATTGCCGAGTATGCCGACTCCCGGACTGGTGCAAGTAAGCGCGTTCGTGACCGATTTGGGTGTGCGAGCCCGAGTCTTGCTCATTTTGCTCGTCTTTGGCTTGCCAACATTGCTAGGTTTGACATACGCGGCGTGGAGATGGTTCGAGACCTCAAGTGAAAATTTCGCGCGCCGCGTCACACAGCTCATGCTGTTCGCGTTCGCGGCAAGCTGGTTCGCGTGGTACGCGCTTTTGTCCGTCGGCTCGCTGCGCTATTTGTTTCCTGCCGCCTTTGTTGCGACGATTTTCCTCGGCGCTCTAATTGACGACGCGGTCTGGCGGTTCGATTGGCGCACGTTCGCGCGGGAGCGAAAATTGAATTCACGCGCTCTCGCCGCACTTGGCGTAGCCATCTTGGGTGGGTTGTATCTGATGATGACCTGGCAGCAAGTTTCCCAAATCACAGTCTCGCCATCCTTCGCAAAGGAAACCACCGCGTGGCTCAACGCGAATGTTTCGGCTCAACAATTAATCGAATCGTACGAGCCGGAAATCTTTTTTGGCTTGAAACCGCGCATACATTATCCGCCCGACACATTGAACGTCGAGGTCATTCGCGCACGCGAGATTGACCCCTCATTCGTACTCACATACGACGCCTCCGCTTTCCATCCCGACTATATCGTCGTCGGCCGCTTTGGGCGGCTTTATCACATTTACGCCAACGTTCTTGAAAAAGGAACCTATGCCGCTGTAGAAACGCTGGGTGACTATACCATCTACCGACGGCAAGATGTTGTACAATAGCGCGCGAACCACATGACCCAAAAAATCCTCATTCTCGGCACGGGCGGAAACAGCGTTGACATTCTCGATACGCTGAACGACATTAACGACGCGCGCCGCGAGCGCGTGTACGAATGTGTCGGATTTCTTGACGACGACGCGACGCAGTGGGGGCGCGAAATTTTGGGCGCGCGTGTTTTGGGTGGACTCGACAGCGCGTCACGCTATAAGGATTGTTTTTTTGTGAACGGCATCGCGGGTATTAATTCGTTCTGGAAAAAACGCGATATTCTTGCGCGCACAAATGTTCCCCACGAACGTTTTGCCACAATTGTTCATCCGACCGCGAGTGTGTCGCGCACCGCGCGCATTGGCTACGGCGCCGTGATTCTGCAGCACGTGACAATTGCTTCCAACGTCATGCTTGGCAATCACGTTATCGTCCTGCCGCAAACGATTATCAGTCACGACGACGCGATTGGCGATTACACGAGTATCGCAGGCGGCGTTGCAATTTCGGGCAATGTGCGCGTGGGCGAATCGTGTTATCTCGGCAGCCACGCGAGCATCAAAGAGGGCGTGACCATCGGCGATTTTGCATTGGTTGGCATGGGCAGTGTGGTGCTCCGCGATGTGGACGCGAATTTAGTGGTCGTCGGCAATCCCGCTCGGGTGCTGCGCCGAGTGCGCCCGGAAAATTAACGCGCGATGATTCGTTCCTTGGCGCTCCGTTTTGCGCTCTTGTTTTTCGTCGCGCTCATTCCGCTGCTCCTCTTTGCCGCGCTCGCGGCGGCTCCCGCTCGCAACCTTAAAGAAATCGCGCAGCAGACCGCGAACGAGTGGGACCGCCTCATTCGTCTGCGTTCCCAACAAGTCTTTACCGTCGCCGCGTTCCCGTCTGTGCGCGCATTTGCCGCGTCCGAACCGGGGGCGCGGGCCGCGCGCGCTGCCATTGCATTGAATGAATTGCAGGCGTGGGTCTCGGCGGATACGAATGTGCGCGAAGTGTTTATCACCGACGCGCAGGGCATTGTCATTATGACGACTTGGGAGGGATGGAATACGGACCTCAGCGCGCGGGGGTTTGTTCAGGATGCGCTGCGCGGACAGCTTGCGGTGTCGCCGGTCGCCAAAGACCGCGGCGAGTTTTCCACGTTTTACGCGGCGCCGATTTTGAACAATCGTCAAGAGATTGCGGGCGCGCTGTTTCTGCGCGTCGCCGCGCAAGAGCTGTGGCAAGTGACGCCGCGCGGTGAAAATTATTACGCGGTCCTCGCTGATGAAAATGGTGTGCGGCTTGACGATTCGGGCAATCCCGCGCAGCGACTTGAATCGTTTGGCGCGCTGGATGCGGAACGCGCGACGCGCATTGTCAATGCCAAAACGTACGGCGCGGAAATTCCACAGCCGCGCGCGACCAATTTGCAGCGGGCACAGCGGCTCATCACACAGGGCGCGCTGGACCAACTTGGCGCTGCCGACCTGAACGCCGATGCGTTCGCGGCACAGCGCCTTGTGCTCAAGCCGTGGTACGTTCTCGTCATTTCGCAAACGACCTTGGCGCAATTGGCAGCCCGGCTCGCGCTTCCCACTCTCGCCGCGTTTGTGCTCGCGCTGGGCGGAGCATTTCTCCTCGCGCGCATATGATGCACGAACGACGGCAGCCACTTTTCCGCGTCTATTTTTTCCTCGCGCTCTGTCTGGTCGCGTTGTATGTCCTCATGGCGTATTGGCAAAGCGGCGCGTTCGGTTTTCCCCTCGACGACGCGTGGATTCATCAAGTGTATGCGCGCAATCTCGGCACACGTTTTGAATTTTCTTTTTTCGCGGGGCAACCGAGCGCGGGTTCCACCTCGCCGCTGTGGGCAATTCTCTTGGGCGTCGGTTACGCGGTGCGTATAGATTTTCGTGTGTGGACGCTCGGATTGGGAATCATTTTTCTTGCCGCGTCGGGATTGATGACGCAGCGCGTCATGAACTTGGTATCGGACGATGCGCGGCTCGCAAATTGGTTTGCGCCGCTTTTGATGATTTCGGAATGGCACATGGTCTGGGCGGCGGCGAGCGGCATGGAAATTGTTTTGTTTGTGTTTCTGGCGCTCGCGTTGGTCGAAGCGTTTTTTGCCAAACGCAGCGCGCTGTGGCTTGGATTGCTCGCGGGCGGGTTGACGTTAACACGCCCTGAAGGAGTTTTGCTCGCTGCGCTGGTGGGCTTGGGTTTGCTCGTGCAGCGCCGTCAAGCTTTGTGGTCCGCGCGTTCGCTGCGCTCGCTGTTTGCGTATGCGTTGATGTTTTTCTTGCTGCTCGCGCCGTACTGGATGTTCAATCTCCAAACAAGCGGCACACTGCTGCCCAACACGTTTTACGCCAAGAGTGCGGAATATGCAGAACTGACGCAAGCGAATTTTCTCGCGCGCTGGCTGTCGCTCTATCGCCAACCGCTTATCGGCGCGCAAATTTTGCTCCTGCCGGGATTGGGCTATGCGTCGTATTATTTTGTGCGCCACCGCGCGTGGGAAAAAGTTTTACCTGCGTTGTGGATTGTGTTCCTGCCGCTGTTGTATGCGTGGCGTTTGCCTGTGGAATATCAGTTCGGGCGCTATATGATGCCGCTTATTCCGTTCGTGATGATTTACGGGAGCGTGGGCACAAAATTATTGTTTGAAAAAATTTCTTGGCGCGTGCTGCGCCGCGCATGGGGCATGACGATTGCGGTATTGCACGTTGCGTTTGTTTTTCTCGGCGCGAATTTTTACGCGCAATCGGTGGCGATTGTAAATTGTGAAATGATTGCCGTCGCAAATTTCACGCGCGCGAATCTGCCGCAAGGCGTATTCATCGCCGCGCACGATATTGGCGCGCAAGAGTATTTTGACTCGCAGCATCCGATGTTGGATATGGCGGGACTGGTTTCGCCCGAAGTGATTCCGTTTATTCGGGATGAAGCAAAATTAAAAGCGTGGATGATTGCGCGCGATGCCCGGTACGCGATTTTTTTTCCAACATGGTATCCGCAACTGGCGCGTGATGAGACCTTTGTGGAAATTTTTTCGACGGGGTGTTCGGTGACGCGGGGGATGGGAGAGGAAAATTTACGCGTATATAAATTGCAGTAGAGGCGAACCATAGACAGACGCGCTTGGAAAACTTGAGCGACCGTAAATGTCAATGCTTTGCCTCTACGCGAGATGCGAACCAACAAACTCGCGCTGCCCGCGCGCAAATTCAGCCGCGCTCATCGCGCGTTTGCCCGCAAGTTGCACATCGCGCAAGAGCAAAATGCCCTTGCCGGTTGCCACACCAATATCTTTGCCGATTTGCAAAACGGTGCCGGGAATTTCGGGCGCGTTGTGTTCGAGAACGGACGCGCGTAAAATTTTGAATTGTTCGCCTCGATAGTTGGTGTGCGCGGTGGGCCACGGTTGATACGCGCGCACCATGCGTTCGATGTACGTCGCGGATTTGTCCCAATGAATTTGTCCGTCCTCTTTGGCGACGAGCGAGGTCATGGTCGCGAGCGCGTTGTCTTGCGGCGTTGGTGTAACGTTGCCTGCCAGATAGCGGGGAATCATTTCGAGCAAGAGTTCGGCGCCGAGCGCGGCTAATTTTTCCGTGAGCGAACCGGTGGTGTCGTCGGGCGCGATAGGAATCGCGCGCGCGGTGAGAATATCGCCCGTGTCGAGTCCCGCGTCCATTTTCATTAACGTCACGCCCGTTTCATGGTCGCCTACCAGAATCGCATATGTAATCGGCGACGCGCCGCGCCAACGCGGCAAGAGGGACGCGTGCGTGTTGATGCAGCCGCGCGGGGGAATGTCCAGAATCGCTTGCGGTAAAATTAGTCCGTACGCGGCGACGACAATTAAATCGGGATTGTATTCGCGCAAGCGATGTTGTTCGGCAGTGTTGCGTAACGAACGCGGCTGTTCGAGCGGCAAATTGTTTTGCAGCGCGAAATGTTTGACGGGCGAAACGACGACTTGTTTGCCGCGCCCCGATGGTTTGTCAATGCGCGTATAGACCGCGACGACATTGTAATTTTCGACGAGCGCTTGCAGAATCGGCACAGCAAATTCGGGAGTGCCCATAAAGACGATGCGGGTCATGGGAAGAATTGTAACACAAGCAGCGTCTTCAAAAATCAATTTTTCGTTTGACTTAATCTCTCACCTCATTACAATTATTTCACCTATGCCCAAACGTCGTTGGCACGTTGCGCCGCTCGCACCGCCTACCTTTAGCGCGCGGTTTCCACAATTTCCTGCCCTCATTGCTCAAATTTTTTTCAATCGCGGCATCACCACACTCGCGGACGCAAATCATTTTGTCGGCGCGCCCGACGCGGGGGACGGACACGCCTTTGGCGATGACCCGTTCAAAATGCATGGGATGACGCGCGCCGTCGAACGCATTCGCCGCGCCATACGCGACGGCGAAGCAATTGCGGTGTACGGCGATTTCGATGCGGACGGCGTTTGTGCTACCGCGCTCTTGACGCAAGCGTTAAAGCTTCTCGGCGCCAAAGCCTTGCCGTACATTCCGCATCGCATCAACGAAGGATATGGCTTGAATGAAGACGCGCTCAAAGAGTTAAAAGAAAAAGGCGCGCGCGTCGTCGTGACGGTGGACTGCGGCATTCGTTCTCTCGGCGAAGTGGACAAGGGCGCCGCACTCGGTCTCGACATGATTGTGACCGACCATCATTCGGTGGGCGCGGAGCTGCCGCGCGCCGTCGCGGTCATCAATCCGAAACAAGAGGGCGACGCGTATCCGTTTCAAGAATTTGCGGGCGTGGGCATTGCCTTCAAGCTCGCGCAGGCATTGTCCATGCTGCAAGAACAGCAGCCGCTGCCGAACGGACAAGCGCTCAACCTCGATGAATTGCTCGACCTCGTCGCGCTGGGCACCGTTGCGGACTTGGTCCCGCTCATCGGCGAAAATCGAATGCTCGTGAAACGCGGATTGGCGCGATTGAACAAGACCGAACGCCCCGGACTTGTCGCAATGATGCAGCAAGCGGCGGGAAAAAATCGCGCGATGAACGCGGGGACGATTGGCTTTTTTCTCGGGCCGCGTTTGAATGCGGCGGGACGCATCGAACACGCGCGCACCGCGTACAAATTGCTCACCACACAGTATCCGGGCGAAGCCGAAGACCTTGCGGCGAAATTGGAAGCGACCAATCGCGAGCGTCAAAAATTGACGGACGAGATGACACAAAAAGCGCGCGCGATGGTCGCCGCGCTGCCGCCGGATGAATATATTTTGATTGCGGGTTCGCCGGAATTTCCGGAAGGCATCATCGGACTCATTGCCAGCAAAATTCAAGAGGACACCTATCGCCCCGCCGTTGCGATGACGCACAAAGACGGCGTGATGCGCGGCAGCGCGCGCAGTATTCCGGAATTCAATATCGTCGCGGCGCTAGACGAATGTGCGGACTTGTTGGTGCGGCACGGCGGACACGCGGCGGCGGCGGGTTTTACGGTGGATACTCTAAAATTTGACGCGCTCCACGCGCGCCTGCGCGCAATTGCCGAACGCGAACTTGCGCGTTTGGAATTGACGCCGACGTTATCCATTGATGCGGAAGCATCTTTGAGCGAAATGAATTGGAAACTGTTGGAGCATCTCGACCAACTCGCACCGTTCGGGTACGGTAACCGTGAACCGGTGTTCCTGTCGCGCAATGTGCTGGTCAAAGCCGCGCGGCTCGTCGGCGCAGAGCATGTGGCGCTCACTGTTTCCGACGGGATTGTCGTTTGGGATGCGATTGCGTTTCGCCAAAAAGACATTTTGCCGCAGCTCGCGCCGCTGCCCAAACAAGTGGACATTGTGTACAACCTCGCGTCCAAAGTGTGGCAGAACGAACCGCGTCTTCAACTCGAAGTCAAAGACATTCGTCTTGCGGATTTATGATATGCGATTTTTGATTTGCAAAGAATGACCCGCAAAAATCATAAATCGAAAATCCTAAATCAAAAATGAATTCGCGCGAATATCCCTCTTTTCCGATTCCCGGTGTCGGCGTGGTCTGTTTTCAAAATGACGCGGTGTTGTTGATTCAACGCGGCAAAGAACCGCGTCGCGGCGAGTGGAGCATTCCCGGCGGGGCAGTAGAAGTGGGCGAAACGGTGCGCGACGCAGCACGGCGCGAATTTGCCGAAGAATGCGGCGGCGAAATTGAATTGCGCGATTTGGTGGACGTGTTGGATTTGATTGCGCGCGATGACGCGGGACGCGTGCGTTTTCATTACGCGCTGATTGATTTTTGGGCGGAATGGCGCGGCGGTGAATTGCGCGCGCGCGATGATGTGATGGACGCGCGATGGGTTGAGCCAAACGATTTGGACGCGTATCCTCTGCCGTCGTGGACGCGCGCGGTGATTGAAAAGGCAGTGGTGCTGCGGGCGAATAGAATTCGCTCCAACGAAAACGCGAAACCGGTCTCCGCAGGTTCATCATCAACCGAAGGTTGATGAACAATCGCAGATTGACTAATCGCCGTAGGGCGATTTCGCGATATTGTTGCTGCAGTTTCTAACTGCCCGAACTCTCAATGAAGCGCACCCTCCTCTTGCTCTCTGGCGCGGCTGGAATCCTTCTCGCCGCGCTCTTTTATTGGCTCGCGATGGAAAACGCGGGCGTACTGAAATTTCTCATTCTCATTTCCGAAGCGGCGATTGTAATTTTTTTGCTTCTGCTCGCCGTCGCACTGCTCGAAATCGGGGTCATGTCTCTCGTCTTGGTAAAATTCGCCACGGCACTGCCGCTCGTTTTTTTGTGCCTCATTGCGGCGGGCTATGTCGCGTTTGCGGGAGTGTACGCTCTGTTCTATGCGCT
Organism: Chloroflexota bacterium; assembly: GCA_029778615.1. Taxonomy (GTDB): domain Bacteria; phylum Chloroflexota; class Anaerolineae; order UBA4142; family SHND01; genus SHND01. The sequence continues at coordinate 27,728 of JAKOPZ010000180.1, read as the reverse complement.
CTTGGTGCCGGACCCCTTGGGGATTCAAGTTTTGGCTGCTCTGTGTCTCGTGCGCTGGTTCATGCTGTTTTTCGTCAAGGTATCGTGATGCTTCAAGAATCCCAAAACGCGGTGACGTTCAACGTGCGAGTTATCCCGCGCACAAAACGCAACGAAATTGTGGGAATCGAAAACAACGCAGTGAAGATTCGGCTCACCGCGCCGCCCGTCGAAGGACGCGCGAATGAAGCGCTGCTCAAATTTCTCGCGCACGCGTTGGGTGTTGCACGCGCAAATGTCGAAATTGTGCGCGGAGAATCCTCGCGGCACAAAGTGGTGCGCGTGCGCGGAATGACCGCTGCGCGTGTGAATGAAATCCTCAACAAAAAAGCGTGACGAGATTCTCGTCACGCTTTTTTGGTCCGTCCAAATTGTCGCCTTTTGCATCCATCGCCGCCCGCCAGGGCTTGGTACGCGAACGCCAACTCAAAATCGCCAAGTTGTGTTCGGGATAAATGTCCAAACGTGATTGAAAAACCCGCCACGAGGGAATGCTCAAGTTCGGGCGTGACAGCAGAATGGTTTCGCGCATGGCTTTAGCTCGCCAAAATCCTCTGACAATTGCTACAAAACACCAATTCCGTCCCCGCGCGGACTCGCGAAATCAAACCACTCGGCACCTCATAACCGCATGTCGCGCAGGATGAACCCTTCATCATCGCCACCGCGCGTCCTTTTTTCGTCTGCCGCAATTCATCGTACACGCGCAGCGTTTCGAGAGAAAGCTGCGCGCGGATGGAATCGCGTTTGCGCGCGAGTTCCGCATCCGCTGCGTCGAGCGCGTCCAATTGCGCGTGCTCTTTTTTATTCCGCGCGTTCGTGTCAGCCGCGATTTTTTCGTACAACCCGCGCTGGTCGCGTGCCGCGTTGTCCGCGTTTTCGATTTGCTCCATCAGCGCGAGTTCTTGGTCTTCCAATTCGCTCTTGCGGCGCGCCAACATTTTTTCATCTTGATTCAGACCCGCCAGTTCTTTGGCGTTCGTGATGCGTCCGCTGTAGAGGCGTTCATTCACCGTTTTTAATTTTTCGGCGAGCCCGTTGGTTTCCAATTCCAGTGCGCGGAGTTGCGCTTTGAGGTCATGCGCTTGCTTGTCGGCTCGTTCCAGTGCCGCGTGCGCGGCGTCCAGCCCGGCTGTGTCCGCCAATTTTTTTTCGAGCAAGACGCGTGCAGAGGCGTTTTCATCACTTTTCATATCCAGATTCTGAAGTTCGACCAAAAGCGAAATTTGATTCATACAATCGGAAATCCTTAAATTTTACGCGCGGGCATAGAATTGGTGGGGGATGGCTATTGACATACCCCCAAAAATAAGTGATAATGTGGCATACGGTGGGGGAAAGTGGGGGAAAGTGGCAAATTTACCCCTAATTCCACCGCACGAGTGGGGAATTATAGAACGGCTGTTCTATCGCGGCATTCTGCCGCCTCTGCAAAAAACCATGTTTCTCGGCGAGTATTCTCACAACATTGATGAAAAAGGGCGGCTGACCTTGCCCGCGCGTTGGCGCGAACAGTTGGGTCTGCGCGTGGTTGTCACGCGCGGAATGGAGCCGTGCCTATTTGTTTTCCCCGCCGCGAAATTTGAAACCTTCCTGAACGAAATTAACACGGTCGGCATGACTGCCGCCGATGCGCGCGGATTATCGCGCTTTTTCAGCAGCAAGGCAACCGATGATGAGTTGGACAAGCAGGGACGCATTTCACTGCCGCAAAATCTGCGCGAGTTTGCCAAGCTGAACGGCGAAGTGATGGTCGTCGGCGCGTTTGACCATATCGAATTGTGGAGCCCCAGCCAGTACGCGAACGCCGATGCGGAATTGGTAAATAATGTTCCCGATATGTCGGAACGTGTGAATCAGGCGCTCCAGAAAATGCGCGCCTAGTGCATCATTATTTCAATTGCCAAACGTGAAACGTGAAGCCGCACATTCCTGTTCTGCTGAATGAGGTCATCGAGGCGCTGGCATTGAAAGCGGGGGGCAAATACGTTGACGGCACGCTGGGCGCAGGCGGACATGCGGAAGCGATTTTAAAAGTCACCGCGCCGGACGGAAAACTTTTAGGGCTCGACGGTGACCCCGCAGCATTACACATCGCGCGTACAACACTCGCTCCATTTGGGGAACGCGCGATTTTAGTTCGCTCGAACTTTACACAAATCAAAAAAGTCGCGGTGGAAAATCATTTCATTCCCGCCGATGGCGTGCTGCTCGACCTTGGTCTTTCTTCGATGCAGTTGGCGAATCTCGAACGCGGTTTTTCGTTCTTGAGCCACTCGCTGGATATGCGAATGGATGACCGCACCGAACTCACCGCGTCGGATATTGTCAACGCATGGGATGAAGCCGACCTCGCGGACTTGATTTTCGAATATGGCGAAGAACGCGCGTCACGCAAAATCGCGCGCTGGATTGTAGCGAATCGTCCCCTCAACAACGCGCAAGAACTCGCGAACGTTATCGAACGCGCGCTGGGGCGGCACGGCAAAATTCATCCGGCGACGAAAACATTTCAAGCATTACGTATCGTCGTGAACAATGAACTCGAAAATCTGGAAATGACTTTGCCGCAATTGGCAGATGTCGTCGGGCAGGGCGGACGCGTCGCTATCATTACCTTTCATTCGCTCGAAGACCGCATCGTGAAAAATTTTTTCAAAGCGAATGAACACTGGAGAAATTTAACCAAACATCCAATCAAACCGACGTATCAACAAACGCGCGAAAACGCGCGGGCGCGCAGCGCAAAATTGCGCGTGGCAGAAAGAGTGGCGTAAAACGGTATTCAGAACGCAGCACGCAATTTAATCGAACGTGAAACGTCAAAAGCGACAGCGTAATTCGCACCTCGCGATTTGGGATGGAAAAACGGTTACACAAGGCAATGAAAAAACATTTGGCACAGTGGCGTGAGAATTGGAACCAAGAATTTCGCGCGTTCAAGAAAAATCTGCGCGTGCGTTGGGACAACATGCCGACCTTTGGCATGATGCGCGTGGCATTGCTCGCACTCGGCATGTTTATTTTGGTGGCGATGATTTATCTCGCGCAGGCGTCGAACGCGGCGCTGATTGCGCGCGATTTGCGCGTCAAGCAATTGAAAATCCAACAAGTGGAACGCGAGAACGCGCAGCTGCGCTACGAAATCGCCGCGCTGGCTTCGCCCTCCGCGATTGAGCAGCGCGCGCGCAAGTTGGGTTTGGGTCCGGCTAAACATGTTGTCTATGCGGACATGCCGTGGATTCAACCGCCGCCGAATGAATTGATGCCCGCTTTTTTGCCGCAAGGCAATCAAGTGACCGCGCCGCAAACATTTGAAAACGACCCGAACACATTCGAACAACTGCTTGCTTTGTTGGGCTTGGAAAATTTTTCGGACCGCGCCAGCGCGCAGACGAAATGATAACGATAGACGGGAGACAAACGACGAACGCCGCTTGCCGCGTTCATTGTCCCCCGTCGTTTGTTTAGCGAATGTCCGCACTCACCCCGAACCAGTTCTCGCGCCGCACCTATGTCTTGTTTACCATTATGGTGGCAGCGGCATTGTTCATCGCGGGACGACTGGGTTACTGGCAGTTGATGCGGCACGAAGACCTGGACAAACTGTCTGAAGTGCTGCGCCAGCGCACCATTACCGAATACGCGAAACGCGGCGATATTTTGACGGCGGACGGAATCTTGTTGGCGACGGATATTTTTTCGTACGAGGTCGCCGCGCATCCAACGCTCATTAAAAATCCCAAAGAGCAAGCGCAGCTGCTTGCGCCGATTTTGAATCTACCCGAAGCGGAACTTGTCGCGCAGCTCTCTTCCGGCAAAGAGACGGTGATGCTCACGCTGAACGCATCCACCCGCGCGGGAGAAGAATTGACGGCGCTGCGCAACGCGGGAAAAATCGGCGCGATTGATTTTGTCGCCAAGCCGAATCGCCGCTATCCGGGTGGTTCGCTCGCCGCGCACATTATCGGCTTTACGAGCCAAAGCCGCATCGGCGCGTACGGTTTGGAACAATATTACGATGAAATTTTGCGCGGGCGCGATGGCAAAATTCGTGCCGAGTCCGACGCGTTGGGCGATGAAATTTTGCCGTTCGATTTGCCGCAAGGTTCTTGGGCAACGGATGGTTCGACGCTGGTGCTTACGCTCAACAGCGCGCTGCAAAACATTGCGGAACGCGAATTGGCGAACGGTTTACAAGAGTTCGGCGCGCAGACCGGACAAATTATCATTCTCGAACCCAGCACCGGAAAAATTCTCGCGCTTGCCAGTTATCCCGCACCCGATTTGAACGCGTTCGCCACCACTGACCTTTCGCGCTTTAACGACCCTGCGGTGAGCTTGCCCTATGAACCGGGTTCCGTATTCAAAGTGGTTACGCTTTCGGCGGGTTTGGATTCGGGCAAGCTTACGCCCAACATTATTTTGAACGACCCGGGTTCCGTCGTCATCGGCGGGCGGCGTTTTTACAATTCCGACCGCAAAGGATATGGCGACGTCAGTTTGACCACCGCGATGGAAAAATCCTTGAACGTGATTGCGGCAAAAATCGCGTTGGCGACGGGACCCAAAACGTTTTATCAGTATTTGCACGATTTCGGTTTCGGTTCGCTCACGAACGTAGATCTGGCGGGCGAAATTCCGGGCACGGTCAAGAATCCGGGCGACGGCATTTGGTACGAATCGGATTTGGGGACCAATTCGTTTGGGCAGGGCATTGCGACGACGCCCTTGCAAATGGCGAACGCATTGGCGGCGGTGGCGAATGGCGGCAACCTGATGCGTCCCTACATTGTTGACCGCATCATTCATCCTGACGGTTCGGTGGAACCGCGCAGTCCGCGCGTGATTCGACGCGTGCTGAAACCTGAAACATCGAAAATCGTCACCGACATTTTGGCGCATTCCATCGGCGTCGAATCCACCAACAAAGCCAATTTGCCCGGCTACAAAATTGCGGGCAAGACAGGCACGGCGCAAATTCCCATACCCGGCGGGTATGACCCGAAATGGACGATTGCGTCGTTCGGCGGATTTTTTCCGGCGGACAATCCACAGTATGTGATTTTGGTAAAGATTGACCGCCCGACAAAATCGCCGTGGGGCTCACAAGTGGCGTCACCGATTTTCGCGGCAGTGGCAAAAGAAATCTCGCAGCTCACCGGCTTGCCGCCGGATGATATTCGTACGACCGCGCAACAATAACGTTTTGGCAGGGAGCAAACTGATGGCAATTGCGCAAAAACACAATGGAGTCACGCGCGGATACAAATCAAAAACGCAGCGCGTCGCGCGCCGCGAACCCGGTTTGCGCGCGCGCGCGTGGGCAACGTGCCGTATCGGCGCGCGCGAATTGCGCGCATTGGTCGCGGATGAAATTATTTGTGCGACAATAGACACGGTGCGGGTTTTGGATTTTTTGCGCGTGGGCTTGGGATGGCGAACGCGTTCCCATGTCGAGACGCTGCGCGCGGCAGAGCCGTTGGGATACGAACACGAGTTGGCGCGCGAGAATGCCAGAATTGGAATGGAACGCGCGGGAGTCATGGCGGAATAGTTACAGGTGGCAGGTTTGAAAAAGAATTTCAAGCGACCTGCAACTTGAAACCTGTCACCGGACATGTTGACGCTGGGCGATTTATTTCAAGCATTAACCGGAAACAAACCATCGGGTGGCGTAGGGCATGCTGACGTTAGCATTCCCCACGCGGTTGCGGCGCTCATGCCAGAGCGCATCGCGCGAGTGGCGATTGATTCGCGGCAAGTAATACCGGGGTCGGTGTTTTTTGCGTTAGAGGGTGAAACGCTCGATGGGCATCAATTTATTGGCGAAGCACTGGCGCGCGGTGCAATTGCCATCGTCGGAAATGCGCGCGCGCGCGAGTTGGGGTTCGGCCGCAGTCTAACTTTAATAGATGTCGCCGGGTTACAACCGAACCCCAACTTGTTCGCAACGCTTGCACGGGACACGGTGCCGTGTTTGGTCACGGACAATAGTTTGGTCGCTTTGCAAAGATTTGCCGGCTTTTGGCGTAGAAAATTTCCGAACGTTGAGGTGATTGGCGTAACGGGCAGTGTCGGTAAAACTTCGACCAAAGAATTGATTTGGGCAGTTTTGAAACAGCGCTATCGCACCTTAAAAAGTCAAGGCAATCTCAACAGCGAAACGGGTCTGCCGCTGACACTTTTCGATTTGAACGAAACACACGAGCGCGCCGTTCTTGAAATGGGCATGTATGCGCGCGGCGAAATTGCAACCCTGTGCGAAATCGCGCAGCCGCGCATCGGTGTCGTCACGTTGGTCGCGCCGATTCATTTGGAACGGCTCGGCACGATTGAAAATATCGCGAACGCCAAAGCAGAGTTGGTAGAAGCATTGCCTGAAAACGGCTGGGCGATTTTGAACGGCGATGATTTCCGCGTGCGCGCAATGCGCGAAAAAACGCGCGCGAATGTTTTGACGTACGGACTTGATACGACGAATGATGTGTGGGCGGACGAAATCGAAAGTCAGGGTTTGAGCGGCATGGAGTTTGCGCTGCATTATCAGGATACGCATTTGCATGTGCGTGTGCCATTGCTTGGACAACACAGCGTTCACACTGCGCTTGCCGCCGCCGCCGTCGGAATTGCGCAAGAATTGTCGTGGGAAGAAATTTTGCGCGGTTTGACGGATGTGTCGGCGCAGCTCCGTTTGATTGCGGTGCCGGGGAAAAATGGCATCACGATTTTGGATGATACATACAATGCCAGTCCGCCCTCCACTCTTTCGGCATTGAATCTGTTGCACGAGATGAGCGGACGAAAAATTGCGGTGCTGGGCGACATGCGCGAACTGGGCGAGTATGAACAGGAAGGACATCAACTCGTCGGCATTCGCGCCGCCGAAGTGGCAGACCTTGTTATCGCAGTGGGTCCTTTGGGAAAATTGATTGGCGATGCCGCGCGCGCCGAAGGATTGGCTCAAGTCTATTATGCGCGCGGCAACGCCGAGGCGATTGAGCAAATTAGACAGATAGCGCAGCCGGACGATATTATTTTGGTCAAGGGTTCGCGCGGCGCGCAGATGGAAGAAATTGTGCAGGCATTGGCAGAGGATACCGAAGCGCACGGAGGGTTCACATCGCGCGCGACGCCACACTAACATGTCCATTCCTCTTGCGCTCGGAACGTTGTCTTTTTTGCTGGCGGTGATTTGGGGTTCGCCGTTAATTCGTTGGCTGCGCGCAAATCGCATCGGCAAACAAATTCGCATCGAAGAGCCGGAATCGAATCAAGTAAAAATGGGTACGCCCACGATGGGCGGGATTATGATTCTGGTGCCGGTGGTGGTGATTACCGTCGTACTGAACATTTACAATTTGATTGGCGGCACAATTGTGGGCGGTTCGATTCTAGTCCCGCTCATGACGCTGGTTGGTTTCGGCGCGTTGGGTGCGTACGATGATTGGAGTGGACTGCGCGGCGGCGTACACGGCGCGGTGGGTTTGTTGGGGCGTTATAAAATATTGGTCCAAATCGCGCTCGCGTTCGTCATTGCGCTCATTCTTTATTTTCCGCTCGACATTCACAGTATCGCGATTCCGACGATTCCGCAAAAAATTGATTTGGGTTTGATTTATATTCCCATCGCCGTCTTTATCATCGTCGGCGCGTGCAACGCGGTGAATTTTACGGACGGACTGGACTCGCTCGCAGGTTGGGTGACGGCGTTTGGTTTTGCCGCCTACGGCGTAATTGCGTTTTTGCAACAGCAAATTTATCTCGTCACGTTTTGTTTCATCATGGTCGGCGCGCTGCTCGCGTTTCTCTGGTACAACGCGCATCCGGCGGAATTGTTCATGGGTGATGTGGGTTCGCTCGCGTTGGGTTCGACGCTCGCGGTCGTTTCGTTGATGACAGGGCAGTGGCTCTTGCTGCCATTGATTGGAATTATTTTTGTCGCGGAAATGGTGTCGGTGATTTTGCAAGTGAGTTATTTCAAATTGACCAAAGGCAAACGCATTTTCAAAAAGACGCCGATTCATTATCATTTTTTACTTTTGGGTTGGAGCGAGACGCAAGTGGTACAGCGTTTTTGGTTGGTCGGATTGTTGGCGGCGATGTTGGGCGTGGCGTTGGCGTTGTTGTAAAACAGAAAATGGAAATATAGGAAATGAAGGATACGTGAGATGAAGCCGAGTATTGAAATGGAGCGCAAGACGATGCGAATTGACCGCAGGGTCATTTCGATTGCGCGGTTAGGTGATGATTCCGATGAAAAGGCATATTGGCTGTCGCGCACGCCCGAAGAACGATTGCGGCATGCGGAAATTTTGCGGCGGATGAATTATGGACATCGAGCTACCGAGCGACTTGCAAGATTTTTTGAAATTGTTGAACGCTCATGGAGTTGATTTTCAAAAAAGTTATCGCGAAAAAACTGTAGATGAAATGGATGGGAGACCTGTAAAGATCATCAACTTGAAGAACTTGTTAATAAATAAAAAAGCAAGCGGGCGTTACAAGGACTTGAATGATATAGAGCATTTGAGTCAAGTGGATGATTGATTTAAAGAATAAACGCGTCCTCGTCATGGGATTGGGACTGCACGGCGGCGGACTGGGCGTGACGCGCTGGTTGTTGAAACAAGGCGCGCAGATTACTATCACAGATTTGCGAACCGCCGATGTTTTGAAACCAACGCTGGAGCAAATTGATTCGTCGCAGGTTGACTTTGTTTTAGGCGAACATCGCGAACGCGATTTTGAAAACGCCGACTTGATAATTCGCAATCCGGGCGTGCCGCGCGAATCGCGTTATTTACAAATCGCACGCGAAAAAAATATCCCGATTCGGATGGAGTTGGGACTCTTTACAGAATTACTGCCGCACGGGATGGAACAGGTTGTCGGTATTACGGGAACAAAAGGCAAGACGACGACGACGTTGATGGTCGGCGCGATTTTGAAACGCGCGAATCCCAAAACAATCATTGCGGGGAATTTACGCGTAGCGGCGCTTGAACTGATTGATTCGATTGATGCCGAAACACCCGTCGTTTTGGAAATGTCCTCGTTCCAACTCGAAGAGTTTCAAGAACTGAAACGCAGCCCGCACATCGCCGCGTTGACCAATATTTTTCCTGACCATTTGAATCGTTACCGTGACATGGACGAATACGCGTGGGCAAAAGCACAAATTTTTTTACATCAGCAGCCGCGCGATTTTGTGATATTGAACTTTGATAATGGCATCAGTACGCGTCTGCGTCCCAAAGCAATTGGACAAGTGATTTGGTTCAGCCGCACCCGCGCCATCAAACAAGGCGCGCGGTTGGATAAAGACTGGCTTGTTTGGAATAATGAAAATGGTTCGCACAAAATTATGCCTGTCAGCGATTTGATTGCGGGGGAACACAATATCGAGAACGCACTCGCCGCCATCGCAACAGCCAAAGCGTGGGGCGCGCCGAATGAAATCATTGCCGAAACACTGCGCGAATTTCGCGGCGTGCCGCATCGGTTGGAATTGGTGCGCGAAATAAACGGCGTGCAATACATCAACGACACGACGGCGACCGCGCCGAACGCAACAATTGTGGCATTGAAAACATTGGCGCCGCGCGGGGGAAACATTTTTTTGATTGCGGGCGGGTACGACAAAGGGCTGCCTTACGCGGACATGGCGCGCGCGATTGCAGAAAGCAAGGCACGCGTGATTTTGCTCGACGGAACGGCGACGGAAAAAATTGAACGCGCGTTGGAACAAGCAAACGCGCAAACACAAATTGCGGCGCGCGCGAAAAATTTGCGCGACGCGATAGAGTTCGGAAAAAATTCAGCGCGTGCGGGCGACATTGTTTTGCTTTCACCGGGCGCGGCAAGTTTTGGTATGTTTGCGAATGAGTTCGAACGCGGCGACACCTTCCGCGAAATCGTCCGGGCGATTTCTGAATCGCCCTTGCATTGATTCGTATGGCTGTTCAAGTTTCCACACAACGTTCGTTATTCGGCAATTTGCGCGGGCTCTTGTGGGCGCGCGCCAATACACGTCCCGCCGATTATGTGTTGGCGCTCATCGTCGGCTTGATGGTCTTGATTGGGATTCTGAGCATTTACAGTGTCTCGTTCGGTCCCAATTTGCAAGTGGGCGATGACCCGCTCGGTTTCATCGAGAGGCACTTGGGGATGCTGCTCATCGGCGTTGCCGTGCTGCTTGTTTTTGCGCGGCTCGATTATCACTTGCTGATGCGCTATGCGGTCCCGCTGATGCTCGTCACATTGGCATTGCTCATCGCGTTGTTGTTTTGGGGACATGAAGAAAACGGCGCCAAGCGTTGGCTGATTGGTCAATCGGTGCAGCCGGGGGAAATTGCCAAACTTGTGACGATTATTTATGTTGCCGCGTGGGCTGCCTCCAAAGGGAAAAAATTGAAACGGCTCGTGTACGGCTTGATTCCGTTTTCGATTTTGATTGGGTTGATTGCGGGTCTGATTATTTTGCAGCCGAATTACAGCACGGCGTTGATGATTTCTGCCGTCGCGTTCACGATGTTTTTCATGGCGGGCGCGGATTTGAAACAATTCGCGGGCGCGGCAGTTTTTGGCGGGGCGGTCGCGGCGTTGGTGGTGACGCAATCGCCGCGCGCAATGGTGCGGGTTAGCTCGTGGTTCGTCGAACCCACCCAAGAATTGACGGATGGGTCATGGCAGGCGGCGCAAACGTTGATTGCGGTCGCGTCGGGCGGAATTTTTGGCAAAGGATTGGGCACCGGCGGCGGACAGTACGGCTATGTGCCGCTCGCGCATTCGGATGGCATTTTTGCGATTTGGAGTGAAGAGACAGGGCTCATCGGCGCGACGATTTTGGTGATATTGTTTGTCGCGCTCGCCTATCGCGGCTTTCGCATTGCGCGCAACGCGCCGGATGATTTTGGACGCGTGCTTGCAGCGGGCGTCACATTTTGGCTCGTCCTGCAAGCGTTTGTGAACATGGGCGTCGTAACGCAACTGATTCCGTTTACCGGACAGCCGCTGCCGTTTGTTTCCTACGGCGGTTCGTCGCTGGTGATGTGTTTGGCGAGCGTCGGAATTCTGCTGAGCATCTCGCGCGCGCTGCCCAAGCCGGTGGTCGTAAAAAGTGTGCCGACCGTCGTGGGTGCGCCAACGCAAGAAAACCAAGCGGCTGTTTTGCAAAACAAGACGGTAAAAAAGAATGCGACTATTCGTTACGGGGGGGGGGACCGGCGGGCACGTGTATCCCCTCGTCGCCGTGCTGGAACAGCTCGCCGCAACGCATCAACTCAATCTGACGAGTGATGTACTGTATGTCGGGCGCGCCGCGAGTGTGGAAGAAAAAATCGCGTCCCAATTTCAAATTCCTTTTACGGGTCTTGTCGTCGGCGGGATTCGGAGTTTGGGCGTGCGCACACAGGCGCAAAATTTCTTGCGGATGCTGCGCGCGTCGCGGGTCGCGGGTGATGCCATCGCACATTTCAAACCGAATGTAATTCTGGCAACGGGCGGTTACGTGAGCGCGCCCGCGTTGTGGGCGGGGTGGCGCAAAAAAATTCCGATTGTGATTGAACTGCCGGACTTGGAACCGGGCTGGGCGATTCAGGCGACGTGGCGTTTGAGCAAGCAGGTCGCCGTCTCGTTCGACGAGGTATTGAAATATTTTGCGCGCGGGCGCGCAACGGTGACGGGCTATCCGGTGCGCGCGGAATTTTTTCAAGCGACGCGTGAGGCGGGACGCGCGCAGTTTCAACTCGAAAAAAATTTTCCGGTCGTCACGGTGTTTGGCGGCAGTCAAGGCGCACATGCGTTGAATGAGGCGGTGCGTACCAATTTAAAAGAATTGCTTGCCGCAACGCAAATTATTCACATTTGCGGAACGCGTGACAAAATGGCGCTCGATGCGGAACGCGCTTTGCTGGAAACCGCGTCCGCCGCGCGTTATCACGTGTTTGAATATTTAAATACCGAGATGCCGCTCGCGCTTGCCGCCGCCGATGTGATTGTCGCACGCGCGGGCGCGGCGACGCTCGGCGAATTTCCGGCGGTTGGCGTGCCAAGTATTTTGGTGCCGGGATTGTTTGCACAAGGGCATCAAGAAAAAAACGCGGATTTTCTGGCAGCGCGCGGCGCCGCGTTGAAAATAGCGGAAGGGAATCTTGAGCGCGAGTTTGTGACGACGTTAAAGAACTTGCTGAATGACGCGGCGCAATTAGAAACTATGCGCGCGGCGATGAAACAATTGGCGCGACCGGACGCGGCGGGGCATATTGGAAATTTGCTGTACGAGTATGCGCGATGAGACCAGACCCTCGCCCACAACGCCTCTCTTACAAGGAGAGGCAACGGAGACATGTTCATTTCATCGGCATCAGTGGCGCGGGTCTGTCGGCGTTGGCGCAGGTGATGTTGGGGCGCGGGTATGTGGTAAGCGGGTCCGACCCGGCAGCGCCGAATCGCGTAACGGACGCGTTGGAAAAACTGGGCGCGAAAATTTTTTCGGGACATGCGGCGAAAAATGTCGCGGGCGCAGATTTAATCGTCACCACCTCTGCCGCACCGGAAGATAATCCCGAAATTGTTACCGCACATTTACAACATATTCCGGTTTTGAAACGGCGCGAATTCTTGCGCGAGCTGACGCGCGGGGACGACGTGATTGCCATCGCGGGCTCACACGGCAAAACAACCACGACGGCAATGATTGCGGAGATTCTTGTGGCGGCGGGACTCGACCCGACGGTGGTGGTCGGCGGAATTGTGCCCGCGTGGGATAGCAACGCACGCGTCGGCGCGAGCAAATGGTTCGTCATTGAAGCAGACGAGTATGATTACGCGTTCTGGGGATTGGAACCGCAAATTGCGGTCTTGACGAACGTGGACTATGACCATCCCGATTTGTTTCCGACGCGCGAGGCATATCAGAGCGCGTTCGCGCAATTCTTGAAACAAACGCGCGCGGACGGCGCAACTGTGGTGTGCGGCGACGAACGCGCTGCGAGCGACTTGGCAGAAAACGCGCGGCGAACGGTTATTCGTTATGGTTTCGGCGATGCGAACGAATGGCGCGCGCTCAAGTTGCGCGCCAACTCGAGCGGCGGGACCGATTTTGAAATTTTTCACTCGAATCACTTTTTAACCAAAGCAGCGTTACAGATTCCGGGCGAACACAATGTTTTGAATGCGCTTGCTGCATTTGCCGCAGCACAGCGCGTTGGCGTGACGTTTGACGCTTGCCGTTTGACGCTCGAAAATTTTTCCGGCGTCGGACGACGTTTTCAAATTCGCGGCAGGTTTCGCGGGGCGACGTTGGTGGACGATTACGCGCATCATCCAACCGAAATTCGCGCCACGCTGCGCGCAGCGCGAATGCGTTTTCCGGGCGCGCGGATTCTGGCGCTCTTTCAACCGCACACGTATTCGCGCACCCGCGCGTTGTGGGATGAATTTGCAAACGCGTTCGGCGACGCGGACGAAATTTTGATTGCAGAGATTTACGCGGCGCGCGAAACAGAAACGACGAACCTGAGCAGTCGCGCGTTGGTGGCGAGAATGGACCGCGTCAATGCGCGCTATGTTGCTTCGTTGGAAGAGGCAGAGAAAATTTTGCGAATGGAATTGCGCGCGGGCGATGTGCTGCTTGCGCTCGGCGCGGGCGATGTGAACCGGGTGCTGACAAGCTTGGTCGAGAACGAACATGCGTGATGTTTTTGGCTCGCGGAATTGGATCTATTGGTGGGCGGCGTTGACGACCACTGTCTTTTTGCGGATCCAAGTTTTGCCGTCTATCGAAGGATTCTTTCGCGACAACGGATTTTTTTCGCCGTCCAATTTTCCATTCAGTTTGGTCAGCGGACTCAATTCGTGGCTGGACCAATTGGCGCTCGGCATCGAGCAAGCGGTGCAATTCAATCCGGAGGCGCCGCTCATCAGTTCGCCGATTTTTCTGCCGAATTGGATTTTAGCGGTGATTGTGGGCTTGCTCGTGTTGGGCGGCGCGGTTTCGATGTACGTGCGGGCGCTGAAAAGCAGCGCGCTGGGCGATGACATTATTACGTTGTTTGTGCTGTATTTTGTTTTGCGGATTGAGGGCTACATTATCGGTTTCACGAATATCGGTCCGCTCGAAGGCGCGGGCAACTTGTTGACACAAAATCCGCTCGCCGGTTTTTGGATTTTGATGATTGCGTTGTTTGTGCTCGTCTTTATTGGAGGGGGGGTGAACAGCCGCCGCGCGTTTTGGCGCGGTCTGTTGGAAGCGGTATTGATTGCGCTTTTTTTACTGCCGACGCAAACGTCCGTGATTCTGGCGCAGTTTTTTAATACGCTCATGGTTTTTGGCAATACGCTGGCAACCAATATTTTTTTTGGAATTGCGTGGGGCATTGTCGGCGCGATTCTCGCGCTCACGCGTTTGACTTCGACGCAGCCCGCTTGAGATGCTTGAAAAAATTTTGCGGAATGAACCGCTGGCGCGTCATACGACCTTGCGCATCGGCGGACCGGCAGATTATTTTGTGCGCGTAGATTCGCGCGACGAATTGATACAAGCGGTCAAGTGGGCGCGGCAACAGCACCTTGAAATTTTCATACTCGGCAACGGCTCGAACATTCTTGCAAGTGACGCGGGAATGCGCGGCATGGTGATTGAAAATCACGCGGATGAAATCGTGGTACACGAAAACCGCGAAACTAGCGAAAACCGCGAAACTGGCGAACACCGCGAAACTGGCGAACACCGCGAAACTAGCGAAAACCGCGAAACTAGCGAAAACCGCGAAACTAGCGAAAACCGCGAAACTAGCGAAAACCGCGAAACTGGCGAACACCGCGAAACTAGCGAAAACCGCGAAACTGGCGAACACCGCGAAACAAGCGAACACCGCGAAACTGGCGAACACCGCGAAACAAGCGAACACCGCGAAACTGGCGAACACCGCGAAACTGGCGAACACCGCGAAACTGGCGAACACCGCGAAACAAGCGAACACCGCGAAACTGGCGAACACCGCGAAACAAGCGAACACCGCGAAACTGGCGAACACCGCGAAAGGGAAGAAAGCGGCGAAAGGTTACGCGTGATTGTTGACAGCGGCGCATCGCTGCCGGGCTTGGCGAATCGGCTGGCGCGGCAAGGGTGGCGCGGGCTTGAATGGGCGATTGGCGTACCCGCGACAATCGGCGCGGCAGTGGTGACGAACGCCGGCGCGCACGGCGGCGCGTTGAGTGACAATTTGGTGCGCGCGGAAATTTTGGATGTCGCGGCGATTGAAATCGCGGCAACGCAAGATGAAAGCGACCTACTTTGGCACGCAGAGACTATGCGTTGGTGGACGCGCGAGGAATTGCAATACGAATATCGTTCGAGTTTTTTGAAAAAACATTCCAACAAATTTGTGGTGCTGCGCGCGGAATTTGAACTGGAACGCGATGATGCAACGCATTGCATTGCGCGGATGAACCAATATACCGAACATCGGCGCCGCACCCAGCCGACGGAACCGAGCGTGGGTTCCATGTTCAAAAATCCGCCGGGTGATTACGCGGGACGTTTGATTGAAGCGGCGGGGTTAAAGGGAACGCGAATTGGAAAGGCGCAAGTTTCAATGGTTCATGGAAATTTTTTTGTAAATTTGGGAGGCGGCACCGCGCGGGATGTGATGCAGTTGATTGAGCTGGTGCAAGCGCGCGTGCGCGAAAAATTCAAGGTGGAATTGGAACTCGAAATCCAAATCGTCGGCGAACAATCCGGAGCGAACAACGAATAACCAGCAGCGCACAACGAATAACGCATGACAAAAAAAATTCGCGTCGGTCTCATTTTTGGCGGCAAGTCGGGTGAGCATGAAGTTTCGCTCGCGTCGGCGCAGTCTGTTCTGCGCGCGTTGAATCCGGAAAAATACGACGCGGTGTTGATTGGTGTGACAAAGGAAGGCAAGTGGTTGACGGGCGGGAATCCGTTGAAACAGTTGGTCCATGCTACGCAATCGCCGTTGTTGAAAGCGATGAACGGTTCAACCAGTAATGACACGAGCGCATTGGTTTCGCACAGCGCGACGGAACTCACGACAACGGACGCGTTGAATGAAACGGTGGACGTGGTCTTTCCGTTGATTCATGGACCGAACGGCGAAGACGGAACGATTCAGGGCTTGCTCGAACTCGCGGATTTGCCGTATGTGGGCGCGAATGTGGCGGCGAGCGCGGTCGGGATGGACAAGGCGTTGATGAAAGCGATGTTTCGCAACGCGGGTCTGCCGGTGGCAGAGTATCTCGTCATCTTGCGCCACACTTGGGAACATGCCCCTGAAGAAACGATTCACGATATTGAAACGATTATTCACTTTCCTTGTTTTGTGAAACCGGCGAATTTGGGTTCGAGCGTTGGAATTTCCCGCGCGCACAATTGGGACGAATTGACACAGGCGTTGACGACTGCCGCGCAATATGACCGAAAAATTTTGGTTGAGCGCGCGGTGCAAGGACGCGAAATCGAGTGCAGTGTTTTGGGCAACGATGTGCCGCTGGCGTCTCTACCCGGCGAGGTGCTGGTGGAACGCGAATTTTACGATTACGAAGCCAAGTACGCAGACGAACAGACGCGCTTTGTAATTCCCGCCGATTTGAGCGCGGAACAAACGCGCACGGTTCAAGAATTGGCAGTGCGTGCGTTTCAAGCGATAGATTGCAACGGCATGGCGCGCGTGGACTTTTTTATTGACGCGCGGGACGGCAAAATTTTGGTGAATGAAATCAACACCATCCCCGGGTTCACGAACGTTTCGATGTATCCGAAAATGTGGGAAGCGAGCGGCGTGACCTACGCACAGTTGATTGACCGTCTGATTCAGTTGGCACTGGAACGGCACGCGGACAAGCAACGCAACAAAGTGACGTATTGAGCCAGCCGCCGCAAGGTGCAAGCAATGCCAGTTGCAGGAGAAATGCAATGAGCATTCGTCGTCAAGCAAATAAACAAGAAACCACATCGCCGCGTCGCCCGCGCCGCAAGCGCCCGGTGGTCGGCGCCACCTCACGCGTGCGTGTATTGAGCGTGGAGCCGCGCGCCCCCGAACCGAAACGACCGGCGCAAAAACGCGCGACGTTTGACATTGCCGCGCCGCGTCTGGTCTTGAATCCATGGCGCACCCAACGCGATTGGAAAGCGAGCCGTCCAAAATTTGCGGCGGCGGTCTTGTTTGTTGTGTTCGTCGGCGCGTTGTACGCCGCGTTCAACCTGGACCTGTTTTTCATCGGCGAGCCGGTGGTGATTGGAAACAAAATTGTGCCGCGTCAAGAAATTGCGCAGGTCTCGGGAATGCGCGGGTGGAATATTTTCTTTGTCGAGCCGCAGGCGGTGGAAAATGCGGTACGCACACTGCCCGAATTCAAAGACGTACAAGTGTATGTGACGCTGCCCAACACGCTTGAAATCTATACCACCGAGCGCAAACCGATTTTTGTTTGGGAAGTGGCGGGAAAAAATTATTGGATTGACGAAGATGGGATTGCGATGCGTCCGCGCGGGATGGTGCAAAACGGATGGCTCGTGCGCGACGCCGAAGGCAAAAGCGTCAAGTACGGCGAACGCATCAACCCCGACGCGTTCAACGCGGCGGTGTCGCTCATTAACGTCTGGCAAGACGCGCCGCGTTATTTTGAATGGACCAAAGAGCACGGGCTGACGCTGCGCGACGAACATGGTTGGTTGATTTACTTTGGCAGCGCGAGTCAGATGCAGGACAAAGTGACCGCGCTCAGGATTGTGGCAACCCAATTGCTCAAAGACAAACGCGCGGTGGCATTTATTGATTTAGGAAGCGGACTGCCGTACTATCAAGAAATTGCGGTCAAGCAGACGAAATGACGAACGACGAACGGCGAATCTTGATTCGGTCGTCTGCCGTCTTTCGTCCGCCGTCGTCCCCGGAGGCACAATGAGTATTCCTGTCGCAGTGTTGGATATTGGCACGACGAAAACCGTTGCTTTGATTGCGGAAGCGGTGGGTGATGATGTACGCATTCTCGGCGTGGGACTTGCACCGAGTGAAGGGATGCGCAAAGGCGTCGTGGTGGATGTAAAACTCGCCGCGCAATCTATCGCGCTCGCGGTGGAACAAGCCGAACGCATGGCGAACATGTCCATCGAAGGCGCGTATGTGGGCATTGCCGGCGCGCACATCGCATCCATCAATTCACGCGGCGTCGCGCCGATTCCGCACGCGCGCGCGGTGACGCAAGATATTGTGCAGCGCGCGATGGATGCGGCACAAGCAATTGCCGTGCCCGATAACCGCGAAGTGGTACACGCGATTGCGCGCGGTTTTTCACTCGATGGACAAGACGGCGTGCGCGACCCTATCGGCATGATGGGCTATCGGCTCGAAGTGGAAGCGCATATCGTTACGGGCGCGGTCGCTTCGATTCAAAATTTATACAAAGCGGTCGAAGCGGCGGGCGTGCGTGTGATTGAGCTCGTGCTTGAACCCATTGCGGCGGGCGAAGCAGTGCTCACGAGCGCCGAACGCGATTTGGGTGTCGCGCTGGTGGACATTGGCGGCGGGACGACGGACATTGCAATCTTTATTGACGGCAGTGTGTGGCACACTGTCGTTCTGCCGATTGGTGGAATGCACTTGACGAATGACCTCGCCGTCGGTCTGCGCGCGCCGTTCGCGGCAGCAGAAGAAATCAAAATAAAGTACGGCACGGTCGCGGTAGAGGATGCGCGTCCCGAAGAAATTATTGAACTCGCCGCGTTTGGCGACGAAGAAAAACGCATCGCGTCGCGGCGCGAAGTGGCAGAAATTTTGCAGGCGCGCGCGGAGGAAATGTTCACGATGGTGCTGACCGAAATCAAACGTTCGGGGTACGATGGGTTACTGCCCGCCGGCGTGGTACTGTGCGGCGGCGCGTCGCAGCTCGTCGGCATCAAATCGCTTGCGCGTGAAATTGTGGGGCTGCCCACGCGTATCGGTTCGCCCGCCAAGATGGAGGGCTTGATTGAACGCGTGAGCTCGCCAACGTACGCGACGAGTGTGGGGCTGGCGCATTGGGGCGTACGCGAAGCGGACCGCCAAACTTTGCAGCTGACCGAAGTTGCCGCGCGCGCGAAACGCCGGAGTGAAGAAGGGATTATGGCGCCGCTGCTCAACGCGGGAAATTGGCTGCGAAATGCGTTGCTGCCCGAACGCGGCGAGGGTTGATGCGGCAGTTTCATTTTGCCGCCGGCGGACATCTTGCGACGCCGACAAAAATGTTGGCAAATGCTGCTCAAAACGAGCAATTTTCAAGCGGGGTGCAATGATGATGGCAATGGACAAGGTGAAATCAAGTATTCTGGCGAGCGATTTTGACTGGCGTGCGCTGCTGACGCGGCTTATTATCACACTATTTCTGCTAGCCGCCGTTTTGAAAATTGGGTCTTGACATAGTGTATATTGGGGCTTATAATCTCCGCACGTCTCCTAAATCTAGGGGATTTTCCCTTATTTCTGCCTAGATGTTGTGTGCGTCGAGAGATCGAAATTATTTCCAGTCCCGCCTAGTGGGGAACATAATATTCCCCTGTTGAGAGGTTACAGCGATGGAGCGAAATTCCCTCAATCCACCCCGTCCCCCAGTTCCGCAAAAGCGACCCGAACCCCTTTTTAACGGATTCGAGAATTTTGCCGCAATCAAAGTTGTTGGCGTCGGCGGCGGCGGCACGAATGCGGTGAATCGAATGATTGTGGAAGGTCTGCGCGGCGTGGACTTTATTGCCGTTAACACGGACGCGCAAGCATTGATTCATTCGCAAGCGCAAGCGAAAATTCGCATTGGCGACAAATTAACGCGCGGCTTGGGCGCGGGGGGTGACCCCGAACGCGGCATGAAGTCTGCCGAAGAAACGTCGGACGAAATCCGCGAAGCCATTAAAGGCGCGGACATGGTTTTTATTACGGCGGGTATGGGCGGCGGTACCGGTTCCGGTGCCGCGCCGGTCATTGCGAAAATCGCGCGCGATATGGGTTCGCTCACCATCGGCGTTGTCACCAAGCCGTTCATGTTCGAAGGCGCAAAACGCAAAAAGGTTGCCGATGAAGCGTTGAATCGTTTGAAAGATAACGTTGACACGCTCATCATTATTCCCAATGACCGCCTGCTCGATATTGTTGATAAAAAGGCATCGCTGCAATCCGCGTTCCGTTTGGCAGATGATGTGTTGCGGCAAGGCATTCAGGGCATCAGCGAATTGATTACGGTGCCCGGTTTGATCAACTTGGACTTTGCCGATGTGAAAACAATTATGGGCGAAGGCGGCGCGGCATTGATGGCAGTCGGACGCGGCAGCGGCGAAAATCGCGCGGTCGCGGCGGCAGAGATGGCAATCAAGTCGCCGCTGCTCGACGTGAGCATTGATGGCGCGCGCGGCGTTTTGTTCAATGTGACGGGCGGCGAAGATTTGACGTTGCACGAAGTGTACGAAGCAGCGGAAATTGTCCGGCGGGTTGCCGACGCGGAAGTGAATTTGATTTTCGGCGCAGTCATCAATCCTGAAATGAAGGACGAAGTGCGTATCACGGTGATTGCCACAGGATTCCAAGCGCAAGCGAAACGTGTGCCCGGTACGGGCGCGGGCATCGCGACAGGAAACGTGGTCGCGGCTCCGGGCAAGAAAACGATTGATTTCCCGGTGCGCCAATTTGACCGTGAAGATTTGGACATCCCCGCATTTTTGAGAAAGCGCGGTTAGCTCTCCAATCTCTAGTCTCCGGTCTTGGAGATTAGAGATTCGAGACGAG
The DNA here is from genome assembly GCA_029778615.1 of Chloroflexota bacterium. Taxonomy (GTDB): domain Bacteria; phylum Chloroflexota; class Anaerolineae; order UBA4142; family SHND01; genus SHND01. The sequence goes on along the minus strand of JAKOPZ010000180.1, from coordinate 6,909 downwards.
AGATTAAAGTTCGAACCGCTCGCTCTGCACTCGCCGAAACACACCGGGCGTCTGTGTGAACAAGCAAGTGATAGTGCGGCGGAAACCGGCGGAGAAGCGGGGTAGTGGGACCCCGCTTCTTTTTTTGTGTGTTGGGTAGGAACGGAACTTGGGTAGGAATGGAACCCGGTTCCGTTCCTACCCAACGAACGCGTAATTTTCTTAAGGAACTTTTGCCTCAATCGGTGTTATAATTTTTGTTGCATTCGCGCGCGTCAGTTTGTTTGAGAAAACCATCGCCTTGAAGGTTTGAAGCTTTCAGTCCGGCAAGGAAAGGAGGTACAGCAAGCGGCGCGATTTTTATTTTCCCCTACACAGCAGAGTCGCGATTTTTTCCGACCCTGCGCCGTGCTGCGGCGCGGTAGAGTTTGATTCCTGCACGTCACCGAGTGTGAGTTCATCCCCACCCATTCATTTGCTTTCTCTGGCGGTGAACGACACTCTGATTATTTTCTCTCATCAGTAAAGGAGACAGAAAACATGGACATGGATCGTATTATGGGCGTCATTACGCTCAAAGCCCCAACGTACCGCCAAATTGCCGAAGACCCGAACGCAACCACTCCTGCGGCGATTATCACGGCGGTTGTGGCGTTGATTGCCGGTTTCTTTGGCGGCGCGGTCGCGTTTGACACCACCGCGCAAACGTCGAGTTTCAATCTCACCGGCGGCATTATTTTCGCCATCATCAGTGTTGTCTTGGCGCTGATTGGTTGGTTCATTGCCGCGTGGGTGTTGGCATTCGTTTCCAAATGGTTCGGCGGCAAGACGAATACGCAAGAAATGTTGCGCGTGACGGGCTATGTGAATATTTTCGGGTTGGTCGGAATTTTGAGCATTCTCGCGCTCATTACGCCCGCACTCGGCTGCGTAACCTCGCTCATTAGCTTTGTGGCGGCGATTCTGCGCCTCATCGGTTACGTCATCGGCGTACGCGAAGCGGCAGAGTTTTCGACCGGCAACGCGATTATCACCGCCATCATCGCGGCGATTGTGAATTTCTTGATTGTCGCGGTAATCGGCGGCACGATTGCGGCAGCGTTCGGTATTGGTGTTGCAGCATTGGGCGGCGCGCAATAACCGGGGGTTTGCGATTGTACGAGAGCCAGAGTTGCATGACGACTCTGGCTCTTTTTTTATTGTGCACAGTGTCCAAATCTTTTTCTTGTAACAGATTTTTAAGGTCAAACTCTTGAATTGACGCGCGGATTGTGCTACACTCTCCAGCACAGAGCCACGACATATTGTGGCTCGGCAATATTGGCTACAATATTTAGGGTCTGGGCGGGGCTGCCCATGCCCTATTTTTAACCCCGCAAATGCGCTGTCCGTACTGCACCGAAGAAGATAGCAAGGTCATTGACACTCGCGAATCCGAAGACGCGATTCGGCGTCGCCGCGAGTGCCAAAAATGCGGGCATCGTTTTACAACCTACGAACGGGTCGCGCAAACTTCGCTGATGGTCATCAAGCAAGACGGACGACGCGAAGCGTTTGACCGACAAAAATTATTGAGCGGCATCACGCGCGCGTGCGCGAAACGTCCCGTGCCGATGCAAGCGATTGAAGCGATTGTAGACGACATCGAAGCGCAATTGCATACGCTCGGACGTTCCGAAGTGGACTCGCAGCGCATTGGGCAGATGGTGATGGACCGCTTGCGCACGCTCGACGATGTGGCATATGTGCGTTTTGCGTCCGTGTATCGCCGCTTTGCCGATTTGGAAAGCTTGCAGGCAGAGATTCAACGTTTGCGTGACCGCAAAGAACGCGAACAAGAAGCCAAGTCGCAGATGAAGTTGATGTAGAGATTCGAGATTAAAGATTGGATGCGTGGACGAAAATTTTCAATCTGAAATCGGAAATCTTAAATCGGAAATGCAAGAGCCGCGAATTTTTCCTTCCTCTGGTGTATTTCTCCTTAAACACGTTGCGAGCTTGCAACTCTGCTGTTTCACCGTTACAGCGCTCACACCGATGATTCGCGCGCGCGGCTTTATTTCGGTTCAGGTCGGTTCGCCCCCGTAAATCCTTCGCGGAATCGCGAACACGGCGGGCGAATCGAGAGCGCGATTCACCCGCCGTTTTTTTTTCAGCTGTATTTTTACGCAAGAGCTTGCGCTCTATCAAAATTTTATTTGGAGGCAGTCGCAATGAGCAGCGCACAACCGCGCGTAGACACGCGCTTTTCGTCAAAAACAAATGGCAATGGCAACGGACATTCCAACCGCAATGGACACAAACCGAACGCGTTGGATTTGGACGCGCCGATTGTGATGCCCACGAGCATCGTCAAACGCGATGGACGCGTGATGCCATTTGAAATCGAGCGCATCGAAAACGCGTTGGCGCGCTGTTTTGCGAGTTTCGGACGCGCACCGGTGATTCCTATCGCGGACCTTGCCAAGCAAGTGGGCAACATCGTCGCGGCGAAATATGAACAGCCGTCCGTTGAAAACGTACAGGACATTGTGGAAATGGTACTGCAAGCGGCAGGCGAATTTGAAGCGGCAAAACGTTACATTCTCTATCGCGCGGAACATGCGAAACTGCGCGCGGAGCGTCCCATCCCTGAAAACGTGCGCGCCGCATTCGCGGAATCGGACCACTATTTTCCGACCGACCTCCAAAAATTCCAGTTCTATGACAAGTATTCGCGGTTCAACTATGATTTGGGACGCCGCGAAACATGGATTGAGACCGTTGACCGTTCGGTAGATTTTTTGCACGAGCTCGCGGGCGAACGACTGCCGCGCGAAACATACGAACGGATTCGCCGCGGTATTTTGGAAATGCGCGCGATGCCTTCGATGCGTCTCTTGGCGATGGCGGGCGCGGCGGCGCGGCGCAACAACATCACAATTTACAATTGTTCGTACATGCCGGTCGAAAGCATTGACGCGTTTGTCGAGGCGTTGATTATTTCGATGAGCGGCTGTGGCGTCGGTTATTCGGTCGAACGCAAGTACGTGGAAAATTTCCCGCGCGTGAAACGCCAAGCAGGCAAAGCGCCGACGACGTACTTTGTCGAAGATTCGGCGGAGGGTTGGGCGGACGCGCTGCGTTTTGGTTTGGAGACATGGTTCGACGGCGGCGATGTGAAATTTGATTTAGGACTGTTGCGTGCGGCGGGCGCGCCGTTGAAAACAAAAGGCGGACGCGCGTCGGGACCCGAACCGCTCCGCAAAATGTTTGAATTTATTCGCACGCGCGTGTTGGCGCGGCAAGGCAGCTTCCTGCGTTCGCTCGACGCACACGACATTATGTGCGCGGTGGGCAACGCGGCGGTCAGCGGCGGCGTGCGCCGGACCGCGATGATTTCGCTTTTCGATTATGACGATAACGAAATGCTTCATGCGAAAGACGGCGACTTTGAACGCGAGAACAGTCAGCGTTGGAACGCAAACAATTCGGCAGTGCTGCCGCGCGGCGGTTTGACACAGTTGGAGTTTGCGCGCTTTTTCCTCGACATGGCGCAGGGCGGACGCGGCGAGCCGGGCATTTTCAATCGCGATTCTGCGGTTGCGATGCGCCCATCGCGGCGCAAAGAAGCCGAGTTTGGTACGAACCCGTGCGGCGAAATTGTTTTGCGTCCATTCGAATTCTGCAATCTCTCTGTCGCCGTCGCGCGCCAAAGCGATACGTACGAATCATTACAAGACAAAGTGGAACTCGCGTCCATCATCGGCACAATTCAATCGCTTGCTACACATTTCCCGGGGCTGCGGAAACAATGGCAGGACAATTGTGAAGAAGAACGCTTGCTCGGCGTGGACATTAACGGACAACTCGACAGCCCCATCGCGCAAGACGCGAATGTGCAGCGCGCATTGCGCGAGGTGGCGATTGAAACGAATCGCGTCGTCGCATCGCAATTGAATATCAATCAATCTGTTTCCGTAACGTGCGTGAAACCATCGGGCAATTCGTCGCAGTTATTGAACTGCTCATCGGGCATTCACGCGCGCTGGTCGCCGTATTACATTCGCAATGTGCGCGTCGCCACCCATTCGCCAATTTACAAAGTGATGCGCGACGCGGGCGCGCCGATGGACCCCGAAAATGGACAAACGCCTGAAGACGCGAATACGTACGTCATTCATTTTCCGGTGAAATCACCGGACGGCGCGATTACGCGCCAAGACCGCACCGCGATTCAACAATGCGAGTACTGGCTGCAAAACAAATTGAATTGGACGGAACACAATCCGAGCGTGACGATTACGTACCAGCCGCACGAAGTTTTGGATTTGATGAAGTGGGTGTGGGAACACGTTGATTATCTCGGCGGCATCACGTTCCTCCCCGCGTTTGATGCAATGTATGACCAAATGCCGTATCACGAAATTGACGCGGGGGAGTACGAAAAACTCAAAGCGCATTTTCCCGCGATTGATTTTAGCAAATTGTATCGGTACGAAGAAGAAGATTTAACGACGGCGGCGCAAGAGTTGGCGTGTCTCGCCGGCGTATGTGATGTGGACTTTGCGGGCAAGCCACAAACATAAGCGCAATAGAAAAACAAACTTGCTCAAACTCTGTTTGAGCAAGTTTGTTTTTTAGAGGAAATTTGGTGAAAAGTGTCACATCAACTATAATCGTTTTTGCGGTTCCTTTACCCCATCTTGCGAGGAATCGTTCCTTTTCGGGGCGTAGCGCAGACCGGTAGCGCACTTGTATGGGGTACAAGTGGTCGGAGGTTCAAATCCTCTCGCCCCGACTTGTCTCCAAGGTCGAGAATCGCATCTCGACCTTTCTTTTTATCTATGCTAAACGCGGACATTGCCGTCCCCCCCCCCTCGCTGGCGAGCGACGAAGAAAAGTTGCTCGCGCACGTGCGCGCACTCCTTCCGTTGTTAGCGGACCTGGCGCGCGCGGATGCGATGATATGCTTGCGCGAGAATCAACACGTCCGCATCTGTTCGCATGCGCGTCCGCATTCCATCGCCCCCGCGTATGAGAAAGCGCTTGTCGGCGAAATCCTGACGCGCGAAAGTGACCCGTTTGTACACGAAGCGCTGGAGCAACATCGCGCGGTGCGCCGCATCCGCGACGTGCCGAGCGAGGGTGCACCGGTCCAGCGCGAAGCATTCCCTCTGCACATTTCGGACAAGAGCGCGTTCGGCGTGTTGGTGATTGATACCAATTTGCTCGAAGTGGAACGCATGCGCCGCCGCCATCGCGTCTTTCAACAGGTGGTGCGCGATTTAAAAGAAATGGCAACGCGCGGCGAACCCCAAGTGCCTGCCGACCTTTCCCACTTTGTCGAGTTCGACGGTTTGTTGTTTGCGGACTATACCGGCGTCATTCGTTACATGAGCGGCGTCGCGACGAACCTGTATCGCAGCATTGGGTACAGCGAAACCCTTATCAGCAGACCATTGACGTTTTTGGAAACGGGCGACGCGAAACTTTTTGAGCAGGCGGTTGCGGAAAACCGCGTCGTCGAACGCGCCCTCGATGAACGCGGGCGCGAATGGGTTAAAAAAGCGATACCGATTTTTGAAACCGACGCGCTGTTGTGGCTGAATCGCGGCACACGGCTCGCGGGCGTTTTGATTGCGATTCACGACGACACCGAAGCCAAAGCGCGCGAACGCGAATTAAAAATCAAGACGACGATGATTAAAGAAGTGCATCATCGCGTCAAGAATGATTTGCAGACCGTTGCGGCATTGTTGCGAATGCAATCGCGTCGAATGCAGACGGAAGAAGCGCGGACTGCGTTGGGCGAGGCAGTGAATCGCATTTTGAGCATTGCTGTGATTCACGAATTTCTATCCGCGCAGGATTCGCGTATAATCAACATCCGCGACATTGCGGGACGCATTTTGAATCAAATGCAAAGCGGCGTCCTCGACCCAAACCGCGAAATCAAACTGCGTTTGCAAGGTCCCAACATTTATCTCACCGCGCGGCAGGCGACCTCATGTGCGCTCGTCATTAACGAGCTCTTGCAGAACGCGCTGGAGCATGGTTTTGATCTGCGCGCACGCGGCGGCACCATTTCGCTATCGTTTCAAGATTTCGGCGACCGCGTGGAACTGCGTGTACATGACGACGGGCGTGGTTTGCCAGAAAATTTTGATTTGAATACAGTGGATAGTTTGGGACTGCGAATTGTGCGGATGTTGGTAACGGATGATTTAAAAGGTACGATTGAAATGGTGAGCGACAACGGGGTTTCCGCCATCGTAAATTTCCCGAAAATTCCTCTCGGAGGCGACGAAGCGTGGAGCGAACAAGAGTAATTATTGCAGACGACGAATCGGTCATTCGCGCCGATTTGCGCGAAATGCTGACCAATTTGAATTATCTGGTTGTCGGAGAAGTGGGCGACGGACGCAGCGCGGTGAATCTCGCGCGCGAATTGAAACCCGATGTCGTGATAATGGACATCAAGATGCCCGACATGGACGGCATCGAAGCGGCGAAATTGATGACGCAAGAAAAAATCGCGCCCGTGCTTTTGCTGACCGCGTACGCACAGCGCGATCTCGTTGACCGCGCCAAAGAAGCGGGCGTTGTTGGTTATTTGGTGAAACCATTCCGCGAACAAGAAATTGTTCCTGCCATTGAAATCGCGCTCGCGCGTTTTAGCGAATTTCGTGAATTGGAAAAAGAAGTGGGCGATTTGAACGAGACACTCGAAACACGAAAAGTCGTTGACCGCGCGAAAGGGATTCTCATGGACTCGCAAGGATTGACGGAGCAAGAAGCGTTCCGCAAAATTCAAAAAATGTCCATGAACACGCGCAAGCCGATGAAAGAAATCGCGCAGGCGATTGTGTTGGCGCAAGACGCCAAGAGCCAATAGCCAATGGCAGATAGCAAATAGCGAATCGCAGAATGCGTAGGATGCACTCTCTA
>JAKOPZ010000179.1 GCA_029778615.1 Chloroflexota bacterium | reverse complement strand
GGACGCGGTGATTCTCACGCACGCGCATTGGGACCACATACTTGGCGCGGACGCGTTTCCGAACGCGCGAATTTTCGCGCAGCATGTGTATCTCGTGTCAGCGCGCGATGACGCGGCGCGCATTGCGCGCAATATCGAAAATACGCCTGACCTCGGACTCGCCGCGCCGTTCGTGACACCGATTCCGCACGAAACATTTGATGAAACGATGACTCTCCAAATCGGCGCGCTTGAATTGGAATTGCAGCATACGCCGGGACATGCGCCTGACCATTTATTTGTGTACGAACGCGCGAGCGGCACGGTTTGGACGGCGGACATGTTGACGGATGAGGAAATTCCATTCGTGATGGATAGTCTTGCCGCGTATGAACGCACCATGCAAAACATTCGCGCGGACGATTTTCAATTCTTGATTCCGTGTCACGGCGCACCCACAAACGATGCGGACGAAATTCGCGCGCGCATCGAAAATGACCGCGCGTATATTTCAGAATTGCGCGGGCGCGTGCAAAACGCGCTTGCCGCAGGCAAATCGCTTGACGAAACCAAAGCAATCTGTTCGGACATTCCGTACCGTCAAAATGTTGAAAACAATCGCGGCGCGCATCGCCGCAATGTCGAAAGCGCGTACGTCGAACTCGGCGGGCAGGTGAACGAACCCGTCGGCTGGTAATGCGCGTGTTGGAATGTGCACCAGAAATCGAAAATCAAAAATCAAAAATTCCCAAGGAGGTGTTTTATGTGCAATGTAATTTATTTCTCCACCCAAACATCTTTTTCATTCGATTCAAGGAGAATCCATGTCTCTCGAACAGAACACCTCGACGACAGAGGTTACACAAGGGCATCTACAACTAAAGGGCGTTGTCTATAAAAAATCACAAGGACATTACGGCGTGCGCGTCAACGGGCATTTGGTTGATTGCGAAATCTCGTCGCGCCTGCGGAAAAAATTGGAATATCCCATTGCCGCGCCCACATCACGACGACATCGCGTCATTGATGTCCACAAAATTCGCGTCGTGGACCCGGTTGCGATTGGCGATGTCGTTGAATTGTTGAGCGCGGGCGATGGGGCGGGCATCATCACGGGCGTTCTGCCGCGTCGCAATCAATTGGCGCGTCAAGACCCGGGCAAACGCCCGACGGAAATTGTAATTGCGGCAAACATTGACTATATGGTGCAGGTGGTCGCCGCCGCGCAGCCGCCGCCGCGCTGGGAATTGGTTGACCGTTATCTGGCTTCGGCGGAATACGCGGAAATCCCATCGCTCATTGTCTTTACCAAAAGCGATTTGTTGAACGACAAGGCGGTTGAACAAGAAGCGGAAAACTATCGCAGGATTGGGTATCCCGTC
>JAKOPZ010000019.1 GCA_029778615.1 Chloroflexota bacterium | reverse complement strand
TCTCAGCCGGGCGATTACTGCATCTTTCAGATGCTGCGCGATTGTATCGTCGTCGTGTCCGCGTGTCCGTTCGATGTGGAAACGCAATTTCCGGTGAATGTGGGAGGACCGCATGGGTTGGAGGTGTCGGTAGGAAAAATATGATTCGCGGCTTGTCTTTTGAAATCTCGCGACTATAATTCACTCACACCGATTGAAATTACAAACTCGAGGAGGAGTTACCATGTCCCTTTTAATCAAAAACGGAAACATCGTCACGGCGGGCGAAAATTACACCGCCGACATTTACGCCGAAGGCGAACAAATTACGCGGATTGGAAAAAATCTCGACGCGCCGCCGAACGCGACAGTGATTGACGCGACGGGCAAATATGTTTTCCCCGGTTTTATTGACCCACACGTTCACGTGTATCTCCCGTTCATGGGCACGTTTGCAAAAGATACGTACGAGAGCGCGAGCAAAGCCGCGTTGGTTGGCGGCACGACGACGCTGATTGAAATGATTTGTCAGGCGTCGTCGCAAGAACCGATGCGTGATGGGTTTGAATTATGGATGAGCAAAGCGGTTGGCAAGAGCGCGTGCGATTTCACGTTCCATCAAGCGGTCACGCGTTTGGACAAAGATACGGCAGGTCAACTCACCGATATTGTCGAAAGCGGCGTGAGCTCGTTCAAAATTTTTCTGGCGTACAAAGGCGCGTTCGACATGTCGGATAAAGAGTTGTACGACACGATGGCGCTCGCGAAAAAACTCGGCGTTGTCGTCACCGCGCATTGTGAAAATCCCGACCTCGTTGCGGAATTGCAAAAGAAATTGGTGAGCGAAGGCAAGACGGGTCCCGAATATCACTATTGGAGTCGTCCGCCGCGCGTCGAAGCCGAAGGCGTGCATCATCTCGCGACGTTCGCGGAAGTGCATGGCACACACATTTATATCGTTCACACCAGTTGCAAAGAATCGTTGGATGAAGCGATGCTGGCGGCGGAACGCGGCGTGAACATTCAAATTGAAACGTTGATTCAATATCTCGTTTTGGACAAGAGTTACGCGGAACTGCCAAACTTTGAAGGCGCGAAATATGTCATGTCGCCGCCGCTGCGCGACAAATCAAATCAAGAAGTTTTTTGGAATGCGTTACGCAAGCGTTTTGTTTCAACAGTCGCAACAGACCACGCGCCATTCGATTTCGTCGGACAGAAGGAAATGGGACGCGACGACTTTACAAAAATTCCGAACGGGATTCCGTCATTGGAAGACCGCGTGAATTTGTTGTACACGCACGGCGTCGCGGCGGGGCGCATTGATTTGAACACATTCGTTGACGCGGCAAGCACGCAAGCGGCGAAAATTTTTGGCATGTTCCCGCGCAAAGGCACGATTGCGATTGGCAGCGATGCGGATTTGGTGGTGTATGACCCAAATTATCGCGGCACGATTTCGGCGAAAACGCATCATCTCAATCTCGATTACAGCGCGTTCGAAGGTTGGGAAATCAAAGGGCGTCCGCATGTCGTCACCGTGCGCGGAGAACTCGCGGCAAAAGACGGCGAATTTGTCGGAACAATTGGACGCGGGCAATTTGTAAAACGCGAACCGAATCATTTCTAGACAAGCAATGTGTGAAAAAGGGCAACTCGGAAGCGGGTTGCCCTCTTGCGGAATGCCGTATATTAAGGAATTATGCGGCAGGATGACGTATAACATGCCCAGGGAGAGGATTATACGGCAGCCGTGCCGCATAATCCGTAGTTAGCCAGAACCCGGGCTGGTTCTCGCTTTTTTGAAGTCTTGAAAACCGTTTTGCCTGCTGGTCTCGTTTGGGTGAATAGCCGCGTTGATCGGTTGCATCGTTTTCGTGAACTCGGCGCTTTGCCAGCCGTGTAAAAAGCAGTCGCATTTGACATTTTCCTGGCTGCTGGCTGGCTCCGTTTCAGGCTTCTGGCTAACAATGCGTGCACTGGACAAGTGCGGGCTGTGCCCTCACTTTCGGGGATTCAGCCCGAATGGCGGATTTGGCGCTTTGGCTTTTTCCCGCCAATTCCCGCACTTGCCAGTAACGCTCGCCGTTGGGCGGGAGCTTTCCAAGTCAAAAAGTGTTAAAATAACAGTGTGAAAATCTACCTTGATTTATGCGCTATCCAAAGACCGCTGGACACATCGAATCAGATTCGGATTGTTTTAGAGTCGGAAGCCGTTCTCGGCATTATCACTTTTTGCGACGTTGGACAGGCTGAGTTACTTTCATCAGAAGCGTTACTTTACGA
>JAKOPZ010000178.1 GCA_029778615.1 Chloroflexota bacterium | reverse complement strand
TCCGCGTTCTTTTAAACTCACAAATTTTCCTTGCGCGCCAATCACCAGATGGTCGAGCACGTCAATATCGAGCAGCTGTCCCGCTTTGACAATTTCGCGCGTGATGGCGGCGTCTTCGGGACTCGGCGTCGGGTCACCGCTCGGATGATTGTGCGCGAGGATGATGCCCGTCGCGTTTTGACGCACCGCGTCACGAAAAAGTTCGCCGATGCGAACGACGGTGGTGTGCACGGAACCTTGATATACGCGCGCGCGTCCGAGCACGCGATTTTTTGTGTCGAGCAGCAGCGTGCGCATTTCTTCTTGTTCCAGACGCGCCATGTCGGACAAAATTTGCGCGGCGTCGGCGGGCGAATGGATGCGCGGTTTTTCTTCGGGCGAGGCGAGCGCGAGGCGGCGTCCCAATTCAAAACACGCGTGCAGTTCCGCCGCTTTGGCAGGACCGATGCCTTTGAGATGCGACAATTCGTTATACGGCACGCGCGCGAGTCCGGGTAAACGTCCGCATTGTTCCAACAAATCGGCGGACAAATCAATGACGTTGACACCTTTGTAGCCGGTGCGTAACAAGATTGCCAAGAGTTCGGCATCGCTCAAAACGCCCGCGCCAAATTCTTGCAGCCGTTCGCGCGGACGTTCATTGTGCTGCATGGCGTGAATGGTGTGCGGCGCGGCTTCGCGCGCTTGGCGAGAGGTGCGAGACATTTTGTTTCCCTAAAGTTGTCATTTCGAGCAAAGCGAGAAATCTCGCGCGGTGCGTTTGGATTTCTCACTGCGTTCGAAATGACAGCCAAATTTAGAACCACCCTTTGCGTTTGAAATAAATCAACATAGCTACGGGAATTACAAGCAACAGCAGGTTCAGGACCCAAAAAGCCGCTGGGTCTCCAAAAGGCATAAAATCCACAAAGTTCATGCCGCCCCAGCCGACGATGAACGAAATGGGCAAAAAGATGGTCGCAATAATCGTCAACGTCTTGGACACTTCGTTCAAGCGATTCGACTGCACGGACAAGTACGTGTCAAGCGCGTTGCCCAACAAATCGCGCGCGGTTTCAATCAATTCATAAATACGCGAGAGGCGGTCGTACACATCGCGAAAATAGAGCGCGGTTTTGGTATCTACAAAACCATAGCGCGTGCCCGCGAGCGCGTTCATCACATCGCGCATCGGCGCGACGCTGCGGCGCATTTGAATCAGTTCATGCTTGAGTTCAAAAATCTGTCGCAGGGTTTGCGGCGTCGCGCGGTCCAACGTTTCTTCTTCCACAATATCAATCTCGTCGTCCATGTGGTCCAGCATGGGAAAGAGATTGTTGGTCAATTCATCCACGATGAGATACAGAAAATAATCGGGACCCAAATCTTGCCGCTTTGGGTCGCCGAGAAAGCGTTTGAGCGCGCGGTCAACCTCGGGCATCGGCTCGCCGTGAATGGTAATCAAAAAATCGCGCGCGAGAAAAATTTCAATTTCGTGGTCTTGCATGTCGCCGTTCTGCCGCGTCAAGGAATGAACGGTGATGAACAAGTACGCGCCAAAATCCAAAACTTTGGCGCGTTCGTCGAACGAGCGCACATCTTCCATCGCCAGCGGATGCAGGTCAAACTCTTGCTGTAACGCGTCGAGCTGCTCCGGTGAAGGCGCTTGGTAATCGTACCACTTGAAGACGCGCCGCCCGCGTCCCAATTCCACAAAGCGCCCGCCGTCGCGGTCCATCTCAAAGGAATGCACAACCGGCGCGCGCGGATCATTTGCTGGCATAGTGGCGCTATTGTACTCGCGTCGTGGGCGCGTGTAAATGGGCGCGAGTGTGATAAAATTGTTTGCAATGATTTATCTCGACCATTCCGCGACGACTCCCGTTGACCCGCGCGTGCGCGATGCAATGCTCCCGTATTTCACCGCAATTTTCGGAAATCCTTCGTCACTGCATCGTTTTGGACAACACGCGCTCGCAGCGGTGGACGACGCGCGACAAACCGTCGCGGATATTCTCGGCGCGCAGTCGCGCGAAATTATTTTCACGGCGAACGGAACGGAGGCCAACAATCTCGCGCTGCGCGGCATTGCCTTTGCCAACAAATCGCGCGGCAATCATATTATCACGACGCCGATTGAACATCATGCCATTTTGCGAACGTGTGAACAGCTCGAGCGCGAGTTTGGTTTTGAAATCACATACGTTCCCGTGAATCGGCATGGCGTTGTGAATCCTGATGATATTGCGCGCGCGCTAACGGAACGCACGATTTTGATTTCGGTGATGTATGCGAACAACGAAGTAGGAACGATTGAACCCATTGCGGAAATCGGCAAACTTGCGCGGGCGCGCGGCATTTCGTTCCACACGGACGCGGTGCAGGCGGGCGGCTATTTGAATGTGAACGTGAACGATTTGAACATAGACGCGATGTCGCTCGGCTCACACAAATTTCACGGACCGAAAGGCGTCGGCGTTTTGTATTTAAAGAATGGCGTGAAAATTCTGCCGACGCAGACGGGCGGGAATCAAGAACGCGGACGCCGCGCGGGAACGGAAAATGTTCCGTACATGGTCGGTTTCGCCAGAGCGTTGGAACTCGCGCAAAACGAACGCGACGCAAACAACGCGAGACTCAAAGCAAACCGCGAACGGTTCGTGGAGGGCTTGTTGGAAGCGATTCCCGGCGCGGAGCTCACGGGTCATCCTGAACAACGTTTGCCCGGACACAGCAGTTTCGTCATCCCCGGCGCGATTGGCGATGAAATGGTGTTTGCACTCGACCTCGCGGACATCGCCGTTTCAACGGGTTCTGCATGTACTGCCGGTTCGCCGGAACCTTCGCATGTGCTCGCGGCGATGGGGTATGCGGCGGATGTGGCGCGCGGCGCGCTGCGAATTACGTTGGGGCGTGAAAATACGGATGAGGAAATTCAAGCGGCGATGCGAGTCATTCCGCAAACAATTGGAAAAATCAGAAATCCCAAATCTGAAATTTGAAATCACAAGGAGACCACTATGCTTTCTCAATCTTTGCAGGATGCGTTGAACGAACAGGTCAAGAACGAATTTTACTCTGCCCATGTCTACCTTTCCATGTCGTCATGGTTCGATGACAAGGCGCTGCCCGGATTTGCGAAATGGATGCGCGCGCAATATCAAGAAGAGTTGGCTCACGGGTTGAGAATTTTTGATTTTATCAATGACCGCGACGGGCGCGCCGTTGTGCACGGGTTCGACACACCGCCCGCCGAATGGAAATCGCCGCTCGATGTGTTTGAAAATTCGTACCATCACGAACAAAAAGTGACCGCGATGATAAACAATCTCTACGCGCTCGCGGTCAAAGAAAATGATTACCCGACGATTGTGCTGCTGCAATGGTTCATCAGCGAACAGGTCGAAGAAGAAAAGAATGCGAAATTGATTGTGGACCAATTGAAAATGGCAGGCGACAATGGGAGCGCGATTTTGCTCTTGGATAGAGAACTCGGCGCCCGGAAAGCGGGCGGAGAGAACGAAACAAAAAGTTTAGACAGTGCCGCTTGACCTGCGCAATCCAGATTGCCGCAAAATGCCCGCCTCGTATCCACGAGTGACGGGCATTTTTGATGCCTTGTCAGCCCCTCGGCGTCATAATGGGATTGTTGCAAGGAAAACGTTTTCCCAAAATAGCAAAAACTATGTGCCCAACGCGCTGCTGCACTGTCGAGCGGGCACATGGAATTGCGCGAATTTCCACAAAAAAGGCGGACTGCCGCGCGTTCTGGCAATCGTTTCCACTCCATTTTCTATAGTTTTTAGTTGAAAAAGACCAAAAACTATTGACATTGCAAACGATTGCCACTATAATCGCCTGCAAACGTTTTCAAAATCGCTTCGAAACGTTAAAACAGCTTTGGGTAATTAGTTTATTGCCTGACCAAACGAACTCGCCATTTTTGCCTTGACACCCAAAGCCATCCGCTTATGCCCATTACACTGGAACAGCTTGCGCAAGTTGCCGGCGTTTCCGTCTCAACCGCCTCGCGCGCGCTTGGCAAGAGCAACCACGCTGTCAATGCCGAAACGCGCAAACGCATTTTGACACTGGCTGAACAATTGGGCTATCGCCCAAACCTGATGGCACGAGGGCTCAAGACTGAGCGCACGTATACCATCGGTCTCATTCTCGACAGCATCCTTAGCCCTTTTAGCCCACACATTATTCACGGCATTCAAGACCATCTCAAAGAGTTCAATTACTTTAGCATCGTCATCAATACCGATTCGAATCCGGAAGTAGAGTCACACGCTGTCTATGACCTCATCAGTCGTTCGATTGATGGAATCATTTTCGTCGAGTCGTGGATGCCCGATGCGCATCCGATTCTCGACGTCGAAAACAAACCGTATGTCTTTGTTCATCGTTTGTTTGGACGGATTCCGCACAACTCGGTCTGTGTGGACGAGCAGCATGGCGCGCGTTTGGTGGTCGAACATCTCATTGCGCTCGAACATCACCGCATTGCTTTTATCAATGGGCTGCCCGGTTGGTACGCTTCCGAACAGCGCCTGCTCGGCTATCGTGAGACGTTGGCGGCACATGAAATTCCGTTTGACTCTGAAATCGTTCTCGAAGGCGATTGGGGCGTGCAAGATGGGTATCGCGCGGCAGAACAGTTCCTCCAACTCTCTGAACGCCCCACGGCAATTTTTGCCGCGAACGACCTGATGGCGCTCGGCGCAATGTATGCGATTCAAGATGCGGGACTCGGTGTACCGGATGACATTGCCGTCGTGGGCTACGATGACCGCGACATTGCGAGTTTTGCGCGTCCGACTCTTACAACGGTCCGGATGCCGTGTTACGAAATGGGACAGGCGGCGGCAAAACTTGTGTTGAACATGCTCGACACGTCACGCGCGTCCGGCGGCGCATCTGCCGACGATTTTTTGCAAACGCAAGAGCCAATCAAAATTCCGGGCGAATTGATTGTGCGTGAATCTTCCGACCGCACCAAGCGCCATTGGGTGCAGCCGCGTTCGCATAACATGCTCATGCACTTGATGAACCGCCGCCGTCCATAATCTCCGCGCAGTACAGCGCGCATACCCTTTCCGCATTCCATAACGGGTGACCCATGCCTGAAAAACTCATTCTCGTCACGGGTGCCACCGGCAAGGTGGGGCAAGCATTCCTTCAGCGTATTTTGAATGAACCTTCGTACGCGTCGTTCAAGGTGCGCGCCCTGTGTCACAATCGAATCCTCGAACCACACCCGCGTCTCGAAATTGTGCGCGGCTCGATTGAACATCGCGACACCGTCGAACGCGCGATGGACGGCGTGACGCATGTGCTTCATCTTGCCACCGTCAAAGAAACGCCCGAACAAATCATGGACGTCGCCATCAAAGGCATGTTCTGGCTCCTCGAAACCGCGCGCACCAGTCCCGCGTTTCAACAATTTATTCTCCTCGGCGGCGACGCGGGCGTTGGTCACTTTTTTTATCCGCATCCCCTTCCCATCACCGAACAACAAAAACATTCCGCGTATCCCGGCTGTTACGCGCTTTCCAAAGTTCTGGAAGAAGTGATGCTCGAACAGTATCACATTCAGTACGATTTGAACGGCTGCTGTTTGCGCGCGCCGTGGATTATGGAAAAGGATGATTTCAAATTTTCGCTTTCGTTCGGCGACGATGTGTTTGGCGGACCGCGTTGGCGCGAACTCGTCGGCGCTGCACGCGCGGAGGAATACGCGCGCTCACAAACGATTCCCGTAATGCTCGACGCGAACGGAGAACCGGTGAAACGCAATTTCGTACATGTGAAGGATTTGGTGGAATCCATCGTACGCGCGCTGGACAATCCCCGCGCGCGCCAACAAACTTTCAACATCTGCATGGACGAACCCGTTGATTATCGCGCGGTGGCAAATTATCTTGCCGCGTCGCGCGGCTTGCCCTCTGTTGAAATTCGCACCCCGTATCATTCCACCTGGCTCGACAATGCCAAAGCAAAATTCCTGTTGAATTGGCGTCCGCAATACGATTTACAAAAATTGATTGATGCCGCGTGGGACTATGAACGCGCAGCCGATGACCCGCGCATCGTCTGGTATCCGGGCTAAACGTCAACGCCGACGAAACAAAATTTCACAAAGGAGGTGAACAAGACGCACGGCGGCACAATGTTGTGCTGGAAAAAATTCTTTCCAATTCCCTTTTCACAAGAGGAGGATTCTCAGATGAAGAATGTGAAACTGGTCATTGTGCTCGCCGCGCTCGTCGCCGTCATCGGTGTCTTGATCGCGTGCGGCACGCCACCGACCCCTGCGGCACCCGTCGTCCAAACCGTCGTCGTCGAAGCGACTAAACTCGTCGAAGCGACCAAGATTGTGGAAAAAGAGGTCGTCATCACTCCGACCCCCGCCGCAATGGCACCAAATCCGTACCGCCCAACCACTCTCATCGAAATCGTGGGCAAACTGCAAGAAGCGCTCAAAGGCAAGAGTCCACCCGCCGGTGCGCGCTATGCTTTCGTCACCAACAACCTCTCGCCCTTTTGGACAGCGGCGGCGATTGGCGTCCAACGCTCGTCAGCTGAAATTGGCGTCCCCGTCGTTTTCCAAGCGCCCACCGGTCCCGACTTTTTGTCGCAACAGTTGTCCATGCTCGAAGGCATGATTAACGACAAGTACAACGCCATCACGTTTTCCGCGATTGACCGCAACGCGCCCGCGCCCATTATCAAAAAAGGTTTGGAGCAAGGTACGCTCATGTTGACGATGGACTCGGACGCAACCAACAGCGAACGCGCGTTGTATATCGGCATGTCCGATTATGACGCGGGTAAAGCCGCCGCCGAAGCCGCCAAGAAAATCATCGGCAAAGGCAAAGTCGTCGGTCTCGTCGGTTTCGCCACCGCGCAAAACGCGCAAGACCGCATCGCGGGCGTCAACGATGTGTTCAAAGGCACCGACCTCGAACTCGTCGAAGTGCTGCTCGACGATGTGAAACCCGATGTCGCATTGAGCAACGCGCAGACCGCGATGCAAAAATATCCCGACCTCGCGGGCTTTATCACTTTTTACTCGTACGACGGACCCGCCGCGTGCCAAGCCATCAAGCAAGCGGGCAAGACAGGCACCATCAAACTCGTCGCGTTTGATGCCGAACCCGAAACGCAGCGCTGCATGGCAGAAGGTGTCGCGCAAGCAATGATTGGTCAGCGCGTGTACTTTTACGGCTACTTGAGCGGTTACGTGATGCACGCCATGACGATTCTCGGCAAGGATGAAGTCCTGAAAATGCTCGAACCGTATCGTGATGGTGACAACAAGTTCCGTCTCAACACGGGCATTGACGTCATCTATGCCGATTCGTTCCCGCAGTACAAAGAATATCTGAACAGCATCGGTATTCCGTCGCAATAAAAAAACCAGACAAGTCAGAGCGCCTAATGGCGGCAAGCCGCCGTTTGGCGAACCGAACCTGTCTGGCAGTTCACTCGAACCTGGCAGAGCTTTCGCGCTGACACGCTTGACGCACGGTCACCCTCTCTGCTCGATGTACGTTGAGGGTGACCATGCGTCATCTGCCGGGTTCAAATTGAGTATATGTCGCGCGAACCACTTTTGCAAATTGAAAAACTATCGAAACAATTTCCCGGCGTGCAAGCGCTCGACGCGGTGGATTTTGAGGTGTACCCCGGTGAAATTTTGGGACTGCTCGGCGAAAACGGCGCGGGCAAATCTACGCTCATCAAAATCCTTTCGGGCGTATATACCAAAGACGCGGGTACTATTTTGTGGCAAGGCGCGCCTGTCGAAATTCATAGTCCGCATCACGCGCAGATTCTCGGCATCACGACCATTTATCAAGAACTCGCGCTCGTGCCGCAACTGAGCGTCGCGGAAAATATCTTTTTAAATCGCGAACCGCGCCGTGTGCGCGCCGCCGGGCTTGTAGATTTCGCGCGCATGAAACGCGAGGCAGAAGCAATTCTCGCAGACTTGGGCGTCGAACTCGACGGCGCAAAAAAAGTGCAAGAGCTGCCCGTCGCCGCGCAGCAGATGGTTGAAATTGCGAAAGCGATTTCGCGCAACGCGCGTTTGATTTTGATGGACGAACCCACCTCCGCGTTATCGTCCAAAGAAGTGGTCGCGCTGTTCGACTTGATGCGGCGGTTAAAAGAAAAAGATGTCTCGGTTGTGTTTGTGAGTCATCGTTTGGAAGAAGTGCTGCAAGTGGTGGACCGTCTCGTCGTCTTTCGCGACGGAAAACGCGTGGGGGAATTGTCGGGCGCGGAAGCGACCGATGATGCGCGCTCACCCTCAACGTCCTCGAGCAGTAAGGGTGAACGCGCATCAGAAGAAAAAATTATTCGCCTCATGGTGGGGCGCCAAGTGGGTCTCTTTCCAAAAGAGGATGCGAAAATCGGCGAACCCGTTTTGCAAGTGCAAAATCTTTCGGGCAGCAATGGGGTGCGCAATGTAAGTTTGACGGTACGCGCGGGCGAAATTGTTGGACTTGCTGGTTTGATTGGCGCGGGACGCACCGAAGTGGCGCGCTTGATTTGCGGCGCGGACAAATTGGATGCGGGGCAAGTGTTGATTCAAGGCAAACCCGTTGCCATCAAAAATCCAAGCGACGCGGTGCGCGCGGGCATTGGGTGGATTCCCGAAGACCGCAAAAATCAGGGTCTCGTGTTGGGCATGGATGTAAAACAAAACACCACGCTCGCGATTCTCAAACGCATTTCGAACGCGGTAGGCACCGTCCGCGCGGATTCGGAAAAAGAAATCGCAAGCGAGTACGTCAAAACGCTTTCGATTGCAACGCCGAGCATTTCGCAACAAGTCGGTAATCTTTCCGGCGGCAATCAACAAAAAGTGGTGTTGGCGAAATGGTTGAGCACAAAACCGCGAGTGTTGATTATGGACGAACCGACGCGCGGGATTGACGTCGGAGCGAAAGCAGAGTTTCACGCGTTGATGAGTCGGCTCGCGCAGCAAGGCATCGGCATCTTGATGATTTCCTCCGAACTGCCTGAGATTATGGGGATGAGCGACCGCGTGATTGTGATGTGTCAGGGGCGCGTGACCGGCGAATTTGACCGCGCGAATTTTTCACAAGAAGCCATCATGACCAGCGCGACAAAATTTCTCGCGCTCGATGCGCTTGAATAGTGCAATCGTGCGAGAGTGCATTTGTGCGGTAGTGCAATCGTGCGTTAGTGCAATCGTGCGTTAGTCACCCCTTTGCTATCGCACTATCTCACTACCGCACCATTGCACTACCGAAAGGATGATTCATGAGCAGTATCTCTACGTCTGCCCAAGCACGCACCGGCATCAACATCGGCGAACTCGTCAAGAGCTGGTTTCGCAATACCGAATTTGTCATTTTCCTCATCGTCGTCATTCTGTTCATCATTGGCGGTTCCATCAACCCGCGCTTTTTGCAGATCGAGAACCTTAAAATTTTGACGCGCGATTCCGCGATGCTGGCGATTGCGGCAGTTGGCGTTGCATTTACCATTCTCGTCGCGGGCATTGATTTGTCCGTCGGTTCCATTGTGGGACTGGGCGGCGTGGTCGTCGCGTATTTTATGATGGTATGGCTCTTGCCAATTTGGGTGGCGATTCCGTTGACGCTGCTGCTCGCGCTCGCGATTGGAATGGGACACGGACTCTTTGTGACGAAATTAAAGATGCACGGTTTTTTGATTACGCTCGTCACGTTCGGTCTCGCGCGCGGTGCAATTCTCGTGCTCACCAACGGCTTTCCCATCACCGGGCTGCCGGAGGAATTTACGACGATTGGACAAGGGTATATCGCGAATCTGATTCCCATTCCCGTCGTCATTTGCGCGGTGGTGGTTGCCATCGCGTACTATTTGCTGCGCTTTACGTTTGTGGGACGCCAAATTTACGCGGCGGGGGGAAATATGGAAGCTGCGCGGCTTTCGGGCGTGAATGTGGATGCGCGCATTATTTTGTGTTATGTGCTTTCGGTGGTGTGCGCGGCGATTGTGGGAATCATCACTGCCGCGCGTTTGAGTTTGGGACATCCTGCCGCCGGCGAGGGATTTGAGTTGCAAGCGATTGCGGCGTGCATTTTGGGCGGCATCAGTTTCAAGGGCGGCGAAGGCAGTGTGTTGGGCGTCCTCGTCGGCGCGCTGTTGATTGGCACGCTGCAAAACGAAATGATTATGCTCAACATCAATCCGTACTGGCACAAGATTGTGATTAGTCTTGTGCTATTGCTTGCGATTACATTTGATTATGTGCGACGACGACGGCGCGCCTAGCGCGTTCGTTCTTCTCCTCCCTTTGGGCTTGCGTTCACTGTCGCCGTGGCGCAAGCCCTTTCTCATTCATGGTTAGTTGGATGAATCTACTTGAACTGCCAAGCGCAGTCCTAAACTCTGCAATAGCGCATTCAAACTCGCGAGCTGTGGGTTACCATTCGACGACAACATACGGTACAGATTTTCGCGATTGAGTAATGTTTCTTGGGCAAGTTGCGTCATGCCGCGCGCTTCGGCAATATCCCGCAGCGCGAGCAGAAAAACTTTTTGGTCGTTGTCTTCCAGCGCCGCATTCAAATAGGCAGCGGCTTCGTCGGGATTTTTCAACGCGGCTTTGAGTCCATCCTCATATTTTGCTGTCACTCGTTTCATTTGGTCCTCCGCCGATAATCCTCCCAATAATTTTGCGCCAGCGCAATGTCTTTGGATTGTGTGCTTTTGTCACCACCACATAATAAAATGACCACGTAGTCACCCTTGCGCCCGAAATAGACTCGATAACCCGGTCCGTACGGGATTCTCATTTCACTTACACCACTTCCCACACTTTTACAATCCCCGAAATTGCCAAGGCGAATACGATTGAGGCGCACACGGATTCTGGCACGCGCTTGTTGGTCTTTTAACGCCTCCAGCCAATTGCGAAATGGATTTCGTCCATTTTCGTCCAGATACTCTAGCAATTCAATTGGCTGATTGCTCATATTTAGAGTGTAGCATAAAAACTACAACAGCGCAACGTGTCATGCGAGCCATTGAGCGTCACCGGTGCGTACAATTTCTTTTTCCACCAACCAATCCACCGCACTGCTTTGATTGCATCTTCAATTCAAAAAAAAATGGAATGGTTCGAGCGTTACGCGCGACCTTTCTCTTTGCGTCTGGGCTTGTCCGGGACTGCTGAACGACGCGGGCTCGTGCGCGTGATGTATTGCGCCAACGGCATTTTCGCGCGCAAGGCGCCCGATGATTCGCGCACGATGAGTTTGCCCGGAATGCGTATCGGCTCTACCGCGTTGATTTTCTTTTCCAACAATTGCAAAAGCAGTTCCGCCGAACGCTGCCCCATTTCGTAACACGGTAAACTCACCGTCGTAATTAAAGGACGCGCAAGACCCGCGATTTCGCGGTCGTCGTAACCAACCACTGCAATATCTTCGGGCACGCGCAGTCCCGCTTCTTGAATCGCATACATCGCGCCGAGCGCCATCAAATCGTTCGCGGCAAAAATCGCCGTCGGACGGTCGGACATTTGCAAAAATTTCTTCGCGGCAGCATAGCCGCTCTGCATTTCCCAATCGCCCTCGATAACCAACGCGCGGTCAAACGGAATGTGCGCGTGTTTCAATGCCGCGCGATACCCGGCAAGACGGTCTTCACTCGCATTCCATCCTTTGCGTCCGGTGATGAAACCGATGCGCCGATGCTGCAAGATGAGAAGATGTTCCGTTGCCATTCTGCCGCCCGCCACATCGTCCACATTCACGGAATTGCTTTTTGCGCCGCCGAATAACCGATGCGCAAACACATACGGCTTGTTTGCCGTATCGAGCATGGGCTGCGCGTCGCGGAGCCGCGATTCGACAAAAATAATCCCGTCAATCGAACGGCTGATGAGATTTTGAATTGCTTCCGTTTCGGTTTCGGGATTCCAGTCGGCGTTGATGACGACGCTAAAATAATGATGCTCATTCAAATAATCTTGAATCCCGCGAAGTACGAGCGGCGTAAAAGCACCGGCAATATCGTCCACAATGATGCCGATGGCAAACGTGCGTTCGGTTTTCAAACTGCGCGCCATCAGGTTGGGGCGATACCCCAATTCTTGAGCGAGCGCGAGGACGCGCCGTTTGGTCTCTTTGTTCATCGGGTGCGCGCTATCGTTGAGCGCGCGCGAGGCAGTGGCAAGCGAGACACCGGCAGCGTCGGCGAGTTCAGTTAGCGTGATGGGCATCGTGATTCGAGCTTTTCCGGAATGGAATGAGGGTGCCGCATAGTGGGAAAAAGTGCGCGGGGAGTCAGGAGTGAGAAAACGTTTTCCGATAAAGTATAAAGGAAACCGTTTTCCTTGCAAGCTCTTCTCCCGCTTTTTCATGGCAACTGCAAAGTCGCGAGCGCGCCCCATTTGTCATTGCGAAGAGCGTTCTTTGCGACGAAGCAATCCCCACCGGGCGGGTGAGATTGCTTCGTCCCTCGCAATGACAACCCCTGTCAAAGGACTTTGCAGTCGCCATACCCGCTTTTTTGAGCAAGCGCGTGACGCGACGCGGCAAAAATCTTCAGCACAGTATTTTCGGATTGCTCAGCAGCACAAGTTTGCTCGCGTGACGTTCCAACTCGACCATGGCGCGCGACACTGTTTCCGGAATCATTGCGTGCGGTGTCCACTCATACACTTTTTCCGGCGGCTCGATGCCGAGAGCGCTCCACTCATATTCGCGCACGATGCGCGCGTCGCCGGTGTTTAAAAAGAATACACCGCTAAAATTTTCTGCCCGAATGGTTTGAAGGAGCACCGGGTCATTCAAACGTCCGAGCAGTGGAAAACGACACGCCGTAATTTTCGCGTCGAGCAAAAATTTCCAAAGCCGCAATCGCTCCGCCGACAATTCATCCAACGCATCGCTCGTCATCAGCACCCCGCCGAGCAGACCGCCGAACAACGCGAGCGCGGAAATTTCCGCATCACTCAAATAATGAAAACGTTCGCGCAATAAAATGCAGTCGGGGTCCGCTTGCCACAAAATCCCGTTGGCAAAATTGCGCGTCGCGCCGTCGCGCAAAAGCGATTTCGACGCGTGTTCGCCGTCCCATGTCACGCCCACATCGCGCCCGATGCGTACCGCGTCCACGAGTCCAACCGATGCCCATAACGGACAGCCGCAGCCGAGCCACAACGCATCGCCAATTTCCGCGCGAATCATTTCTGCGACGCGCCGCCAAATTTCAATGCGCGTCATGCCCTCTTTGTGATACAACGCGCGCTCTGCGCCATGTTCACTTCCGAATTGCATAAAGTCGGTTTTGAAATATCCGCAGCCCCATTCGTTGCGCCACACGCGAAAAACACGGCTCAGATATTCGAACGCGTCGGGATGCGTCGCATCGAGTATGTAATATTCTTCGCTCCGCTTGTGCCAGCGAAATTCCTCGTAAAATTTCATTGGCGCGAGCGGTTCGCCCGTCGCGCGTTCGCGCACGACCCAATCGGGATGCTCTCGAAATAAATGACTGCGATTCCCCACCATGAACGGCGCAATCCACAAACCGGGAACGAATCCTGCCGCGCGAATCTCGTCCAGCAGTGGTTTCATCCCGCGCGGAAATTGCGGTTTCACTTCCAGCCAATCACCCATTTCGGGCGTAAAGCCGTCGTCAATTTGAAACACGCGCAGCGGCAATTGTTCGCGCTGCGCGATGGTTTGCGCGCCGCGCAAATGTTCCAATATATTTTCTTGCGTGATGGACGCATACAAGTTGTACCACGAACACCAGCCGATGATGCGTTCGACGTGACGCGGCGGAATGGGGGAATGCGCGGCGACGTGTTTCGCCCACTCGCGCAGCGCGTCCTCGACGCTGGCGTATTCAAACAGAATCAATGTTTCGGATTCGCACGCTGCATTGCCAACACGCGTTTTGCGGTCCCACAACGTTTGAATCGTAAGCGATAACGCATCGTCAATTTTCGAGAACGTAAAGGTTTGTTGAAAACGGTCGTGGCGGTCAAAGCCGATGACGACGTTCGTGTCTCGCGCATTCGACAAGAGTTGTGTCATCGCGTAACCGAGAACCTCGTTCGCCGCATCGCTTTCCACATATTCGCTTCCGTCCCAACTGTAATAGCCGTTTCGGAAAAACGCGCGCACATTTTCCACGCGCGCGAAATGAATGCCGAACGCGTCCAAGA
Organism: Chloroflexota bacterium; assembly: GCA_029778615.1. Classification (GTDB taxonomy): domain Bacteria; phylum Chloroflexota; class Anaerolineae; order UBA4142; family SHND01; genus SHND01. The sequence goes on along the minus strand of JAKOPZ010000178.1, from coordinate 50,591 downwards.
CAAAATCATCCGGCAGATTTTCAAGCCAATACCGCAGCGTGCCGCATGATTCCTTTTCGCGTGTCAAGGCAATGCAAAAGGTTCCTTCGCCAAGCGCGGGGGCGGCATAACACCACGCCATTTCATTCGCCTTGTCGCGCGTCCATTTCAGCCGCGCATCCGCAAGCGCCGCGCCATTCACGAGCGGTTGCATGGAGCGGAGAACAATCGTTTCAAATGCAATGCCGTAAGCATGTTGCGTCTCAAGAATTTTCATTCCGCACCTCGACGGGCATCCCGCGCGCGTTCGATTCCACCGCCGCGAGTACGACATCGAGCGCACGCGCGCCTTCGCGCATTGGCGTTCGCGTTTCGCCGTTGGTCTGAATCGCCTGCACCAAATTTTGCAGCTGCGCGACAAATACATCGCGCTCTGACGCGACAAAAAGTAGCGCAGCGTTCGGCGCTCCGGTTGGCGTAAAGGTCGCGTGATTCCAGTCGGAAAATTCGGCGAGCACATTTTGCGTGACGACGCGCCATTCCTTTATCCATTGATGCGGCAGTGCCGCGTTCGTCGCGTACACGACGCCGAGCGCGCCATGTGCAAATTCCAAAATCGTCGCGCTCACATCCTCAATATCGTACCCGGGAACGGTTTGATGAAATAAATTTGCTTGACGTGAATACACGCGCGCAACATCGCCGCCGAAATAGCGGAACAAATCGAAAAGATGAATCGCTTGCTCGACAATTTGTCCGCCTGATTTTTCGCGTTCGCGCCACCACGACGCGTGCAGTGAATTGGCAAAATAGCGCGCGCTGAGCAAACCGACTCTGCCCCATTCGCCCGCGTCCAGACGCGTTTTGAATTGTTCCACCGCTTCGCCAAAGCGATACATGAAACCGACCTGCGTTTGAATGCCTGCGCGTTCGGTTGCGCGCACCATGTTCCACGCGGTTGCAGAATCAAGCGCAATCGGTTTTTCGATGAGCAGATGGATGCCGCGTTCCGTCGCGTGTTCCACTTCGTCCGTGTGCGCGAACGGCGGCAAACAAATGACAAGCACATCCAATTTTGCGCGGTCAAACATTTCTGCGGGATTCGTAAAAACGGACGCGCGCCCTGCGGTGTACTGTTCCGCAAAGGCGCGCGTTTTGGTTTCATCTCGACCGCAGCACGCGACGAGCTCGATGTGTTCAGCCAAGTCCTGTATTGCGCGCGCGTGTTTGTGCGCGATGCTGCCAACGCCGAGAATTCCCGCGCGGAGTTTATTCATTCCAAATTCATGTCCGCCAGCGCGAGCGCGAGCGCGGCGGTCCACGCGAAATCTTTGCCGCCGAGACCACTGCCGTCGCGCGGGTCATAGTATTCGCGGATGCCGTGTGTTTGCAGCAGTTCGAAACTCTGCCTCTGCAATTCTTGCGCTTGCGCGCGGAACCCGTAATCTTCCAGTCCCTGCGCGGTCAACCAATTCAACAGCATCCAAATCGGTCCGCACCAATAGCGGCGCGGGGCGTACCCGGGTTCATCTTTGGCGGTGGAGGGAACGCGAAATTTGGAACCCGCGCTCGGCGCGTATTCGCGCGGATTTTCGTAATGGTCGCGCAGCAAACGCGCGGCTTGAAAATTGGTCGCCAATCCCGCATAGAGCGGCGCGAACGTCGCGCATGTGTTGACGGGAATCGGCGCGCCCGCGCGCGCGTCGTAATCGAGATACAGACCGCGTTCCTCGTTCCAAAACCGCGTGTTGAACACACTGCGCGTTTTTTCAACCCACGCTTCGATTTCGCGCGTGTCCGCGTTCAAGGTTTTTGCCAGCGCGAGCAAATCTTGGTCGGCGCGATGCAAGATGGAACAGAACATGACATCTTGCACAAGAAACGGATGCGTTGCCAAGAGCTCTGCATCGTTCCACTGCACGCGGCGCCCCCGGTCAATCAAAAACACAAAGCGTTCGTAATCTTGCGCGCGCGGACGTTCTTCGGCGAGCACGTGCGTTGTATCGCGGCGCGTGTATGCGGGCAAATCGAACGGCGTAATTTGGTCGAGCAGCGTGAGCCACCGCGGCGAATTGTCTGCGCCCGATTCCCACGGATGAATCAAACATGGCAGCCCTGTGCCGTCCACATCGCGCGCGGTGTGAAGCCAGCGATGCCACGCGACCAATTTTGGAAACACCTCGCGCAGAAAAATATTTTCGCTCGCGTCCTCTGGAAAGCGTTCGTGGATGCGGCGCACCATCGTCGCCAGCACGGGCGGCTGTGTGAGTCCCGAAGAAAGAATGTCGCCGCCGTGCGCGAGTCCTTGCGTCTGCCAAAATTCGGGCGGCGGAAAATAATCGGATGCGCCGTGATGATAAATGATATGCGGCACCATGCCATTGCGCCACTGCGCGCGAAGGAGCGAACGAATTTCGGTGTGGGCGCGCGCCAAATCAAAATGCGCCCAACCGAACGCAATGAACGCGGCGTCCCAATTCCATTGATGCGGATATTGATGCGGCGACGGTGTAGTGAATTCACCGCGATTGTTTAATTGCAAAACGCGCTGCGCTTCTGCGCGCAGCGCGTCGAGGTTAACCATAGGCTGCATTTTTTTCTTTTTTATTTTCTTATTTCTTTCTGTTTTACTTCTTTTGCCGTCGTTTTCTAAACGACGGACATTTTCTAAACGACGGACATTTTCTCACCGGATTCAAAGCGCACTCCCGTTTCCGCGTCGAACCAGCGCACCTGATTGGATTCGAGTTTGAGATAAATCGTTTGGTCGGGCACGACGGGAAAATCAATGCGTGTCTGGACTTTGATGGGCGTGTCGCCGACCTGCGCGGTCAACAGCAAATGCGAACCGAGCGGCTCGACGACGAGCACGCGCGCAGGCACTGCATCGGGCGATGATTGTGTGCTCGCTTCGATATTCTCCGCGCGAATGCCCATCAACAAGTCTTGTCCCGTCTGAAAGTGCGCGGGCAGCGCCGCGTGAATCACCTGGTCGCCGATGGTGATGGCAGAAGCGCCGTTCACACTTTTGACCGTGCCGCGCATAAAGTTCATCGGCGGCGTGCCGATAAAGCCGCCCACAAAGAGCGTCGCGGGATTCTCGTACACCTCTTTGGGCACGTCCACTTGCACAATCTCTCCGATTTCCATTACCGCGATGCGGTCGCCCATGCTCAACGCTTCGATTTGGTCATGCGTCACATACACCGTCGTCGTTTCCACTTCTTGCAATAAACGTTTCAATTCCGCGCGCGCTTGCAAACGCAGCAGCGCGTCGAGATTCGACAGCGGTTCGTCCATCAACAACACTTGCGGCTCCATCACCAGCCCGCGCGCGACGGCGACGCGCTGCCGCTGTCCGCCCGAAAGCTGCGCGGGATAACGCTCCAAAAATTTTTCGATACGCATCAAGCCCGCCGCTTGATTCACGCGCCGCGTCACTTCTTCGTTCGGACGTTTCTGCATGCGCAATCCGAACGCGATATTTTCAAATACGTTGAGGTGCGGGAACACCGCGTAACTTTGAAACACCATCGCGATACCGCGACTGCGCGGCGGCGCATCCGTCACATCGCGCCCGCCGATGAAAATGCGTCCGCGTTCGGGATATTCCAAACCCGCGATGCAGCGCAAGAGCGTTGTTTTGCCGCAGCCCGAAGGACCGAGCAGCACCATGAATTCACGGTCCTCGACGGTCAACGAGATATCTTTGAGCGCGGCAACTTTGCCTTTGTTGAAATATTTCCAAACGCCTTCGATACGGATTTCTCCCATGTTGTGCTCCTATCAAGAACGAGTCGCGCTGACAATGTGCGCGGGGGCGCTGAAAGCGATAGAGCCGTCGGGCGCGATATAGGGTTTCATCGCGTTGCGCGCAGCATGGAGCAGCTGCGCGTATTGTGCCTCGTCAAGCATGTCCGCGAGCGTCCACCCGCGAATCTCGGTATGAATCATTTCATCCAAGGAAGGATAACGCGCGGTCCCGTCGTGCGTTGAAATCTGAACAGGGGAAATTCCCGCGTCCGCAAACAGCGCGCGCAGCTCCTCCATATCGCCCAATACAAAGGGCGCGCGCATCGCATTCGCCGCGCGTTCCCCAAACAGCTCGTACAAGAGATTGGTCATAACCGCATAGCCGGTTGAATTTTCCAGCGTATCCCATACCGCCACTGCCAAGCTGCCGCCCGGACGCAGCACGCGCCACATTTCTTGCAATGCCGCGCGGCGATTCTCAAAAAACATGAGACCGAATTGGCTGACGACCGCGTCAAAACTCGCGTCGTCAAACGGAAGCGCTTCGGCGCGTCCATGTTTCCACTCGATGTGCGGGGCTTGGCGTTTTGCGACCGCAAGCATTCCCTCATTCACATCCAATCCGACAACCGTGCCAGTTTCCCTCACACGCTTGGAAATTTCGCGCGCGAGTACGCCCGTGCCGCAGGCGACGTCGAGTACGCGCTGTCCCGATTCAATCTTGGCGGCATCGGCGACCCGCCCGCTCCATTGTTGAAAGAGCGCGGGCAGAAAAAATTCCTCATAGACTTGCGCTGCCGTGCGCGTGACTTGTCCACGCTCTTGGTCGTCCATGTTTCACCTGCCTTATTTGACGACTTGTCCCCACATGCCCAGCAAATATTTGCGCATGAAAAAGATGTAAATGAGCGACGGCGCGATGAGAAAGAAACCGCCCGCGTAGCGAAACGGCAGCGGCGCGCCCACATCGGCGATTTGCGCGAGCACCAGCGCGGGGAGGGTGCGATTGCGCTGCGTGAGAATCGTCGCGGCGAACGTTTCATTCCACGAAAGTACGAACGTGAAAATCGCGGCGGCGGCGAGACCGGGCAGCGCGAGCGGCAGCGCGACTTTGATAAAGGCTTGCGCGCGATTGCAGCCGAGCGTTTGCGCGGCTTCTTCCAATTCGCGCGAGACGCCGATGAAAATACTGCTCGTGACGAGAATCGTCGTCGGCAGCGCCATTGCGGTATGCGCGAACGCGACGCCCCAGAGCGTATCGTACAAATTCCATTGAATGTAATTCACCGCGAGCGGAATCGAAAGAATCACAATCGGAAACGCGCGCGTCGTAAGAATCAGCATTTTGTACGAATCGCGTCCACGAAACAAAAAGCGCGCGAGCGCGTACCCTGCCGGCGCGCCAACGAGCAGCGAAAAAATCAGTGCGAGAATGCCGACGAGGACGCTGTTCACGAGCGCGGATTGCACGCCGCGCGCATTCCAAAAGAAAAGCATCGTGTCCGCCGACAGCGTTTGCGGAATCAGCGCTTTGGGATACGCAAAAATTGCTTGCTGCGGACTGAACGCGGAAATGGCGATAAGATAAATCGGCACGAGAAAGAATAATGAAATCGTGATGGCAGCCGCATACAGCAAAAGACGCGTAATCGTTTTCGCGAGCGTAGGTTTGTTCGCCGCCGCGTTGAACGGCATTTCTTCCGCGTTCGCGAGAGGTGTACGCATTGCGTTGGTTTGTGCGCTCATCGTCCCATCTCCTCTTCACTCGTGCGTAACGCGCGCAAATACAAGCCCGTTGTCAGCAGCGAAAAAATCAAAATCACCAACGCGTACGCCGCCGCGCCGTTCGAATTCAATTCGCCGTAGCGGTTGTACGCTTCGCTCGCGAGAACGGGCATGGAGCGTCCTGCGAGCGCGATGACGACGGCGAAGACTTGGAACGCGAGAATCGTTCGCAGAATCAACGCGACTTGCAAACTGGGACGAATCATCGGCAGCATCACGTTCCAAATTTTTTGCCAGCGGCTCGCACCAAACACTTCGGCAGCTTCGAGATAATCATTCGGAATGAGCTGCAAACCCGCGACGACAATCACCATCACAATCGAAGTCGCGCGCCACAGTTCGGCAATCACGACTGCCATCAGCAGCGTGCCGTAATTTTCAAAGCTGAGCCACGAGAACGCAATCGGCATGATGCCCGTCGTGCGCAGTACGGAATTGAGAAAGCCGCGGTCGCTAAAAATCGCGAGCCACACGAGACCCGCCGCGAGGTCGGACACGGCGAGGGGAATCGTCCAGAAATACAAGAACAGTCCCGACGCTTTGAGTTTTGCTTGAATGAGCAAGCCCATTGCAATCGCGAAAACGAATTGCAGCGGGACCGCGATGAGGATGATGAGAAAGGTGTTGCGCAGCGCGTCGGTGAAATTGACATCGCGCACCATGCGTTCGAGATACTGCGTCGTCCACACGCCGTCGGGTGTACGCACGGACAGAATCAACGCCTGCACCATGGGCCACGCGAAAAAGATGAGCAAAAAAATCGCAGACGGCAAGAGCAAAATGTACGGCAGCGCGCTTTCGAACCGTCGCGCGAATGATTGGTTCGTCGCAGGCGGAGACAACGCGGACACGCGCGCGTCGCTTGTCATGGAAGGTGTCGCCATTTTAAAAGCGAGTTATCCGTAGTCAGTAACCAGTCTCCCGTTTGGTTGCTGAGGACTGATTACTGACCACTGCTTACGGTTCACAGACCACTGATTATTTCACTTGGCACGGACCATCGCTTGCCGGGTCCGGGGGCCAGCACTTGGCTTTGGTCTCGTTCAAAATACCTTGCATCAACGCGGCTTGTTCATTCAACACTGTCTGAATGTCTTCGCCCTTGATGACGATGCGTTGGAACGTGTCATTGTACACTTTGTTCCAATCACCGCCTTTTGCGCCGAGACCAAGGGGCAGCAGCGCGGGCAGCGCATCCGGTGAAGCTTGCATTGTCGCAATCGCGTCCGCTTCCAGTCTCACGCCGGGCGGCAAGTTGCTCGTGTCCGCACCCGAAACCACCGGGAAGAATCCCAGATTTTGCGCGACGAGCGTTTGTGTTTTCGGGTCGGTGAGGTACGTAATCAATTGTTCTGCTTCGGCGCGATTCGGACCGCCGACAGGAATAGCGAGACCGGTGAGAACGGGCATGTACGCGCGTCCTTTGGGACCGGCGGGTACGGGGAACGCCACATATTGGTCGGGGTTCGCTTGCAGCGCATCGCGCAGGCGCGCGACATGGTCCCATGCAATCAACACTTCGCCCGATTGCAGGGGCTCGGACATGTTGTTGTAATTGGTCGAACCGGGATTGACGTACTTCCATAATTCCTTAAAGTCCGTCCACATTTTCACCGCGTCGGCGCTCTTGAAATTGACCACTTCCGTTCCCGTGTATGCGGGATACAAATAGCCCTGCCAAAACCGATGAATCAATCCTTGCGGACCAATGGGCAAACCGAGCACCCGCTGTCCGGTGCCTTGCTGCGCGTTTTTTGCCCACTCGGTGAGCTGTTCGTAGGTAAGTTTGTTAATATCCGCACCTTGCGGCAAGTACTGGAGCGCGTCCTTGTTCGCCACCATGATGTAGGTCGCCTGCGCCCACGGAATATAGTACTGCTTGTCCGTGCCGAGCTTGCCGAGTGCGATGTACTGTTCGGGGAACTTGCGGTCGGCAAGTTTATTCAAGAGCGGCGTCACGTCGTCCAACAGTCCCGCGTTGGCGAACGCGGGAAAGTCGCCGTGCTGTCCGCCGAGGACGGCGATATTGACCTTGCCGGCTTTTTGCTGGGCGAGCGGAATATCAACAAACGGTCCTGCCGCTTGCGGTTGAAAATCCACGAGCATCGGCGCGTCTTTCAAGATAACGTTTCGCATCGCTTCGGCTTCGTTCACCGGCGCGAATTGCGACGAGTGAAAAATGATACCGCCGTTGGGGGTTGGCGGTGGTTGTGTTGCGGTTGCGCCGCCTGCAGGCGCGGTGGTTGGCGCCGGTGCATTTGTTGCAGCGGGTGCATTCGTGGCAGCGGGCGCGCTCGTCGGCGGCGCAGCGGTAGGTTGTGCGGCGGGCGCACAGCCAGCCACGACGACCAGCGCAATCACAATCAATGCGAGCAGCGCCACAGGTTGACGCGAAAATATTTTTAACATCTTTTCTCCTCCTCGAACGCGGTCACGCCAGTACACTGAACAATCGGTGACCGCGCGTGACCATGAGAATCAATAACTCATGTTACGCATGTCATTTCGAACCCCTCAATCCTTCGGGGTAAACCCTGTGAGAAATCTCGGTTTTGCTGATTGAGACTTCACGCGAACTGCGCGTGAGCAAGAACGGCTCGAAATGACAGCTCTGCGTAACATCATTCAACAATGGTGAAACGGCGGGACGGAAAATTTGAGTGGGTGTTCCTCCTTTCGAAAAAAATTTAGCACAAGTACACTTGGTAATCCATCATCCGCCGGTGGATTCGCGAATGATGAGTTCGGGCTGCAGAACAATTTGCGGCTCGGCGAGGGTTTCCCCTTGAATGAGCGCAATCAACATTTTCACGAGATTGCGCGCGGTGTCGTACACGGGCTGCTTGAGCGTCGTGAGCGGCGGCTGCGTGTGTTCCGAAACTTCGGTGCCGTCGTAGCCCGCGACGGCGAGCTCGCGTCCGACGACGATGCCGCGTTCGCGCGCGGCGCGCAAAACTCCGTCGGCGGTCAAATCGTTCGCGCCAAGAATCGCGGTGGGCGGGTTCGGCAATGCGAGCAAGGTCTGCGCCGCGTGGTACCCGCCCGCGCGCGTGAGGTCACCGACGCCAACCAACGCTTCGTCAAAAGGAATGTTTGCCGCGCGCAGTCCGTCAACGTAACCGGCAAAACGGTCGCGCTGGAGTGTAAATTTTTTCGGCGCGCCGATATAGCCAATGCGGGTATGTCCGCGTTCGACGAGATGCTTGACGAGCCGCGCAAATCCCGCGCGCGAATCAATTTCGATAAACGGGCAAGCGGGCTCGCCGCGTGTGCGTCCGTGCATCACAAACGGAAAATGATTCTTGGCGAGCTGTTTCGCGCGCCAATCGTCCAGGCGCACGCGGCTTAGAATCACACCGTCGGCGAGACGACTCTGCATCCACCGCGTATAAACTTGTTTTTCGGCAGCCGTATCGGGTGTCGCCGTCGAGACCAGCAGGTCAAAATTTTGAGACACTGCTTGGTCGCCGAGACCGGCAATGAATTCGGAAAAGAAGGGGTCGGTAAAACGCGTGCCGCGCGCGGGAATCACATAACCGATGATGTCGGCACGCTGGCGGCGGAGATTGCGCGCGGCGCGGCTGGGAATATAGCCCATCCGGCGCGCGGTGCGCCGTACACGGATGCGCGTCGCTTGCGCCACATCGTCATACCCGTCGAGCGCGCGCGAGACGGTGGTAATCGAGAGGTTCAGTTCCTTCGCCACATCGCGAATGGTGACTGCCATAATTTGCCAATGCCCTTTGGCTTCCAAAACGTTTTGGAATTTCTGATAGAATAGACGAAAATGTTTTGGCTGTCAATAGAATTCCCAAAACGTTTTGGACTCGCTCCAATCAAAAAGGATGCTCCATGGAAACGTCTGTTGCGTATTTGCAGCGGCTGCGCCATCGCATTGATTTGAAAACGGTCCCGTTCAGCGAACGCAGCTCGCGCATCATGCTCTTTTGCGCCGACGCCGAATTTTCCATCAAACTCGCAGAACGCTGGACCGCGTGGGAACAGGAATTCGGACATTATCGCCGCCGTCCCCCTCTCGTCCGCGAGCTCCAACTGCTCGACGGCAAAGGACAGCCGCTGGCTTTTGAACTCGACACGTATCCGCACACGATTGAAATGCACACTGCCATCGGCGATTTTCGCTGGACCTTTTTGGACGAAGAGACGATGTATTTGCAGCTGCCGCTCGCCGCGTGCGGCATTCGTTTTGAATTGTCTGCCGCCGAAGGACGCACCGACCGACGCGGCGGCGAATTCAAAGGCGACCCCGCGCATCGCAATACGCATCGCAACGTCGCGTACACCACAAACGCGCGCATCGTCGAAAATCAAATTGTCGGAACAGGCAGCGGCACACAAACCGTACTTCTGCGCGTGGAACCGAAAACCGAAAGCGGCATCACGCTAAACATCACGCCGCGTTTGGGATTTAATCGCGCCGTGCCGCTCGCTTCCGAAACGCTCGCACGCGCGGAAGAACGCTGGCGCGCGTGGTTCGACGCGGTACCCAAAGTGTCCGCGCAGTACGAGACGCAGTACTATTGGGCGTGGTGGTGTTTGCGCGCGGGCTTGATTGGTCCGCGCTTTTACACCACGCGCGAAAGTATGGCGCCGTCCAAAACGTACTATGTCGGCGTCTGGCAATGGGATTCTTTTTTTCACGCGCTCGCGTATCGCAATCTGGATAAAAAACTCGCGCAAGACCACATTCGCATCGTCCTCGACCATCAACGCGCGGACGGCATGATTCCCGACGCGATTCACGACGAAGGCGCGGTGTTTGAATTTGCGCTGCCGCAAACGGGCGCGCTGCAAGAAGTGACCAAGCCGCCCCTCATCGCGTGGGCAGCATTAAAAGTTTTTGACGAATTTCCTGATGTGGATTTTTTGCAAGAGATTTACGAACCCATCACGCGTTGGAACGAATGGTGGTTTGAAAAAAATGATGATGACCATGACGGCATCGTCCAGTACAATCATCCGTACATGAGTTCCGACGACCATCCGTTGTGGGATGAAGGAATGCCCGTCGAATCGCCCGACATCAACACGTACCTCGTGATGCAAATGGACGCGCTCGCGCGCATCGCCGAAATTATCGGCGAGACCAATGACGCGCGCCGCTGGCGCGAACGCGCGGCAGAGCTCACGCAAAAAATGATTGAGCATTTTTGGGATGAGGACGCGGGGCTCTTTTGGGCGCTCAAATCGCACAAGCGGATTCGTACCGTGACGCTCTTGAATTTGTTTCCCTTGCTGACGGGACGTTTGCCCAAAGCGATGGAAGCGCGTCTGCTCGAACATCTCACCTCACCGCAAGAATTTTGGACGCGCTATCCGCTGCCGGTCGTTTCCGCCAGCGACCCCAAATTCGACGCTGACCAAATGTGGCGCGGACCGACGTGGGTGAACATCAATTACTTGTTCATCGAAGGTTTATCCAAATGCGGCTATCCGCAGCTCGCGCGCGAATTGTTGGAGCGCACGTTGGAGGTTGTGCAGCAGCACGCGGATATTTACGAATACTATAATCCGCTCACCGGCATGCCGCCGCCCAAAGCCGCCGGCATTTTTGGTTGGACGAGCGCGGTGTTTGTGGACCTGGCAATTCGCGCGTCGCGCGGCGAAATGATTTAAGAGGAGGCGCATCATGGGCTATGCTGTCATACTCACTGCACCCAAACAGATCGAATTGCGCGAATACGCGGAGCCGCTGCTCGCCCCGCATCAAGTCCGTATCGAAACATTGTATTCGGGCATTTCGGCGGGAACGGAACTCGCGTCGTATCGCGGCACCAATCCGTATTTGCACAAACGTTGGGACGCGGAAACGAGATTGTTTGTGAAAGGGGAAACAGCGCTTGCATATCCGGTGACGAATTTGGGATACGAAGAAGTGGGACGCGTAAGCGAAATCGGGAGCGCGGTCACGCGCGTAAAAATCGGCGACCGCATTTGGGGAACGTGGGGGCACAAGAGTACACACGTCGCGGAACAAGATTGGGCAGCCGCGCGCGTGCTCGACCCTGCGCTCGACCCGCGCGCGGGAATTTTTTCACACGCGGGCGCGATCGCGCTGAATGTGGTTCTCGACGCGGACATTCATGTTGGCGAGTACGTCGCGGTTTTTGGACAGGGCGTGATGGGACTCGCCATCACACAACTCGCGCGTTTGAACGGCGGCACCGTGATTGCGGTGGACGCGCTTTCGGAACGCCTCGCGCTCGCGCACGAACTCGGCGCGGCGTACACGATTAACGTTCGTGAGCAAGACGCGGCGCATGCGGTCAAGGCGCTCACGCAAAATCGCGGCGCGGATGTTTCCATCGAAATCACCGGCTCGTACCGCGCGCTGCACGCCGCGATTCGCGCGACGGCGTACAATTCGCGCGTCGTCGTCGCGGGATTTTTTCAAGGCGCGGCGTCCGATGTATTTTTGGGCGAAGAATTTCATCACAATCGAATTGAAATCGTCTGCTCGCAAATTTCGGGCAGCGCGCCGCGTCTCGCGCATCGCTGGGACCGTTTGCGTTTGAATCAAACGGTGATGGAATTGCAAGCGCAAGGAAAAATAAATCTCACGCGTTTGATTTCGCACACGTTTCCGGCGCGCGAGGCGGCGAACGCCTTTCAACTTTTGGATAACAACACGGGCGATGTGATGCAAGTGATGCTCGATTTTGGCGCGGCGGTCGCAGTGTGACCGCCGCGTCGAACAGAATCGTGTATAATCCTTGCTGCGCGCGCAAGAGAACCCATTCCATTGCGGCGCGCTCCTTTTAACACACGGCATGAATCCACCTCTCACCATTTGGGAACGACTCGCCGGCAAGGGCAACTCGCCGGCGCTCGCGCAAACGTTTTCGTACTATGCCGCGTTTATCGCGCTTGGTTTGACCACTGCCGTCATCGGTCCCACTCTACAGGGTTTGGCACAACAAACGAACAGTTCCGTTGGCGCGATTAGTTTTCTCTTTACCGCGCGTTCGTTCGGCTATATGCTCGGCGCACTCGGCGGCGGGCGCTTGTTGGACCGCTTGCCCGGGCATCGCACTATGGCAGGCGCCGTCCTGTTCATCGCGCTCGCGTTGGCGTGTGTGCCCTTCGCGCCGCTCTTGTGGATTCTGATTCTCATTGTCTTTATAATTGGATTCATGGAATCCATTGTAGATGTGGGCGGCAATACGCTCATCATTTGGGTGCATCGTGAAGCCGTTGCACCGTACATGAATGGCTTGCATTTGTTTTTCGCTGTTGGCGCATTCATCTCGCCGCTCTTGATTGCGCAAGCCATTCTCTTTACCGGAAATTTTCGCATGGGCTATTGGCTGCTCGCCTTGCTGCTGCTGCCGGTTGTCCTGCTCCTTTTTCCGCTCCGCAGTCCGGCGCCGATTGTTTCTCATCAAGAGCGCGCGAGCGCGCGTCCGAATTATGTCTTGGTCATGCTGGTTGCCGCGTTTTTGCTTTTGGTCGCGGGCGCGGAAATCAGTTACAGCGGATGGATTGCCACATACGCGACCAAAACCGGTCTGGCGGATGACGTGACCGCCGCGCTCATCACCGCCGCGTTTTGGGGCGCGTTTATGGTTGGACGCGCGATTTCGATTCCGTTGGCAGCGCGCGTGCGCCCGCGTCTCATCATCTTGTTCGATTTGCTTTTGGCAACGGGTGGGATTGCGGTCCTGCTTGCCTTTCCTGCTTCTGTTCTCGCCGTGTGGGGCGGCACCATGCTTTTTGGCTTGGGGATTGCTTCCACGTTTCCGACCATGCTCACCTTCGCGGGGAGACACATGACCATCACCGCGACCGTAACGGGACTCTTTTTTGTTGGCGCGAGCATGGGGAATTTGGTGATGCCGACTTTGATTGGACAATTGTTCGAGCGCGTGAGTCCTGCGAGTTTGTTGTGGGTCATTGGAACGATGACCATCCTGGCGTTTGGGGTCTTTGCCTTGAGCGTCCGCGTAGCAAATCGCAACAAACTTGTCACGCAGACCCATTGACATCGCACATTTGTTCTATTAAAATAGCGGCATCGTTTCTCAAGGAGGACATCAGATGCCAACCAAAACTGCCCCACGCAAAACCGCCTCGAAAAAATCTTCCGCCCGCGCGAACGGCGACCTTCTATTGCTCGTCGGCACGCGCAAAGGCGGATTTATTTTGCGTGATGACGGCAAACGCAAGGAATGGAAAACGGCGCGCGAAATTATGATTGGCAGTACCATTCATCACATGGTGCTTGACCCGCGTGACCGGAAAACAATTTTGATGACCGAACGCGGCGGACATCTCGGACCGACGATTCATCGTTCCACCGATTTCGGAAAAACGTGGACGGAAGCCACCACGCCGCCTGCGTTCCCGGCTGATTTGGGAATTTCGATTCATCATAATTTTTGGTTGAGCCCCGGACACGCGAGCGAACCCGGCGTGTGGTATCTGGGCACCTCGCCACAAGGGCTGTTTCGTTCCGAAGACGCGGGCGCGACGTGGAGCGAAGTCACCGGGTTAAATCACGACCCCGAATTTCGCGCGGCACAGCGCGAGCTGGAGCAAGGACCGCCCGGCGGTCCCACCGCGCATTCCATCTTGATTGACCCGCGCGACGCGAATCACATGTACATCAGTTTGTCGGGGGGGGGTGTTTTTGAATCGTTCGACAAGTTTGCGACGTTCCGCCCCTTTAACAAAGGCATCAGTTCTTTTTTCCTCGAAAATCCGACGGCGGAAGTGGGACACGACCCGCACGCCACGCGCATGAACGCGCTCGACCCCGACCGTTTGTATCAGCAGAATCATTGTGGCGTGTACACCATTGATTACCGAGATGGAGTGTGGGTGCGCATCGGCGACAAATTGCCAAAGGGAATCAGCGACCACGGGTTTCCGATTGTGACGCATCCGCGTGACCCCAAGACCGCGTGGATTTTTCCGAACGAAGCATTTCCGTACGCGCGCGTCCCGCACGACGGCAAACCGGCAACGTTCGTCACGCACAATTTTGGCAAAACGTGGAAACGCCAAGACAAAGGCCTGCCGACGAGCGGCGGTTGGTTCACCGTGAAACGGCAAGCGATGAACAGCGATACGCGCGACCCGCTTGGTTTGTATTTTGGCACAACGGGCGGCGAAGTGTGGGCGAGCCGTGATGAAGGCGAGAGCTGGACGCGCATCGCGGATGGACTGCCCGAAATTTTTTCCGTTGAAGTGGGAGAGATATAGTTGAAAAATTTTCTCGTCCGTGACCGGCGAGAAAATTTTTCCATCCTGCAATATGGCTCTCATTGCGATTCCTACACCGCTTCGAAAATATACAAACAACGCGCGCCAAGTTGAATCGAATGGTGAAACGCTGCGTGCCGTGTTTGACGATTTGGACGCGCGTTATCCCGGGATTAAATTTCGCGTGATTGATGAGCAGGGACGCTTGCGCGAACATTTCAAATTGTTTGTCAATCAACGCCTCGCTCCCACTTTGGAAACGCCCATCGCGGCAAACGATTCGATTCAAATCATTCTCGCGATTAGCGGTGGTTGATAAAAAAATCCAATTCTTTGCGGAATTGGATTTTTTTATTTCACGTGAAATAAATTCAGAGTACAATACCTAATGTGCAACACTTTTGTCATTTCGAGCGGAGCGAGAAATCTCGCAAGGCGCGAATGAGATTTCTCGCAAAGACGGCTCGAAATGTCATTTGTCCCGCGAAAGAGTTGCACATTGAGTAGTACAATTAGTGCTCAACATTCAACGGAGGCATCGCATCATGAATTATCGTCGGCTCGGGACAGCTGGAATCCAAGTCAGTGAATTGTCGTTTGGCGCATGGGTCACGTTCGGGCAACAAGTCGGTGAACCTTTGGCAGAACGCCTGATGCAGACGGCGTACGACGCCGGTGTAAATTTTTTTGATAACGCGGAATCATACGCTTCAGGCAACGCGGAAACCGTGATGGGCAATGTTTTGAAACGCGTCGGGTGGCGGCGCGAAGCGTTCTTGATTTCAACCAAATTCTATTGGGGACTGCGCGAAGGGGTCAATCAAAAAAATACACTCAACCGCAAATATCTGCTGAACGCGATTAACGGTTCGCTTCAGCGTTTGCAGCTGGACTATGTGGATTTGGTTTTTTGTCATCGTCCTGACCCCTACACGCCGATAGAAGAAACGGTCTGGGCAATGCACAATCTCATTGAAGCGGGCAAGGCGCTGTATTGGGGCACATCGGAATGGAGCGCGTATGAAATTGCTTCGGCGCTGTATAGTGCCGACAAGCATCATTTGCACAAGCCGGTCACCGAACAATCGCACTATAACATGTTCACGCGCGAGCGCGTGGAAAAAGAATACGCGCGTTTGTTTCGCGAACACCATTACGGCGATGTGACATGGAGTCCGCTTGCATCGGGACTGTTGAGCGGCAAGTACAACGAAGGCATTCCCACCGATTCACGCGCCGCACAGCCGGGATACGAATGGCTGCGCGAGAGCGGCATCACGCCCGCGCGCGTGGACAGAGTGAAACAGCTGGTGCCGTTCGCCAAGGAGCTCGGTTGTTCGATGGCGCAGCTCGCGCTGGCGTGGTGCTTGAAAAATCAAAACATCAGTAGTGTGATTCTGGGCGCGTCACGCGTGGAACAGCTGCAAGAGAATCTGGGTGCGGCGCAAGTTGTCGCCAAATTGACGCCGGAGGTGATGGGGCGCATTGACGCGGTATTGGGAAACAAGCCGCAATAAGTTTTTCGCCGCGCGGCGAGTTTCAGCACTTGGAAATAAAATTGTCGGGAATACTTTTGACAGGATTAACGCGATGCACATGATTTTCTAAACTTGATTCTGCATTGAATCCTGTACATCCTGTTAATCTTGTCTATTTCTGATAGAGTCTGCAAGAGCGCGGCGGGGCTTGAGTGGGATGAATAGAAATTAAAGGTCGAAGGTTACGCCTTCTTGCGCGGGAGAAATTTCGCAGTCGTGGTTTGTTTGCAAGACCATGAACGACCAAAAGCGGTCGAGGTCCGCGTCAGAATGCGACGGGTCGTGGTGAAAAGGCACGAGGTGTTTGACGCGCGCCAAGCGCGCAAATTCAATCGCCTGTCGCATTGAAGAATGTCCCCAACCAACCCGCGCGCTGTATTCTTCATCAGTGTACTGTGCGTCGTGAATGAGTAAATCGGCATCGCGCGCAAGGTCATAGCCCGAAACCCAATCCGCGCGCATCGGAAATTGGCGCGCGCCGAGCGCCGGTTCGTGGTCAGGTAAATACGTACACACAGCGTCGCCCTCTTGAATGCGAAAGCCAACGGTCGGGTCGGGATGACACACCAGCTGCGATTTAATTTTCAAGCTGCCGATTTCGATTTCGGAAGTTGGGATTTCGTGCAGGGTGAGGTCGCATTCCAGTTCGCGCAAGACCACCGGAAAAAGCGGCGGAGACAAATAACGCGCGAGCCGCGCGCGCAAACTCAACATCACACTCGCGGGTCCCCAAATGTGCACCTGTACGCCGCGCGTGCGGAGCGGACGAAAAAAGCCCAAGCCCTGCAAATGGTCCATGTGCAGATGCGTGAGCAAAACATCCACGCGCGGCACATCAACGGGCAGCGCAACGCCCAAACGCCGAATCCCCGTTCCCGCGTCGAGCGCCAACACAGTGCCATCGCTGGCAATCACGCCGACACTTGCCGTGTTGCCGCCATAGCGCGCGGTTTCCGGACCGGGCGTTGCCAACGAGCCGCGCGTGCCCCACAATGTCACCTTCACGCGTCGTTCGCCTCCCAAAACAATGCGACCGCACCGAGAAAGCGATTTTGCTGCCCCACCAGCGGAAAGGCAAACACTTGAATCTGCCGCAATACATTATCCAAACCGCGAATCCAAAAACCGCCGGACGTTGGTTTTTGCTTGTTCAATGCAATGACCAGCGGCAAATGTTCCGGCGGTAACGGCGCGCCGGTTTGGTCCATCGGGTGAAACATCGTGCCCCATTCCGAGACAGACATTTCGCCCGTCTCGTTGAAACGATACCCGAGAATGGCTTCGGCGTGTTCGTTATAATAAAGCAAGTTGCCGTCCGGGTCCACGATAAAGGTCGGCGTGGCAAGATAACTGGCGAGGTGGCGGGCGAGAATGATTTCGATTTCTTTTTGCACCATGTTGGCTGTTCTCCGACTCGCCCAATTTTAGCAAAGAAACGCGCGAGCGTCTATGGGCGTTTGTCCTTGATGGTTCGCGCGCGGCATTGACACCGCGCGCGCGGTTAGTGTATAAACATCTCTAGATCGAACGCATTTGAATCCGCCCACAACAACTCTTGAATTCTGTGGTCTCTATGTTGAAACTGCCATAGGGAAAGGATGTGTAGTCCATGCTCGAGCCACTCGGTTGGAGGTACGCCGTCCAACGTGTTGCAACCCTCTTGCTGTTCGCGAATGTTTTGCTCGTGCTGTTGAGCGCGTCGGCGCGCGCGCAAAGCGGACCCGAACCCGGCGCAACAGACCCTGTAGGCAAACCCGCGCACTATGACCTGTTTCCCAGCAGTGATTTGTTTGTGCCTGCGCTGCAATTGTTCAACAACACCGCGTTAAACAACTATACGTACTTTCATGACCCGAACGACAATGTTTCGGGAACGTCGCCAATTCAAAATGCGGGCGACAACGCCGATAGTTCATACTCTACAGAAATTTTTCCGACGGCGGGACGTTTTACCTCCGCCGAGTACGGACAAATTTTGTACGCGCGGCGCGATAACGGAAACGTGGCGCTGCTCTTTAATCCGCATACCGCCAACGATGCGCCGCAGCTGAGTTACACGCTTTCAAATCTCGCGCCGCGCCTTTCCAACCACATGCCCAATTATGGCGCGACGACAGATTTGATTGATATTGCCGCGAGCGATATTGACAAAGTGACGGACAGCGCGGGCAATCGCCATGACGAAGCAGTTGTGGTGTACGCGAGTCCCGCGCCGAACAATATGCTCACCGTCAACCTCGCGGTCCTCGATTATGGTTCACCCCAGACCGCGACGACAATGCAGCCCATCGCCGTTACAACTGCAACGGCTTCGACACAAATTGACGCGGACACCGACGGGCAGTTGTTTGGGCTCTTGATGAGCGACAACATGGTTACCGTCGCGTTGGGCGATTACGACGGCGACGGCTATGACGAAATCGCAATCGCATATTTTATCAATGGATACACTGCGGTCATTGATACCTTTCGGTATCGCCGCAACGCGAACACGCGCACGCTCACATTGGAAACTACGCTCCAGCAGCCCTTTTCAAATGTCTTTCAAGGTTCCAACGGTTACATTGGCAGCATTTCGGCGGCGGCGGGTGATTTGAATGGCGATGGCACGGATGAATTGGTACTTTCACACGGCGAATGGACGTTCGGGCAGCCCAACCTTTTCAACACAGGCTATATCCGCGTCTATTCGGGCGACGCGAATCTCAATCTCGCCAAAACGCTCGAAACGCAGGGGTTCGACCAAATTGATACCTCGCCGACAGACGGTTACCCGGAACAATTCGAACGCTTTGATGTGGTGACGGGTCTGTTTCAATTTGATTTGCAGACGGGCGATAATTTTGGTGAACGCCAAATCGCGTTCGCGTGGAATGACACCAATGGAAATGTGTGGGTGCAGTTCCTCAGTCTTTCGCAGGATTTGCAGCAAGCGACACAGATTAATCTTTTTGAAATTACGGGCTGGCAAGTTTCGCAAACGTGGTCGCTCACCGCAGGCAAGTTTAACGGCAACACGTCGCCGACGGCGGTCACATGGCAAGTGGCAGTGGGCGGCATCACACCGCCGCCGCCCAACATCAATCAACCGTTTCCCGCAACCAACTTTGCGATAGTTGACCCGACCAACGGGATTGTGAATCAGGGGAACTTGTACAATACGTGGTCCGGAAGTGAGGAAGCATTCAGTCAGGTGCGTTTGCCGCTCATGGCGTACGATTACGATGGGCTTTCGTTTTATCTCGGCGCGCCGGTGCACTTTACCATCAACGAAACGCTCAACACCGATTTCATTTTGCAAGAACCGCCCAAACACACGTACTATGACAACAATCCGAACAGTCCCACCTACGGACAAATTGTCAACATCAGCCGTTTTGACAATTTCAATCTCGCGCTCGTAGACAGCAACCAGACAACGTTTTCGAGTCAAAGCACCGATACGACCAATTGGTCTATCGGCGGCTCGGTTGCCGCGTCGGCGAGCGCGACGGTTCAAGAAGGCGAAAATTTTTCCTTGTTCAAAGACGAGGGTTCGATTGGGATTTCCGCAACCGTCAAAGTGGGCTATCAATACAATTCGCAAAAATCGTCCTACAACTCCCAGTACGGCAGCCGCACCGTCGCGTTTTCGGGAGTGACCGACCACGACGATTATGTGACGGGACGGATTCAAACGACCGACTTGTGGCGCTATCGTGTGTTCGGTTTCGATTTGGCAAATACCGGACACAATCCGTTTTACGACCTCGTTCTGCCGGGACCTACGTTGGATTTCGCGGGGGGCGGTTCCACCTTCGATTGGTACCAGCCGATTCAAGAGAACGGCAACGCGCTCTCCTACCCGCTTGGACAAACGAGCAATCCCGCCGACCCGTATACGCCGCCCGATGTCGGCAGCTTTACGCTTCCTGATAACACGGTCGTCAATGCGCCGATGATTCCCGCGTCGCTATACGCGTGGGACGGCACGAGTGGCAGTCTCGCGCTATCGTATTCCAGTCAATCGGGTTCGGGCAGCAGTCGCAGTTATCAACACACCCTGAGCGAAAGCGCGGACGTACAGGTTTCGTACAGCGCCGATGCCGATTTCTTTGGCGATGGCGGAGATTTTTCGGCGTCGGTGGAGACGACGTTCAACAACAGCAATTCGTGGGGCGGACTTGCGACGAGCAACAGTACCACGAATGAAACCACCGGTATCACGCTCAACAAAACATCGGGCAATGCGGCACAGGGCTATTTATTTTATCCGGTGTTTTACGTTGCCACCGACGGCACCGTCAAAGCCACGCACGCGGTAGATGTTTTGGGCGACGCGACGGGACAACAGTTTTGGGCAAGTTTGTATGGCGCCAAACCGGACCCCGCGTTGAATTTGCCAAATCGTTTCAACACCAATTACGAAACGTGTGAAACGCGCTGTCCCGATTGGGTGCCGAATACGCTTCTCTCGCGCAAACAGCTGCGCGGCTTTTTCATCACCGCATCCGAGCCGAATACCGTCACGAATCAGTACGAGCCGCTGACATACATCCCGCTCGCGGGCGACACGGTGCGTACGGTTGTGCGCGTATACAATTATAGTACGGGGCAATCGTTCAACAATTTGCAGGTGCAATTTCGCGCCGTGCCGTACAATCCGCAAACGGGACAGGAAACCCAGCCCGGCACGGTCATCGGCACAACCACCGTTCCGCAGTTGAACGCGCAAGGCATGACCGAAGCAATTTTTAATTGGAACACGAGCGGTTTCGCTTCCGGTCCTTCGTGCACAGTCTCGTATTATCACATCTACATAGACCTTGACCCGAACAACAGCATTTCTGAACTTTACGAACCGGAGAATCCAAACCAAAATTATCCGTGGGTAGATGTCAACGGCAAGGCGCATACGTTGAAAGGGATTGACCCCGGACAAAATAACGAGGGCTATGGCTCCGCCGCCGTGATGCAGCCCAACGCGCAAAATACTTGTACGCTCAAGCCAATCAACAACGACGTGTCGCTGAAACCGGATTCGATTGCGCTCGCAAAAAAGAACCATAAATTCAAAACGGTCAATGGCAGCGCGCGTGTCGAAAAACCGCGTCAACTCCGCATTACTGTGTATTCGGACAAAAAGCATCGCGCCCAAACGCACCTCTTGGTTTATGACGGCGACCCGAACCAAGGCGGGGCGTTAATCGCCGACAAATTTGTTCACAGCGGCAATCCCAAAGGCGCGAACGTTTGGATAGATTGGCTCCCTCACCGCGCGGGACTGCATGAAATTCACGCCATCGTCATGCATGATGGGAGTGACCCGCGCCCGGACAACAACCATGACGTACTGAAAATCAACGTCAAGCCGTGTGTGACGCGGCGTTCGTCCAATTGTAGTAGTGGTCCACCACCGCCGAATGAATGAATAATTCACCTTACGCATGTCATTTCGAACCCCTCCATCCTTCGGGGTAAACTCTGTGAGAAATCTCAGTTTTTTCCACCGAGATTTCTCGCCAGACCGCTCGAAATGACAATTCTGCGTAAGGTGAATGAATAAACAAAAAAAAATGCGCCGCCGATTTTTTCGGCGGCGCATTTTTTTTCGCGTGTGAAACTATTTAACGACACACGTACGCGCTCGCGGCGAGCGCGCGCCCTTTACTGTTGAGCGTGAACGTTTTGTCGGTGACAATCAAACGTTTGGCGCCGCCGCTCGTCGTGTTGAGCGTCACGATGCCGTCAAAGTTCGCCGGCAATTTGGCGAGCGGTCCTTTTTTGCGTGCGAGATTCGCCACGCCGCGCGGTTTGAGTGTCAAGGTTGCATCCACTACTTGATTGCCGTTGCTGCCGTCGAACGCGCGCAAGCGAATGTTTGCCTGCTTTTTGCGGTGCGTGTTGAGCAGCGCGAGAACGCTCTTGAGCTGCGCCGTCGCGTACACATCCGCGCACGACGCGCGGCCGTTCACTGTCGGATTGGGCAGAGCTTGTATGCCTGTCAAGCGGCGTCCTTTGTTTTGCGCGGTGAGCGCTTTGGCGACCAACGGCGCGCCGCCGGAATTGATACGCGCCCACCCGCGAAAACGCTTGTTCATAAAATCCATTTCTGCGTCACTCGTTTTGAACACGGCGAGTCCGTTTGGCGGGACATTCGCGCGTTTTACTTCGCCAATCTTTTTGCCCGCGTTGGTAAAGAATTGAACGCGCACATCCGTTGCCGCAGCGCCTTGATTGCGAACGTACATTTCCGTCCACGCAACGAACGCGCCATTATTGTTGAATTTGCGCTGGACGGCGGGAAGCATCAATACTTGGTGTTCATCCGACGCGGTCAGCGCGCGCAGCGTCGCGGTGTCGCGCCGGAACAAATTGATTTCAGCGGCGGCGAGCGGTTGAGTGGAAGCAATCTGCGCGCTGCCGATAAATGTGCCGGTCGGGAACAAATCGTTCGTGTTGATATATTGTGACGCGTACGGCGCGAGCGTCAACGGCGCGACGAACATTTCGTTGCCGTTCACATCGTACGCGGTGAATGTGGCATCCGCTGTCACTGCCGACGCGTTTTGAATCGCAACAATGCTGTTTTGCGTGAAAGGATTCAGATGCCGCAGTAACGGCAGTGTCACCGTGCGCGCAGTGGTTTTGACCGCATCGTACGAACCGCGCGTTTCGGCTTTGCCATTCGTGTCAACGACAACGGCTTGAATCGTTTTCGGCGATTCAATACGCGCGCTGCCCATAAAATCTTTGCCGAGCGTTTTGGGCAGTTCAAATTCTTGCGTCTCGTTTTCGCGCACGCGCACGTTGGCTGTGTGTACGACATTGCCGTTCGTGTCGAACACGGTAATGGTCACGCGCGCGCCGCCGCTGCGTCCCGTATTATAGAGAATTATTTTTGACGTGAGCGCGCCGGGCGGCAATGCCTCGCCTTCCGCGCGGGTTGCTGTCGGCGCGGGCGTCATACTCGCTTCCGGTGTGGCGTCGAGTTCCGGCGTTGCCGTTGCTTCGAGCGCGGGTTCGGCGGTGGGCGTTCGTGTGCGGCGCGGATTCTGTGTGCGGTCGCGCGTCGGGCGCGGTGTCGGCGTTTGTGTTTTGGCGAGCACGACGGAGGTCGGGACATCGCCGATTGTTTTGTATTGCGCGTTGGATGAATCGTACGATTCGGGCGTGCCTGCTGTATCTGTTGGATTCATACGGAAGCTGCGTTCGCCCGAACGCGTGTTGCCGTTCGCGCCGATGGCAACAATTTCCCACGTGTAGCGTCCTTTGGGCAATTCGGGCGCGCGGAATTTGGTGCGCGTGGTATTTTCGCGCAGCACCGTATTGCCGTCGCGGTCGTGGATTACGACGCGGTACGATTCCGCGCAGTCTGCGGCTGTCCATTCGAGCGCGGCGCGTTTTGCGGTGATGACCGCGCCATCTTCGGGCGAAAGCAGTACCGGCGCGGCGGGCGCAGTCGTACAGGCGAGCGTCGGCGTTTCGGTGACCTCCGGCGTCGCCGATGGTGTTTCGCTCGCCGCAAGCGTGGGCGTTTCGGTCGCCGTCGCGGTTACGGTTGGCGTTTCTGTTTCTGTTGGTGTGACCGTGATTTCTGTCGCGGTCGCGGTGGCGGAGGTTGTGGGTGTTTCGTCAACCACATCTTCGCCCGAATTGAATTTGCGTCCAAACAACGGAACATACAGCACGGTGCTGGTATTGATTTCGGCGCTGTACGGACCAACGCTGCTAACGTTGCCTGCCACATCTTGCGCGCTGACAAAAATGCTGAACGCGCCGTCCGGTTCCAAGTTTGGTGTGTACGTCCAATCCCAAATATTGTTGGCGACAGGCGTGAGCGTAATCGGTTCGGTGGTGGTTTCGCCTTCGGCAGTGATGATGAGCGCGTCCATGCGTTTGACGCCGCCGCCGTCCGTTACGCGACCGCTCAAGACTGGCGCCTGCGTTGTTTCCGAAAGGGGCTGCGTTGGCGTGACGGTTTCGTTCACCGTGATTTCGGGCGCGACGTTATCCAGCGTAAAGGTGCGTTCGAGCGGCGCCGTCGAGCGATTGCCTACCGCGTCGAATCCAAAAATAGTAATCGTTTTGGAAATGCCATCGCTCGCGCCAAACAGCGCCAAATCGGTTGTCCAGTCCGCATCAGGTTGGTTGACCGGCACAACGTCTTGGCGCGGACAGGTGAAATTGAACGTGTTCGAATCGCACTGCGCGAATGCTTTCGCCACGCGATTATCGTGAATTTGTCCGAACCAATTCATTTCTGCCGTGCCGATGATGCCATCTTGCAAATATTGTTCCACCACCGCGTCGAGTGAAACAGTCGGCGGCGTGGTGTCCACTTGCAAAACGAGGGGCGCGGTGAATGCGCTCGCGTTGTTGTACGTGTCCACCCCCCGCGCGCGCACGCGCAATTCATCCAACCCCGCGAGGTTGCCCGCGTCGAACGCGCAGCTCCATACGCCGTCGAACGGTTCCGCATCGGGACAATCCACATTTTGTCCATCCACATCGAGTTGAATCAAGGGGACACCGGCGGGGTCGTCCACAGTCCCGAACACTGTGTTAAATCCGGGATGCGCGAATCCGTCACTGCTATGGATGGTAATATCCGGCGCGTTTGTGTCCACACGATGCAAAACCCATAGCCAATCGTACGCGCTATGCAGTTCATCCGAAATCGTCACGTCCATTTCGGCGGACCGAGCGTTGAGCGCGGTATTGACAAAGGCAGAAATTTGTACCGTGTTGGAAAGGCCAACGCCCACATCGCCGAGCGAAATGTCTTGCGTCTCGGTGTCGCCGTTAAAGCGCAATGCCCCATACGCTTGCGCGTGTATGGTCACGTTGCGCGCGATAGCGGTGCCGCGATTTTCGTACGTGAGCGTATATTGAATTTGCTGTCCATTGCCAACCGAGCCAATCACTTTGCCGACAGGAATATCTTGGTCAGGCAAACCATCTTGATTTGCGTCGAGGCGCGTGTTCGGCGTGGTCACGTCAAACAAATCATCGGTCAAGTACGCGACGCCAAGCGCGGCTTGGTCACTCGTCACGTTCGCTTGCAAATCGCCGCCGGGCAGTTTTCCGTCATTGGGCAAAATGCCGTCGCCAAGCGACGCGAAATTGTACGCTTGCGTCAGCGCGTAATTTGTCAGCGCGCGTCCTTGCGCGAGCGAATTGATAACGCGCGGACTGTTGATTGGATTTTTGTCCGGCGCGGCTGCCCACAATTTCAACGTGTCTTCTTCACTCGCCACCGCGACAATTTTTAGTGACGACGCGGGGGTTAGTCCAACATCGTTGAATGGCAAACGAATGTCCGTCGTCATGCCGTCCGCGCGGAATTTGTTTGCGCCGAGCGTGGCGAGTTGATTCCAACCGCCGTTGAATTGCCACAACGTCGCGGTGTTGGTGTTTTGAATCCACACCAGATACTTGGCGGACATGCCGTTCGGCAAGGTCAACGCGTTGGCGTTCGCGTCGGCGGGATAAGGGTCATATAATTTTGTCGCGCCGCCCGCGCCCGTGTCGAGATAGATGAACAAGTCACCCGCGCCGCTCCAATTTGCGCCGCGCCACATCATTCGCAAATTGTTGGCGTTCCATGACGCATAGAAATTTTGCACTGCGCCATTCGGCGTATGCAAACTCAACGCGTGGTCCGCGCCCAGCCAGCTGGCGCCGCTCTCACTCCAACCTTGATAATTCATGCTGCCGACGATATCCGGCGTCGTCGGCGCGTCCACAAAAATTGGACCGAATGTTTGCGCGGTCTGATTGCCATACGCGTCTTCGGAAATCACGTGCGCGTAATAGGTCGTCGCTTCGTTCGGATTGAATTCGATATGACGCGGCGCGGACGCATTTTGCGCGACGAGTTCGTTTTGTACCGCGTTCGCGTTGGTATTGAAACCGACATAGTATTTCGCAATGCCGCCGCCGTCCGTCGCCGCCGTCCAATCGAGCGCGAGGGTTGGGCTGTCGGCGCGCACCGTATCATTCGCCGCAACGGCTTGTCCATCCGCGCTTACGGTGAGGTCCACTTGGCTCGGCGCGACAACATCCACGACAATATTCTTGGTTGCCGTTCCCGTTTGTCCCAACGAATCGGTGACGCGCGCGGTGACGGGGACTGTAACGCCGTCGAGACTGCCGGTGAGCCAAGCATAGAGCCACAAGCCGTTCGAGTACGACGCGGATTGGAATGGTTCGCCGGCGCCGGTTTGAATTTCGACGAGCGCGTTATTGCCGAGCACGTTCGCAGAACCCGTAACGGGCGCGGAATAATTGTCGTACTGGTTCGCTTGCGTAATCGTCGCGGTTGTGATGCTGAGGTGCGGCGGGTCGGTTTGCACGTACACTGTTACGGGTTGCGTATCCGTTTGCGTTTCATCATTCTGATTCGTGACGACGCTTTCCAGAACGTACGTGCCGGGAGCGGGCGGCGTCCAATTGGTACTCCACGCAAAATCTGTGACATTATCCTGGTCAGGAAACGTTGCGCCATAAATGGTCACGTTGTTGACTGTCACGTCAAGCGATTTCAAATTGCTTGTGCCGAATGCGCCGCCGGAAACGGTGATGGGCGCGAGCGATGTGAACAGTGTGTTGTCTGAAGGAACCAGCACTGCCGAATCGAGCGTTGGCGCAAGATAGCCGGGCGGCAATCCTTCCGGCGTATCGGTTGGCGTTGGCGGTTCATTGGTCGCCGTCGGCGATGGAGTCTCTGTCTGTGTCGGCGTAAAGGTTGGCGTCGCCGTATCTTCCGGCGTCGAAACAGGAACGTCGGTCGGCCGCGGCGTTTCGGTCGGCGAATCGGTTGGCGTGTTGCTCGGCGTCGCGGTGTGCGTCGCCGTGAATGTTGGCGTCCACGAAGGAATTACCGTCGGCGATGGTTCGGGCGTCAACGTATCCATTGGCGTCTCGGTTCGCGTCGGCGTATTCGTCGGCGTGGCGGTGTTTGTCGGCGTCAGCGATGGCGTGAACGTTTCCGTGGGCGTCAAAGTATTTGTCGGCGTCAACGTTTCGGTCGGCGTCAAAGTGTGTGTTGGCGTAATGGACGCGGTGGGCGTATCACTCGGCGTTGGTGTGTTGCTCGGCGTAGGCGTGTTGGTACGCGTCGGCGTTGCAGTATGTGTAGCGGTGCTCGTCGCCGTCGGCGTATACGTGTTCGTCAAGACCGGCGTCGCGGTGTCGGTTGGAACTGCGGTAAAGGTTGCGGTCACGGTTGGCGTATTGGTTGCGGTTGCCGTCGCCGTCGCGGTTGGAACGAACGGCGCTTCGTACGCGCCAATATCGCACCGCGTATTGATTGGGCGTGTGACGCCGCGTTGGTCCACGGTAAGCGTGTTGGAATCGTTGTCCGTGCAGCCCGCTGGATTTCCGCCGTCCACCGCGTCCGTTCCTTGTACGAGCGCGTGCGTGAGCGTATTGCCTCCGTTGCCTTGCAACGCGCCAAGCGTGAAACCAACGGGGTCGAGAATGTCGCCGGTTCCCGAAACCCACGCGCAGTTGTTGGAATCGCCGATGAGATTGTAACCTTGCGAATCAATCGTCGCGCCGCTCAATTCGCAATCGGGCGCGGGCGTGCTGTTGTTGTCAATGTTTGTGGCAATAAGCGAATTGCGCGCGACGAGCGTGAACGTGCCTGCCACGCCGCCGCCTGTCCCACTATCGTTAGTGTCAGAATCGGCGGTGTTGTTGGCGATAGTGACATTGTCTAATGTGAACGAACCGCCACTTGCATAAATACCGCCGCCACTTTCGGTCGCATTGTTGCCGGAGATGGTACTGTTGATGAAATCATCCGCCGTCCCATACTCGCCGCCGAACGCGGCATAAACTCCACCGCCGTACTGTGCGTTGTTGTTGTAGATGACGCTTTGATTGACAGTGAACGAACGGCTGTCGTACTCGCTATGATAGATGCCGCCTGCATAACCGTCTGCCGCGCTGTTGTTATAGACCGCGCTGGATGTGATGGACATTGAAGCGTTTTGGTAAATGCCGCCGGCGTTCCCATTGTTCGCGATGTTGTTATAAATCGAGCTCGATGTGATATCGACGGAACCACTCCCTTGATAAATGCCGCCGCCGTCACCATCGTTGACGGTGTTGTGATGCAGTTGGACATTAGTCAACGTCGCGCTGCCACTGCGCTGCGCGATGCCGCCGCCGTGCGCGTAAGGGAACGAACCTTTCGTGACGCTATTGTTGTAGAGCGTGACACTGTCGAGAGCGAGCGTGCCTTCATTGAGAATGCCGCCGCCTTCGGTTGGTTCATCGCTGACGGTTGGCGTCGCGTCATTGTCATGAATGGAGCCGCCGGTGATGTCGGCGCTGCCTTGATTGTACAAACCGCCGCCGAAATTATTCGCGGTGTTGTTTTTCAATTCCACATTGTCGAGCGTTAGAGTTCCATTGTTGTAAATACCCGCGCCATAAAACGCGGAATTGTTTTGGAGAACATCATCGGTCAGGTGCAGCGTCGTGCCGCTGTCGAGCAGAATGCCGCCGCCGCAACGGATTGTATCTGAAACACAATTGAAATTGCCTATGCCTCGTTCAATCGTCAATCCCGAAATCCAAACCGTGCTGCCATTCGTGATGTGGAACACGCGCACATCGGGCGTGTTGTCACTATTCGTGTCGCCGTTCACTGCGAGGGTTAAAGCGCCGGGTCCGACGATTTTGAGATGGTCGCTGATGTTCAATTCGCCCAAGCCGCTGTCGAGACGAATAACCCCACTCAGACCCGATGCAAACTGAATCTCGTTGATACCGGAATTGCCGTTGGTGAGATTGATTGCTTCGCGCAGAGTGCAATCTTGGTTGCCGGAACCCGTACCGAGCGCGTCGCACGCGCCATCGTCCGTGTCGTTCGGCGTGTTGACAGTGAGCGGTCCTGGAATCGCGGTTGGTGTGTTTGTCGGCGTTGCCGTACTCGTCGGCGTCGGTGGTTCTGTCGGAGTATTCGTCGGCGTTAGCGTATGCGTCGCCGTCGGCGTCGGCGTGTTCGGTGCGTAATCGAGAATGACGAGTGAACTCGTGTACAACGGAAAGCCGCCCGAACCGAAAACGCCGTTCGGCGTGGAATTGGGCGCAATGTCCGATTCCCACAAACGGAAGGTTTGCAGCCAATACATTTTTCCGCCGAGTACGTCAACGGTGATGCCATACGGCGTGCCGTCGTCGGGCGAGGGTGTTGCTTGCGTGTCGACAATCGTGACAATGTTTTGATTCGCGCCGGTCAAGTCTGCGCGGCGAATCCGTTTCGCGTATGCTTCACTCCAATAGATGTAATCGTTCGGCGCGTCGAGATAGATGCTGTTGACGCTTTCGCTTGTGAGATTGATGAGAACATTTGGCGAACCGGGTGACGCGAGATTCGTCCACTTGATGCCTTGATAATCGCTGTAGTAAATTCTGCCGCGTTCGGGGTCAAGCGCCAGCGCGTTCGCGTAAAAAATCGGAAGCGTTGTGAGTGTGCTGGTGTCGAGGTCGTACTTGTACGTGAGCGCGTTGCCGCTCGTGAAATACAAATCGTTCGCGGTCGCGTCAAACACAATCGCGCGCGGGTCGCTCAAGCTGTTGAGAATTTCAATTTGATTCGAGCCGTCGAGATTGGAACGCATGATGCGTCCGTTCGTGCCTTCCGTCCAATACAAATAGCCGTTGATGGGGTCGGCGGTGATGCCGTTCACTGTGCCGCTCGCATCCACAATCGTCTGCGCGCCCGCGCTGCCCGGTGGAACGCGCAAGATGTCGCCGTTGTTGCGCCGCGTAAAGAATAAAAGTTTCGTGTGCGTGGACGCGGGCGGCGTTCCCGTCGCGCTCACGCGCGTATTCGTCGGCGTCGGCGTAAAGGTCGGCGTGTTCGTCGGCGTGTTCGTGGGCGTAAAGGTCGGCGTATTCGTCGGCGTGTTGGTTGACGTGTTCGTCGGCGTGTTGGTTGGCGTGTTCGTCGGCGTGTTCGTCGGTGTGCTCGTCGCGGTGTTTGTGTTGGTCGGCGTGAACGTCAAGGTGAACGTGGGTGTGTTGGTTGGTGTATTCGTCGGCGTAAAGGTTGCGGTGGGTGCGACGTACATCAACGCAATGCCCGCAATGTAACCGGGGATGTTGGTCTGTAAAAATTGTTCGGCGGGTGAATTGGGTGCGAGGTCGGCGCGGCTAATGTCGCTCGGCGTGTAATAGTTGAGCCAATAAATTTTTCCGCCCGCGACATCGAGCGTGAGCCCCTGCACCAAGCCGGGACCATGCGCGGTGGAAATCACTTGAACATTCGTGCCGTCGGTGTTGGCGCGCTTGATTTGTTTGCCGTTATACGTTGCCCAATACAATTTGTCGCCGCTCGCGTCGAGCGCCATCGCCGTCGTCAAATCGGATTGCGCGGTAACGACATTCACGACGCCGGTGCAATCACTATTGGCGCGTTTGATGTCGGCGCCGTCGCCGAAATAAATCTGCTGGCGTTCGGTGTCCACCACCAAACCGCCGTACGAAGAGCTGACATTAATATAGTGCGCGCCATCATTGCACCACACGCGCGCGGAAAAACCGGTATCTTGTTCCGTGCGCCAATAAAGTCGGTTGTTGACACCATCCACCACCAGCTCGCGCGGATGGGGATAGACAGAATTCGTGATGGTCTCTACATTCGAGCCGTCCAAATTCATGCGATGGATGGTGCCGTTCGTCCAATTCAAGAAATAAAGTTTGTTGCTAACCGGGTCGAACTCGACATCGGATGGACTTTGCGTGTAATAGTACGGTCCTGACTGAATCGGCGCCAAGTAAAGCAATTGGCGATTGTACGTGCCGTCCACATTGATGGCGCGGATTTCGTTAAAGCCGTTTGTCCAATCCACGCTCTTGACCATGCCCGCCGGTGTGGCGGTGGCGGGCAAGCGCGTCGTCGTCGCAGTGGGGGTATGCGTCGCGGTATTCGTCGGCGTCGCGGTGGGCGCGGGCGGCGCGTACGCGAGGGTCATGTAACCCTGTCCGTTCACAAAACCGACATTGAGAAAATCGGACGCGGAAGAATTTGGAGCGAGCGGCGCGTAGCGAATGGTTTTCCCGCCGTTCGGACCTTCCATCCAATAGATGCGATTGCCCGCCACGTCGAGAAGCAAATTCACGAACGAGCCGGAAACGTCAACAATTTTTTCTTTGGCGCTCCCGTCCAAATTCGCGCGCTGAATTTGATTGGGGGTGCCATTATTTTGTTCCACCCAATAGATTTTTTCGTTGACGCTATCAATCGCCAGACCGTAGGGTCCGAGATAAATGTGGTCAATGATGATTTTGGAATTGCTGCCGTCGCTGTTGACGCGAAAGATGCGGTTGGTGCCCGATTGGTCGCCGTAATAAACGTGTTCGTGATACGGGTCAATCGCGAGTCCGCAGCAAAAGTTGGAAGTATTGACGATGCGCGCTACATCACCCGTCGCCAAGTCTTTGCGCCAAATCGCATAGCTGCCGCCGACCAAGCCATCGGTGCGCCAATAAATTTTTTGGTGAATGCCATCTACCGCGAGTTCTTGGGCGCTCGTGGTATTGACCACCGTCTCGATATTCGAGCCGTCCAAATTCGCGCGCACAATCCGGTCGCGCTCCGCCCAGTACAATTTGTTGTTGACGGAATCATAGCCAATGCCGCGCGGCAGTTGATAATTTACGGGATAGATTCCGGAACGGCGCGTGGCGATGGTGCGTCGATAGCTGCCATCGGTTTGAACGCCGGATACTTGGTCCAAACCGTTTGTCCAGAAAATACTTTTCAAGAGTGCGGAGGGAGTGGCGCTCGGCGCGACGCGCGTGTTTGTCGGCGTAAAGGTCGGTGTGAACGTTGGCGTATTCGACGGTGTGAACGTTGGCGTCGGCGTGCGCGAGGGCGTGAGTGTAAAGGTGGGCGTGACCGCGTTCACATAATTTTGCCCGAGATTGTTGTTGGGGCTGGGGTCGGTCGCGCTCATGGACGCGCCCGCGTTGTTATCAATTTGTCCCAAGCCGTTTGCATTGACCATCGTGTTGATGGTGAGCGTGACGGACGAACCGCCGTTGATGGGGTTGTTGAGCGTGCAGGAAAAATTGACACCGTTCGGTGCAGGACAATTTTGTCCGAGATTGGTGATTGCCGATTGGAACGTGACTGTCACGGGCAGCGTGTCAGTAATGACAACGTTCGTCGCCGGATTGACGCCCGAATTGCGAATGACGATTTGATACGGCAGCGGCGCGTTCGGCACGACAATGGCAGGCGCGGTTTTGGCAATTTCCAAATCCGCCGCGTCGAATGGTTCGGTCCTAAATGTGGCAAATCCTAACCCGCGAATGCCACTAAAAATCGGCGCGATATCAAACGCGAAAAACCCAAAGCCGTTCGCCGGAATACGCCGCAATGTGGGATTGCCATAATAGGCATTATAGCTGCTCGAGAAAAAGATACTGTCCGAAAACGGGTCGTACGCGAGCGCGCGGTACTCTCGATTGCAACCGGGATTAAAAGGACCGCGCCAATTGTCCGAATAATAATTCCCACCCGTCCCGTCGTAATTTTTCCACATGACCTGACTGTAAAAAGAGCAGTTGTGGTCATCGGGCGATGCTGTGCTGTAGCGCGACCAGAATACGCGTCCAACGGATGTATTCACCGCGAGCGCCAAGACTGCCGCGCCGGCATAGCCATCCACATTGAACGTTTCTCCGCCGCTGCCGTCATAGTTGTAACGACGAATCGTCGTGCCACCGCCGATGTACACTTTGCCGCGCGGCGAATCTACTGCGAGCGCGAATTGATTGCCGAGATTGACGATGCGGACGGAATTGGTGCCGTCGAGATTGGAGCGATATAGACCATCGCTTTCCACGCGGAACAAGATGCCCGCCGCGCTGTCTACCGCAATGTCGCGCGTATTCTGTGAACCGATAGGCAGTGTTTCCAATTGCGAACCATCGAGATTGGAACGACGAATCCCATCCCAATCCACCCAATAGACCTTGCCGTGCGCGTCGTCTGTCGCAAGGCCGCCGAGGAGCCATGCCCAATTGCTCGATGTCGCGACGCGCTGCACCGGCGAATATGTGAACGCGGGCGCGCGTTCCGTCCAACCGGGCGTCAACGCGAACAGTTGGTACTGCGGCGGATAATTTGCCGCGCAGCGATTGTTGGTATCGCACGCTTTGAGGCGCGTCGTCTTGTCAATGAATCCGGGCACGCTGCACGAAAAATCAATGCGGTTCAAACGCGTCGGCTGATTCGGACGCGTGAGCGTATTGTACGAACGCGTCCATGTGGAAGAAGCGCAAGGACTTTCGAAACCGTCCTCGCTCAAATTCAAATCTTCGGCGTAACCCGATATCGTCGTGCGCGCGGTCGAATTGGCGCCGCTATAGCTGAGGTTGATAGAGACGCGCGGCGCGAGCAAATCAATTTCGCCGCTCCAATGTCCCCAGTCCTCACGCGCTTCGTTGCGATTCCCGCGCATGTCGGTCGCGGTCAAATCAATTTGATAATTGCCTTCCAGTTTGTCCGGCAGCGGCGCGCTCCACGTCGCGTTCATCACGCCTTCGCCCGAAGTAGAAAGCGTGACCGGCTGCCACGTATCGTACAATCCCTTGACCGTCACCGCGTCCAACGCTTGATTGAACAGTTTCACTTCGTCGAGCTGTCCGGTGAAATACTGTGTACCCGCTTGCGGCGCGCGTCCCATCACGACGGCGGCGGACGCGTTGCCCGCCGACGTGCCGAGCGAGTTGGACGATTTCAATACGCCGTCCACGTACAACTTTTGCGCGGTGCCGTCAAGCACGTGCGTTACCTGATGCCAATTGTCGTCCGCGTAATTGGTGCTGAATGTACAAATCTGCTGACGGAACCCATTGAACACGTCCGCGCATACATCGCCATTCCGCAAATAAATTTGGCGGTCGGTTACGGTTGAGCCGACAAGCGACGATAGACCACAATTCGCGCACGTCGTCTTGAACCATTCCGAAAAAGTATAGTTCGTCAGCGGAATGGCGAACGCGGCGACGTTGACGGTCTGACTCGTCGCGCCGTTGAAATCGAGTCCCAGCCCGACGCGTCCCGCGATGGTCCCCGGACAATTGTTTGCGTCGCACGTCGCGTTGTTGCCGAGCGCGGCGCGGTCGCGCCAAACATTCACGCCGAGTTTCGTGTCAAAGGATTGCAAGAGCAGAGCTTGCGTCAACGCATCCGTTACCTTGTCAAGCGTGAATGCGATTTCCGCGCTCGCAATTCCCGAGTTGACGCCGTTCAACGCGGGGTCGGTGACGGTGCCGCCGAGCGTCGTCGCATGAGAAATAAATTCACCGCCCGCTGTGTCTGCCGGGTCATTCAACGTAAGCGTCGGCGCGGTTTGGTCAATCCGAATTTGTCCGGGGCTTTGCGTGAATTCGTTTCCCACATTGTCGCGCGCGCGCGCCTGGAATGTCGCTTGTGCCGTCGGGTTAACGACTGCGTTTGTATTCGCGTCGAACGTCGTGAGGCGGTACAAAATGTTCCACGTGTGCGGCGTCACGCTGCGGTCAATGTTCGCGGTCTGCCAACCGTTGGTGTTGGGCGACATGGAAACTTCGACTGTGCCCACACCGCTCTGATTTACATTTGCAGTATCGCTCACCGTTCCGCTCAACGGAATAACCCAGCTGCCATTTTCGTCCAAACTCGCCGCGACAATTGGATTCGTCGTAATGTCATATGTAATCGCCGGCGGTGTCGCGTCGACGCGCAGAGATGCGCTGGTGACGGGACTCTGCACAAGTCCAACGCTGTCGGTGGAACGCGTGCGGAAGGTATGCTGTCCTTCGGTTGCGGGCGCGGTGTAGGTGTACGCCCAGGTGAACGCGGAATTGCCCGTCGAACCAGAGGGCGTGCCTTGCGTCAAGACCCACGGTCCGTTGTCCACGCTGATTTCGACTTGAGTGATGGGCGAGGTTGGGTCTTGCGCGGTGCCGCCGACGACGAGCGATGTGCCTGCCTTCATAAAGCTCGGGATGATAATTTGCGTGGTCGGCAGGTCATTGTCAATCGTGAATTCAAATAAATCGCCATTCCGCACAAGTCCCAAACGCGTTGTCGTCGGCAGTCCGTCATAGAGCGTAGCGGACGCGGTGTTGATAAAATTCACGCGCGCGGTTGCGACATTGTTCGCCACACGCAAACTCAATGTCGGCGAAACGGCGCCGTTGCCCAACACAAAATTTTGCGTGAATGGATTCGTGCCGCCGGACGAAACGTACTGAACTTGGCTCGGCAGAGTCACGCTCATACGTCCTGACGCGTAAATTTGATTCGTGATGCCGTACGCGCCGGGCACGAGTTTGTTTTGAACCGTTGGTGTATAGATAAATGTATCGCCCGGTTTGAGAAACAAATCCGAATCGCTTATGGCAAAATTGAATTCAAGCGGATTCGGGTCAAAGGCACGCGGATTGAGTCCGAGATTCACATCGGTTGGCGCGAGCGCATTCTTTTTTCCATTCGCCGCATCGGCGGTAGAGATAAGGTTGCCGCTGATTTCCGAGTTGTCGGAAAACGAATCGCCGTCACTGTCGGGTGAACGCGGATTGGTGTAAATGCGCGTTTGTTTGCCGGTCGCGTACGTGTACATGAATCCCGCGATTTCAACATTGTCATTCAGCCCATCATTGTCCGTATCGCGTTTCGCGGGGTCGGTGCCGAGCGTGATTTCCAGCCCATCGTTCAAACCGTCGCCGTCGGTGTCTGCCACACGCGGGTTGTAATTCAAGTCCTGCGCGTCGGGCAAACCATCATTGTCCGTATCAAATTTTGTATCGTCGGGGTCATTCGCCGCGACGAGACCATCGCCATCTTTGTCTGCGACCGCTGGAAAGGTAAAGCCATAGGTCACATCTCGACACGTGGTTTGAAAATTTGGACGCGGCGGAAAACCCGAGAACAGAGCGAAAAACGGATAGCAGACGCGCTGCGTAGAACCACCCGCCCAGTCCCATTTCACAAAATCTTCGAGCGTGTTGGGGAAAACATCAAAGACGATGATGCTGCCCAAATCGCTCGTGCTGTCGCCGCGATTGGTGCGATAGCTGCAATCGCCGACCCAACATTCATAGCCCATCACGGCGTAGGACATTTTCAAGTACAGTCCCTTTTTGCGATTGATGCCGGCGGGCAGTGTGAAGGAAGACGTACTGACCGTATCGGTCTTGTATCCCTTCCAACCACCGCCGCCTTTGCGTTCCACACCTTGCCACGCATTCGGCATGTCGTTGCGATTGGTCGTGGGAACGGGGTCGCTTTGATTCGTCGTCAACGCATAGCGGAACGACGATTCTCTCAAATCGTTCGCGCTGAAAAAGTGGTCGCTGCTGTAAAATTCAAAACTGCGATATTTGTGGTAGATGTTGGTCTGAATGAGCGCGCTGTACGTGATGGCGTTATCCGCGCGCAGTCCTTTGTTGGCGTCCGCGAGCCGAAAATCAATGTCCTTGATTTGCACGAGGTCTGAATTGCCAGAACTGTCCTTGTGTCCAAAATCAATTGTCGAGCCGCCTTTGTAAATAAAATCTGCCACCGCCGCTGTAAGGGAGGCGACAACACCCCAGCACGTTCCGCTCACGCCGCCTTTGCACAACAAGAGCAGCAGCACGTCAATAAATCCAATAATCGCCGTCACAATCGCGCCGACGACGAACGCAGCGATGGCAAAGAGCAAAATCGCCACAATCGTTCCCGCAATGGCTTGGGCAATTGCGGTATTGAACGCGGGCGAACCGAACGCGAGGTCATTCGAAAAAATATCGTACAGCGCGAGCGCCCACGGTAACGCGAGGTCAAAGAATAAACCCACCCCGCGCGCGTATTTTGAAACGCCAATAATTTCGGAATTCGCGCCGAGCACTTTGAAAAAGCTGCCAACCGTCAATTGCCCTGCGGCATCAATCGCTTTGTACAAACTGATGACTGCCAGCACCGGCGTTACCGCAATCGCGATAAAGAGCGAGATGGCGAGAAAGACCTGCCCCGAAATAATCAGCCCCTTGTTGCCGGTCGCCAATCCCGCCGCGTACAAGCTGCCGCCCACAACCAAACCGACGACGGTAAAGACCGTGACAATGCCCACTGCAGTTTTTCCCGCGCCTGTCCCTTCCGCAGTAATGTTCTTTATCTTTTTAGCGAGCGACGAGAACATGTTTTCAATTTCCAAATCTTTGAGCGTCTTGTTCTGGTCGAGCAAGCCGAGATATTGATACACCGTGCGCGTTTCAATGGCGGTCGCGCCGCGTCCGATGCCAAAGGCAATGTCGTACTGGGTCACCAAAACTTGCAAGACCGCTCTCGGTAAGCGGTTAGAAATCGTGATGTTGTCTTTGATTTCTTGGTCGGACTTGGAGGTATTCGCGACGAACGTGGGCGTGTCGCCGAGATTCACCACATACTGCACGCCGTTAAACACCGCCGCATAGTACAATTTCATTCCCGCGAGTTTTCCGCGCGCCACTTCAGGCGAATCGGTCGGGTCGCCGCTGTTGGCAAAACGGCGCTCCAATTCCGTGCCGTAGGATTGCATATCCATCGCTTGCCACGTGCCGCCGGCATACGTGTACGGAATCCAATTCATGCCCGCGATGGTTTGCGGCACCGCTTTGGACATATCTAGCGTGATTTGATTGTTCGACCACGTGAGTCCCGAATCGGCTTCCCCTTCGGGCGAATAGCCCAGCGCGCGGGAACGGTCTTCGTAGGTGTACAACAAAGTCGGATAAATCGGCGACTGCGCGCTCCACTGCGACGTGAACCGCGAATTCAAAATGTTGCGCGCTTCCGTCGTCCCGATTTGGACTATCGCGTTGTCGCGGTGCGTGTACGTTCGCGTCAAAACTTTAAGGTTGCGCGGGATGCCGAACCGTTGATTGTCTGTCAGTCCGCCGTTCAAATCGCGGTCAAAACGCGTTTCGATTCTTGGCGCACCGACTCCGCTGCCGTTCACGGTAATGTCCGGTTTCCCGTCGCCGCTCACACAAACACCCACCGAATCCGTGTTTTCGCAATCGCGCGCGTGCAAGAACGCCGAGTCCAACGCGTATTCTGCGCGGATGAGGTCGGTGTCCATATTCAAGTCATCGTCCACCGACGGGTCTTCGTACATAATCGCGTAATCGGTCCCGCGATTTTCGCGCGCGTTGAAACCGGTCAGTTTGAAATCGTCATAGTACGTTTGAACGATTTGGATTTGATTGTGATAATCCACATTGTCCTTGACGTACGACGTACAGGTCGAACCTTCCGATTGTTGACACACGTCGGTCAACGCTTGCACCACCCACGCGAGCCGCACGGAATGTGCGCCGCCCCATGCCGCGTTCGAGTACGGCGTTTGATACAGCATCTTGCCATAGAACGCGACGCGGTCTCCCGCTTTGTCCGTCACCAATTGAAGCGGCACGTACAAGTACGTTCCCTGACCATACACATCCTTGCGGACGACGCCGTAATTGTTCAATTCGGATTGCGAAGGAATCGGTGCACCCCAATACGGCGCGCGAATTTCGAGCATCGGTACGAGTTTGACATCGCCGTTCGCGTCGGGATTCATCTTGCAGTTTGTTCCGCCGCGCTGCACGCACACTTCAAAAAATGTTTTGTACTGCGAATTGGGGTCGCGCTGAATTTGTCCTTCGGTGTCGCCTTTGGGCCAATCAAAGACATTGAACGCGTACCACAAGTGCTGGCGATTTGTGGGACGAATTTGAAACTCGGCATACACGGGCTTGTTCGTCGCCAAGTTGTTGATGATGAGCGAAAACGGATTCGCTTCGCTGAACGTTTGTGAGTTCGCGCGCAGGGGCGAAAGGTCCACATTGTTCGGAACGCCGTCACCGTCCAAATCGCGGTCGAACAAATCGGGGATGCCGTCGCCGTCGGAATCTATCGCGCAGTTGCGCGTATTGTTCGACAATGAACATTTTTGCCCGTCGAGAATTCCATCGTCGAGCGTGCTGGCAGTTTGCGGGTCCGAGTACCATGTTTGTCCGCCAAACGTAAAGCCCGTAACTTCTTGTCCATCGGGCAAGAGGTCGTTGTCCGTATCCTTCTTGTTCGGATTCGTCCCCAACAAATCTTCTTCGCATTTTTTCAAACCGTCGTTGTCGAGGTCGCTCGAATCGGTGCAGGAAGGGACAAGAGATTGGAGACTGGAGATTGGAGACTGGAGATTGGAGATTGAGTCTCCAGTCTCTAGTCTCTGTTTTTCATTGGCTGCGACAAGTGGACTCGTATGTGTATCAAATTCGTTTCCTTTGCGTACTGCTTCCAGCGCGCGGTCTTGCTGCTGCTGTTGTTCTTGCTGTTTGAGTTGTTCCGCATTTTTCGCGCGCTGCGTGTCCACGAACGCGTTCGTTTGCGCCGTTTGCATCAACGGCGAGAGTTCCATCGAGACAATGACAAAAATGACGAGCGCGTTGTACGCAAAACGTTTGTGATGAAAACGGAAAAAGAAATAAATCAGCGCGGCGAAAATGGCGAGCGCGATGAACGCGGGAGAATTTTGCGCTACAAATTCTTGGAACGCGGCGGTGATGCTTGCTGCGAACGCGTTCGCACCACTCGTAACATACGCGTACATTTCATCGGCGCGGGCGCGCGGAAAATTCTCGACCGCGAGCGTCCAAAAATTTTTGTTGTTTTGAAATTGAACGTAATTGGGGTAATCGGAAAAATCAGTGGTGATGGTGGCGCGGACAAAAAAATCGCTATTGGGGGGAAATTCCAAATTGGCGATTTGGCGCATGGGCAAGCCGTCCGCGCGCACCCACAATTCGCCCGTGCCTTTTAGTTTGGTGTATTCATCCGCGACGCCGATTTGCATCCCATACGGCAGTTCGCCTTGCTTGCTCAGACGCGCCTGCAACTGCTGACGCACGTATTCGGCAAAATGCGGTCCGTCAATCTCATAGGTGTAACGCGTGAATGAAACGCCATTGCGCGTTTCGTGCGCTACCTCGTGGACATTTTTCGCGCCCGCGAGGAACGCCATAAAGTCGCCTTCAGGCGCGATGCCGTCGGAAAAATTTCCAATCTCTTGCCACGCTTGGTCACCGCGCCGCGCGACGGCTTTGCCATTTTCAATTTTGATTTGCGCGCCGGAATCGGACTGCGTAACACTGCCGCCATTGTCCCACAACGTCAGCTCGAGTTTCTTGTCGTCGAGGTGGGTGAATCCTTCGAGGTAATAATTGTGTTCGACGCTGCTGCGTCCAATGTTCGTGGTGGTTGCGAGGGGAACATTCGATTGTTGAATGGTGGAACGAAACGCATAGCCGCCCGCTGTGCGCGCGTTCTGCCACGCGGCTTGCAGTTGCGGACGCGCATCTTTTGCTTGAAAGGATTGATAAACGTAGAGTGCGATTGCGACAAAGACGAGTGCGAGCAGAAATGCCGGAATGTAGCGCAGAGACAATCGTTTCATTGCCAACCTTGTATCTTTGAATAAAGCCGCCGCAAGAATTCGTGGATAGTAGCACAGAATTCTCACTTTTTGACGCCTGACACTTTACCCTACATGGCAACTGCAAAGTCGCGAGCGCGCCCCATTTGTCATTGCGAAGAGCGTTCTTTGCGACGAAGCAATCCCCACCGGGCGGGTGAGATTGCTTCGTCCCTCGCAATGACAACCCCTGTCAAGGGACTTTGCAGTCGCCATACTTTACCCTATCCCGATGCCTTGTGACAGTGACGCCGCGCACCGCAGAAAATGATTGCGGTCATATCATCTTGTGACGCGTGTCATGCGCGCAGGTGACAACAACGCACAGTTCACGCAACCGAATTGTGCTATCATGCTCGATGATTGTGATGAAATATTTTGCGTGGAATCTTAAAGGCGCGAATTTAGAGCCGGGGTTACTCCAAATTCTGCGCGTCGTCGTCGTTGCGATGTTGTTTTTGCAGCCATTGACGCGGCGCGGGTTTGGTGATTGGTTTGGTACATCCTCGCCACTGCCCGTCTATCTCGCGCTGACGCTGCCTGTTGCAGTGGTGCTCGTTGCGATGGCATTTCTCCCGTGGTTTCCGCGCAAACTTGGACGCGCGTATTTGCCTCTTATCCTTTCCATCTTGGCAATTTTTAGCGTCGCCGACAAGTTCATTACGCTCAATTGGTTTATCGAGCCCGGCGCGCGCGGATTGATTGCGCTCGGCATGATGCTGCGTTTGTGGTACGTTTTTCAAATCGTCACTTTTTTTGTGGCATGGCAATACAATTTGCGCGCTGTGCTTGTCGTCGGCATTGCGCTCAATCTTGTGGATGCTTTATTGACGCTGCCGTTTGTAGATTATACAAGTTCACTCTATACGTTTTTTGTCGGAGTTGTCGGCGCGCGGCTCACGGTCATTACCGGCGTCAGTCTGGGCGTCGCGTGGTTGATGCAGCGCCAGCGCGCACAGCGCGCGGAGCTGCAAGAAGCGAATCGCAAACTCGCGCTCGCGGCAACCGCGACAGAACAGCTCGCCGTCAGTCACGAACGGAATCGCATGGCGCGCGAATTGCACGACACGCTCGCGCATTCGTTATCAGCCGTCAGTGTGCAGTTGGAGGCGGTCAACGCGTTGTGGGATGTGGAACCGAACGAAGCGCGCAAAATTTTGGAACAAGCGACGACGAGTACGCGCAGCGGTCTCACCGAAGCGCGCCGCGCGTTACAATCACTGCGTGCGAGTCCGCTCGAAGATTTGGGCTTGACTCTCGCGCTCAGTACGCTTGCCGAGTCGGCTGCCGCGCGCGCGAATCTGAAATTGGAGCTGGCGCTCTCGCCGAACGTCGAGAGACTTGACCCGCACATCGAACAATGTATTTATCGCATCGCTCAAGAGGCGTTGGAAAACGTAACACGTCACGCGCACGCGTCGAATGTCCGCGTCGCGTTGGAAAAAAAACAGCAGCACATTGCGCTGACGATTGCAGACAATGGCAGTGGCTTTGATTTGACGCGCGTCAATGGCGAACACTTTGGCATTAAAGGCATGCGAGAACGCGCGGAAATGGCCGGCGGTAGTTTAGCAGTTGAAAGTGCGCCGAGCGAAGGAACGCGGGTGAGGTTGGAAATCAGCAATCAATAATCAGTGGTCAGTGACCGGTTACGGATTACTGATTCACTTTACGCATGTCATTTCGAACCCCTCAATCCTTCGGGGTAAACTCTGTGAGAAATCTCAGTTTTTTCCACCGAGATTTCTCGCCAGACCGCTCGAAATGACAATTCTGCGTAACATGAGTTACTGATTACTGACACGCGGCACAGATGATACGAATCCTAATCTGCGATGACCAAGATGTAGTGCGCGAGGGACTGCACGCTATTTTGCGGACGGCACCAAATATGCAAATTGTCGGCGTTGCCGGGGACGGCGCGGCGGCGATTGAATTGACGACGCAGCAGCAACCCGACATTGTATTGATGGATTTGAATATGCCCGGCATGACGGGTATTCAAGCCACGCGCATCATTCGCGAAAAATATCCGGGTGTGCGCGTGTTGGCGTTGACGACGTACGACGCGGACGAATGGGTCTTTGATGCGATTCGCGCGGGCGCGTCGGGATATTTGCTCAAAGACACACCGCGCGCAGGACTCATCAAAGCGATTGAAGGCACGTGCGCGGGACAGACATTTGTGGACCCCGGCGTCGCGGGAAAATTGTTCGCGCAGGTTGCGCGTTCGAGTTCGCCAACCGACACAACTATCGCGGATTCTCTTAATGCGCGCGAACGCGAAATTTTGAAATTGCTTGCGCGCGGCATGTCCAACACCGAAATCGCCGCGCGTTTATTTTTGTCCGACGGCACGGTCCGCAATTACGTCAGTTCGATTTTCGCAAAACTGAATGTGAGCGATAGAACGCAGGCGGCGGTGATTGCGTTGAAATATGGATTGGCAGAATAATTACGCCTCCCACTCCATCCATCTCCCCAAGTGGTCACATACCGCGAGCTGTTTTTCCGAAACCTTGCCATCTTTGTACGTAGTCAACACCAACGGCGCGGGCCATTCTTTCGGTTCGAGTGACAAA
This sequence comes from Chloroflexota bacterium, assembly GCA_029778615.1. Classification (GTDB taxonomy): domain Bacteria; phylum Chloroflexota; class Anaerolineae; order UBA4142; family SHND01; genus SHND01. The sequence continues at coordinate 7,259 of JAKOPZ010000178.1, read as the reverse complement.
TCATAAATCAAGCGTCCCGCACTGTGCTGCACGAGCAGCGCGTCATAGCGCGCACGCGCCTGACTCGAAAACTGATTCAGCACGAAACTGTGAAATAACAGAATCGGCATATCCGGCGCAATCGCCTCAATCGCGCGCGGCACAAGGTCCAGCGCATCGCCCTCGATGACGAGGGGCGGATGTTTGCGCGCCAATGCAATCGCTTTTTCCAAACGTTTCGCGCGTTCAATTTGTTCGGGCCACACCAACGCGCGCAGCCACAACATCGCGTCTTCGTCCAACACATCGTTCGGATGCAAATCAATTCCAAAACGAACACAGACTTCCGGAAATTCTGCGTACAGGCGCGGACGTTTTTCCCCGCGTAAACGACAGTGCAGCGTGATTTCCGAATCGCGCGCGCCGTAAATCATTTCTTCGCCGTAATCATACGCGTATTCATCCCACAACAGATTCAGTCCCGCGCTCGAACCGACTTCGACAAGCGCGAACGGTTCGCCGCTGATACGCTGCGCGACAACTTGGAACGCGGGCAAAAAATACGCGCAGCGTCCGATTTCATTCACCTGCACGCGCCGCGTTTCCAACAGCTTGCGAATCTCGACCGCGTGCGTTAAACAAAATTCGCGGAACGCAGGATAGGGGTCCGAGTACGTGTTGGGTGACGTAGTGAGGTCGGGGAAAAATTCGCGGAGGGGTGACGGTTTGTCGGGATTCTCGCGCATCAACAAATAATGCACCGCCGAAAAAAATAAATTCGGTGCAGGTTGATGTAGTGGCACGTTCGATGCCAACACGAGTAATTTGCCGTCGCCAATGAGCTCTCGGGAGAGCCGAAAATACAGCGCCGTGGGGTCTTCAATCACATGGCGCGCATTCCATTCAAAACGTTGAATCAGTTTGTGCGTGTCCGGCGCATTGAGTGGATTACTTTCAACCATATGCGCGGATACAATTTCACGTTCCGCGCAATTTGAATCGCTGAATTTTGCCTGTCGCCGTTTTGGGCAACTCGTTCACAAATTCAATCCATCGCGGACGTTTGTATTCTGCCATTTTCTCTTTGCAATACGCAATCAGTGCGTTCTGCAAATCTCCGTCCGCATTATATCCTTGTTTCAACACCACAAATGCTTTCGGTTTGATTAAACTTTGCGCGTCGGGCGCGCCGACCACCGCACACTCCAACACGGCAGGATGGCTCATCAACGTACTTTCCACCTCCACGGGCGAAACAAAAATGCCGCCGACCTTGAGCATATCGTCCGTGCGTCCCGCGTGCCAATAATATCCGTCTGCGTCCACAAAATACTTGTCGCCCGTAACGAGCCACTCCCCCAAAAACGTGCGCCGCGATTTTTCGGCTTGATGCAAATAAAAGAGCGCGGTGGTTTCACTTTTCACCAAAAGATTTCCCACTTCGCCTTGCGGCACATCATTAAAGTTTTCGTCGACGATACGAACCTCCATCCCCGACACCGGTTTGCCGCTGCTGCCCGGGTGAATGTCGTTCGGCGAATTAGAAATAAAGATATGCCATATTTCCGTGCAGCCGATGCCGTCAATTATGTCCACGCCCGTTTTTTCTTTCCACTGCTGCCAAACCGGCGCGGGCAACGATTCGCCTGCCGAAACGCACAAGCGCAGTGATGACAAATCATATTTTTCTGCAAAATTTTCCATCGCCAAGAGCGCGGCGTACCCCGTCGGCGCGTTGAAATGAATCGTCGGCTGAAATTTTTGAATCGTTTCCAAAACATTCGTCGCAATGCGCGGCGGCGCGGACATCAACACACAACTCGCGCCAACGTACCACGGGAAAACCAAATTGCCGCCCGTGCCAAACGTGAAAAATAATTTCGCCGTCGCAAACGTTCTGTCACTTTCGCGCATCCCCAAAACATTGACCGCCCACAGCTGCGCGGTGAGCGGCAAATCTTTGTGCGCGTGAATAATCCCTTTCGGTTCGCCCGTCGTCCCGCTCGAATAATTCAGCGAACAAAAATCGTCGCGATGCGTCGGCGCGGTTTCGAGTTCCGTTGATTCGTTCGCAATCCAATCTTCATAGTGTACGGTGTCATTCCGAGCGGAGCGCAGCAGAGTCGAGGAATCTCCACCAACGACGACAACATGCTTCAAAAACAATAGTTGTTCGCGCACCGCATCTATCGCGGGCAGCAGCGATGCGTGAACAATTAGCACACGCGCGCGCGAATCATTCAAAATATACGCGTGTTCGTGCGGCTTGAGCAGCGTATTCATGCCCACCGCCACCGCACCAATTTTTAAACACGCGAAATAACTTATCGCCCACTCCGCGTTATCCAAATTCAAAATTGCGACGCTTTCGCCAAAATGCACGCCGAGTTTTTGCAGCGCGTTGCCAACACGATTCACTTCATCGCTGCATTGTTGAAAGGTGAGATTTCGCTCGTTGGAATACAGCGCGATTTTTTGCGCGCGTTCTTTAAGGTTGTGTTCGAGGATGTGTACGGCGTTGTACGAAAGAGGTAAATCGGATGCTCTCATCGTTGAGACTCCTGAGGTGGAGATTGGAGACTGGAGACTGAAATAGTTTCGCTACCATGAAAATCCTGCATCTTGTGCGGGAATTTCATGGTCATTAGGGCAAACGCATTTGAAATTGGTTCGGCACAGTTGCTTTGAAAAATGCGGAATTTGCGCTTCATTCGCGCCATTTCACCGATTCGAAATCGCCGACTGAATAAATGTGGCGATGCAATGCATCGCACAAATCGCGCGGCGATTGACAATGCGGAGCATTTCCTCTTTTTTCAGCCGTGAAATTCCATTTCATGCCTATCGTGCAAATCCAATTGCGTTTGCCTAGTAATCGAGTGATACAATATATCCATTCTGCGGAGCAACCCATCGAAAATGTCAAAACAAGTGAAACCCTTTGTGCGCGTACGCGCGGTCAAGCCGTTGGAAGGTCATACTGTGCATGTGACGTTTACGGATGGCAGCGAACGCGACATCAATCTTGAGAAATATCTTTACGGTCGTGCCTTGAGCAAATTCGTAATGACGAAAATTTTTTTCCGACAAGTATTTGTCGGTGATGGGAAAACGCTCGCGTGGCCCAACGGTGCGGACATTGACCCCGACGTTTTATACTATGACCTCACGCCCGCGTGGATGTTGACGCGCGAACCAGAACCTGCAACTTGAGTCGAACGTTACGGCGAACGTTCGCTCCACCCTCCACCCTCCACACTCCACATCACGATTGCCACACCACCGCGTCATACGCGGGCAATTCGCACCGCAATTCCCCGTCAGTGCGATAACCTAACGCGTAACCCGCTTGCATCAGTTGATGAATCTCGCTCGTGCCTTCGTAAATGATGGCGCCGCGCGAATTTCGTAGATAGCGTTCCACATCGTACTCGTCGCTGTAACCGTACGCGCCGTGAATTTGAATTGCTTCGTTCGCCGCTTCAAACGACGCGTCCGTCGCAAACCATTTCAACAGCGATGTTTCGCGCGTGTTGCGAATGCCTTGATTTTTCATCCAGCCGACTTTCCAGTACATCAATTTTCCGTACTCGTAATCGCGCACCATCCGCGCGATTTTTTGTTGCACGAGTTGATGCTTGCCGATTTCGCGTCCGAATGTTTTGCGCGTGTTCGCATAACTCACGCTCGCTTCTAACGCCGCGCGAATCAAACCCACCGCGCCCGAACCGACCGTGTAACGTCCATTGTCCAAACACGACATGGCAATTTTGAAACCTTCGCCCTCTTCGCCCAAACGATTCGCGACGGGAACGCGCACATCGCTGCAATTCACCCAACCCGTCGAACCCGCGCGCACGCCAAGTTTGCCGTGAATGTCGCCGCGCGTGATTCCTTCGCGGTCGGTTTCGATAATGAACGCGGAAAGTTGGTCGTGCGGGTCAGGGCGTTCGGGATTCGTGCGCGCAACCCAAAGAATGTGATGCGCTTTCGACGCGAGCGAAATCCACATCTTTTCGCCGTTGATAATGTACGAATCGCCGTCGCGTTTTGCGGTGGATGCCATGTTCGCCACGTCGCTTCCGACCCCCGGTTCGGTGAGACCAAACATCGCGTATTTTTTTCCTTGCGCTTGCGGCACGAGAAATTTTTGTTTCTGTTCTTCTGTTCCCCATTGCAATAACGCGAGCGAATTGAGTCCCATGTGAACGCTCATCACCACGCGCAGTGATGTATCCATCGCTTCGAGTTCTTCGCACACGAGTCCGAGCGTGATGTAATCGAAACCTTGCCCGCCGTATTTTTGCGGAATGCAAATTCCCAAAATGCCGAGCTCGCCCATACGCGGCAACATGTTCGGATTCATTTCCTGCTTGCGGTCCGCCTCTTTGATAATCGGCGCGACTTCTTTTTTGCAAAACTCGCGCACCATGTTTTGGGCGTTGGTGTGTTCTTCGGTGAGAGTAAAGTCCACGAGATTAGAGACTGGAGACTGGAGATTAGAGTCTCTAGTCTCCAATCTCCAGTCTCCCTCTACGATTCCTTTCCAATAATGTCTCTGGCAATCACAATCCTCTGAATATGTGACGTGCCTTCGTAAATTTGCAAACCTTTGATGTCGCGGTAATAGCGTTCGACAGGATATTCGTTCGAGTAACCGCGTCCGCCGTGAAGTAATACCGCTTCCGATGCCGCGCGCATTGCCGCTTCTGTCGCGAATAATTTGGCAATGGACGTTTCGCGCGTCGCGCGCTGTCCTTGGTCTTGGAGCCACGCCGCGCGATAAACCAACATGCGCGATGCGTCCACATCCGCCGCCATATTAGCAATCACACTTTGAATCATTTCAAAATCGCCGATGCGCTGACCGAATTGTCGCCGCGTGCGCGCGAAATCAACACTCGCGTCCAAACATGCCTGCGCGACACCCAACGCACCCGCCGCGACCCCGAGCCGTCCGTGGTCAAGCGCGGACATTGCCACTTTGAATCCTTCGCCCACATTTCCCAACAGCGCGGATTTTGACACGCGCATATTTTCAAAACGAAAGTACGCGTGGTCGGATGCGCGATGTCCCAATTCTTGCCCGCGCATTTTCTCGCGCGTAAATCCTTTAAGGTTCGTCTCAACCAAAAACGCGCAGATGCCTTTGTGTTTCAAACTCTGCGCGCGGGTCGCAAACACAATCGCCACATCGGCAATGTTCCCGTTCGTAATCCAAATTTTTTCGCCGTTCAAAATAAATTCGTTTTCGTACTCGTCCGCGGTTGTTTCCATGCTCGCCGCGTCCGAACCCGCGTTCGGTTCGGTGAGCGCATAACAACCAATCCATTCCCCGCGCGCGAGTTTCGGTAAAAAAATTTTTTTCTGTTCGTCCGTTCCCCATTTCAAAATGCACTGCGCCACGAGCGACATATGCACGGTCATCAATCCGCGCACCGAAGAATCGGCGCGCCCAAATTCTTCATAACACAGCGCGAGCGAAACATTGTCCCACCCTTCGCCACCGTACTCTTTCGGCAATGCGCCGCCGAGCCAACCATGCGCGCCCAATTCATGAATGAGCTCCATCGGCATTTCGCCGCGTTCATCCATCGCGCGCGCGAAAGGAGCTACGCGCGTGTTTGCAAAATCGCGCGCACATTGTTGGATTTTTTGTTGCGAGTCGGTGGGGGAAAAATTCATTGTGCTGACTATTCGTTTTCCTCATTGCCTTCGTTGTCGTCGTCGTCCTCTACTTCGCCACTTGCCATCTTCCGCATCGTTTCTTTTATGTCTGCCCAAACTCCCTCATTTAAATCAGAGGCACTCGAAATTCGAGTTCGCGGATGATCGCGAATCTTGAAAAGAAACCAATTTTGGCGGGGCCAAATATTCACAAGGTTCCGCCCCTGATATTTGATCGCGATACGGCCACGCAGCCCCTTGGACGTTGTATTAACTGAATCCAACGCGACAATTTGTTCAATAGTTGCCTGACAGAGTGCACGCGTTTGCGGGTTCACAATCTTTTCTAAATGTTCGCTTGGTGTCTTGCGACGCCGTCCGAAATCACGAGGTTCTGAAATCGGCACTTCCGTGAGTAAAAGCCCTTTTTGATCGGCAAATTGAAGATATTCGTAGGTATAAAGCGCAAGCGGTGCATTGATATACTTCGCCGCTGATTGGAGCATTTCGCTAAATGCGTGCGCGATGAGGATGAGACGTGGCTCGGCGTTCTCATCAATCGGATGTTTGTTGCGGTACGAACTCGCAAAGCGAGGTGTGTTCTCGCGCACAACATCGTAATATTCGAGTGTTTGAAGTAGCATGCGATCGCTTTCTTCTTTCTTTAGCTCGATAACCACCAATGCGTTGTCAGAATCAACAGCAAGTACGTCAATAAATCCGGAACCAGCAGGAACTTGGTTGTCTAGGACGTGTAATCCCTCCTCAAGATTTTCAACGTCTGCCAAGATCAGCTGTTCAAGAACATGTTCAGATTCCAGTGGGATTGGTTGGATACGGTTCGGCATGGGGAGCTCTCCTTGATTCGGTCTCTAATCTCCAGTCTCCAATCTCCAGTCTCTAATCTCCAGTCTCCAATCTCCAGTCTCTAGTCTCCGCTCTTCTCACGAATAAACTCCAACACTCGCTTCCACGCATCCGCCGACTCGTTCGCAAATTCCGTGTACTTGCGGTCAAAGAAACTGTGCGGCGCGCCGTCGTAGATTTTTAATTCATGCTCGACGCCTGCTTTGTCCAATTCCGCATCAAGTTGATTCACCATCTCTGGCGGAATGCCTTGGTCTGCGCCGCCGTACAAACCCAACACAGGATTTTGAATCTTGTGCGCGATTTCCAGCACACTTCCTTCCGCGCCAACAAATTTACGCGTCATGCCCGAATAAAATGGAATGAGACCCGCGATGTTGAACCCGCGCGTGCCTGTGTAAAGCGTGAGCGTACCGCCCATGCAAAATCCAAGCACAAATACTTTCACCGTAGAATCTTGACGCAAGTACGCCAGCGCGACGGTCACGTCGTCAAAAAATGTCGGCAAACTCATTTGCGCGACATGCGGCTGCCATTCAAACGAATCATCGCGCGCGGTCAGTCCCGCCGTGCGCCCGAAATAATCAATCGCCAACGCGCGCACGCCCACTTCGGCGAAACGCATTGCCAGTTCTTTATAAAATTGATGCAGCCCGCGAACGTCGGGATAAATCAACACCTGCGCGTCGAATCCGTCCACTGGTGACGCGAGATACGCATTAAATTGATTACCGTCGCTCGCGGTC
>JAKOPZ010000177.1 GCA_029778615.1 Chloroflexota bacterium | reverse complement strand
TCAGTTTTTTCCACCGAGATTTCTCGCAAGACCGCTCGAAATGACAATTCTGCGTAACATGAGTTATTGATTCACCTTACGCATGTCATTTCGAACCCCTCAATCCTTCAGGGTAAACTCTGTGAGAAATCTCAGTTTTTTCCACCGAGATTTCTCGCAAGACCGCTCGAAATGACAATTCTGCGTAACATGAGTTATTGAAACACAAAAGGGGATTTGGTTGGTGTCACGCGGAATCCGCTGCTACAGCGGCATCCGGATGTCCGTTCGGCGTTTGCGGACCGGCGAGCGGGGGAACAGAGGGCACGGCATCTACAGGAAACGTCAAGCCGATGCCTTTGCCGACGATGACGCGCAGTGCTTGTGGAATGATTTCGATTTCGAGGTCGCTGTTGGCGGGCAACGGGTCTTTGTCCGAAACGACGGGTTCCGCGTCCTGCAGCCGCACGCGAATGCGACGCGCGCGATATTTTTTGATTTTGGGATTGTCCGCGCGGTTGCCATTGCGCGCTGCCATAAAATAACCGAGTAAATCGGTCTTGCTCATTTCGTCGAACACGGCAACATCAAGAAAGCCGTCGTCCATTTTCGCTTCGGGCGCAATCAAGAAATTGAGTCCCGTGAGCGGCGCATTGGAAATAGTGACCACTTGCAAAGTGGCTCGAACGATTTCACCGTCGTCCAATTCAATCTGCGTCGGCGTCGGTTGAAATCCGACAATTTTTTTCAACGCGTGAGGCAGCGTGCTCCACGTCCCTTTTTTCAGCTCTTGCCCCATGGGGAACGCGATGGCGTTCAAGCCCAAGCCCGCCGTTTCCAAAAAATAGCGCACATGCTTTTTCCCCTTCACGTGCACATGTCCGACGTCAATGCGGCGCGCGACGCCCATCGCAATCAACGCGCACGCATCTTGCAACTCGAGCGGAATGCCGAGTGAGCGCGCGAGATTGTTCATCGAACCGCGCGGCAAAATGCCGAGCGTGGTATCACTGCCGACGAGCTCTGCCGCAATTTTTTCAATCGTGCCGTCGCCGCCCGCGACAATGACGAGGGGTTCACGGTGTTTCGCCGCGCGGCGCGCGGCTTGACAAATCACTTTGCGCGAAGTTTTAATAGTCAGTTCGGGTTCGATGCCGTGCGCGCGCAAACATTCGAGAACTTGGTCGAGCGATTCGTCGCCGCGATTGCCGCCCGAGTTTGGATTGTAGATGAGGCGCGCGGTTTGCATCGGCGCGCGGGCGGGCGCGTCGGCTGCCGTTTCGCGTTCAAACGCGTCGTGTTCCAACTGTGCCAATTTTGTTTCGAGCGCGCGTAACGCTTCGCCGCGCCGCTGCACTCGCGCACGCGTCTTTTCCAATTTCTCTAACGCGCGTCCATATTCTTTTTGCGCGTGCTTGAGTTTGTCAATGGATTTATCTTTGTGCATCGTCCGCCTCGTTTCGAAAAAATTTTGGTTTGCCCCACTCGTACAATTGGATTGTCAGCCACAACACGATGCTGCCGAGCAAGTAGCCGCCGACGACATCGCTAAACCAGTGCTCACCCGCATAGACGCGCGAAATACCGTTCAAAAGAATCAACGCGGCGGCGACGACGAGCAGCGCGTTCTGCCATGCTGTTCGACGCGAAAGATGCAGCAATAAATAAATCAAAAAGCCGAGCCCAATCACCGCGCCTTGTACATGTCCCGCCGGAAAACTCAACATGCCGCCGTCGAGCGCGGGATTTGCCACATACACCAAATCGGGCAAAGGGCGCGGACGCGCGACCAGCATTTTGACCGCCGAGCCGACGGCGCCAATCGTCAAATTTCCCGCCAAGAGCGCGATGGCTTGCCAGCGCCAGCCGATGAACCAAAAGATAACAAGCGCCAGGGCAATTTCCACAAACACCTGCGGCGGATAGCCCGTAAAATTCACAGCGCGCATCAACGCGTCGAACCATCCCGCGTGAATGGACTGTACCGCACGCGTAACAGCGAGGTCAAACGGAAAATAGGGCGTCGAATGCGCGAGCACCGCGAGCGCGCCGAATGTGATGACGGCGCCGAGAATCAGAACAAGCGACCCGCGGCGCTGTGTGCGCGCAGGCGCGCGGTCTGCCCCAATCGCGGGCGTTGGTTGTGAGATGACGTTGCTCATTTTTTTTCCAGATGGGAAGACGCGGAAGGGCGTTCCGGCGCGGCGGGCTGTGTGACGAAAAAGCGCGTTTTGCCCCAGCGATACAGATAGATGCTGAGCGCGAGCCAGACGCTCGCATACAAGTACGCGCCGAACACATCGCTGGGCCAATGCTGTCCGAGATAGATTCGCGATATGCCGACGAGCAAAATCAGCGCGAGGCAGACAAGGATGCCCAACGTGCGCGCCCACGAACGCGGTGTGACGGTAAAAAATAGAAATGCCAAAAAACCAAGAAACGCCGTAAAGTGCAAAACATGTCCACTCGGAAAACTATAGTCGGTGAGTGGACTCAGTACATTGACCAAATCGGGTGTGGGGCGCGCGCGCTGCACAATGTCCTTGACCACCATGCCTGTCAGCGTGACGCCGCCCGCCGCAAATGTCGCCATCACCGCTTCCCAGCGCAGACCGACGATAAACAAAAACGCGATAATCAATCCGGTCAACAACATGGAAAGCGGATTGAACCCCAAGCCGCTTACAAAAATCATCAACTGTTCCCAGCCCAAGCCGTGCACCGATTGCACCGCGCGCGACAACGTCAGGTCAAATCCGAAATACGGCGTCGTCCGCACAAAGAAAAACAGTACGGAAAATCCCACAATCGCGGCAATGATATAGATTTGAAAAAGGTACGCGCGATACTGTCGCACCGGACTCGTCGCGGTGGCGGGCGCGCGCGCATCCGTTTTTTCAATTTTGTTTTCTTCGCGCTTGGCTTGCTCTTTTAATTCAGAAATCGGTGTATCGGTCGCCATCATATTGCTCCTTTGCGCGTCTTATGTTGGTTTCCACACACGAATCCAGCGCGCGCAGAATGCGGAATAAATGCCGAACGCGAGCAGCCCGAGCGCGACGATGCCCACGAGCGGCATTCCGTACGGTTGCTGCGTCAATTTCAAAAGGGCGCCGTCCAGACCCACTGCCGCATTCGGGTTGACTTGAATTCCCGATTGAATCAGAAACCAGCCAATCAAGCCAAACACAACTCCGCGCGCGGCATACCCCGCGCGTCCGATTCGTTCTGCCCATTTTTTTTCTTGTGCCGCGAGATTGGGTTTGATGTCTTTATCAAAATCGGCAGTCCACGCCACATACAGCTGTCCCACACCCGCGCCAATCCAAAACAGACCAAAAATTACGACGAGCCACGGACCGTATGGTTTGGCGAGCAATTGCGCGCTAAGGTCTTGCGGTTTGCCGGTGCTGGCTTGTCCAAAGCCCGTAGCGAAATGAAATGCCACCAGCGCCAACGCGCCGTATGTTACGCCGCTGACCAAAAAACCGCCGCGCTCGACCCAACCTTTCGCGTCGTCGTCACGCTGGAGGGGATTCAATATCGCGCGCACAAAACCCCACAGCGCATAGCCGACGAGTCCGAGCGCGAGCGCCAGCAGCAATCCTTTGCCAAAGGGCTGCGCGCCAATCGTGGCAAGCGCGCCCGTCTGGTCGGTAACACGCCCGTTTCCGGTAAAAGCAAGGTCGGCGGCAAGGAGTCCAATCAATCCGTACACGATGCCGCGTGCGATATAGCCGACACGTGCCGCTGTTTCGACGACGGGATTTTTTGCGGTGCGCTGTGCCGCATCCGCTGTTTTCGATTTTATTTTTTCAACGCGCGTGCTTGCGCTCATTCGCGAACCTCATTTCGTTTGGGGATTAACAACAGATTCACATTACTCCAAATTGGGCATTTCGCTATCCATCTCGGTATACAAGCGAGATACATTTCTGGATATGCGTGCACTTGGGTCCTACCGTGTCCGCTGCGCTTATTTGCGTTTCGCGGTAGATTGGAGATACTTGGCGCAACCCCCTTTTGAGGAGAATGGCATGGCAAGTGTCTTGGACCCAATAATGCAGTCGCTGACACCCGCAGAGATAAAACAATACGCACAAGAATTTGACCTGGACGCTGCGCGCGTGACGGATACTTTCGGTTTAGCCGTCGCGCTGATTCTCGCCGCGCTCGAAAAACGCGCGGCGGTACAAGACGGCGCGGCAGAGATTTTGCGTTCGCTCACGCCGCCCAAAGACAAGCCGCTGGACGCGGCGTCGAATGAAACAAGCGCGGTGTGGTTAAATGAGTGGTTTGGCGTCGGCATGGTCAAAGTCGTGAATTGGCTTCAAGATACAACCGAGCTCAACGTCATGCCGTTCCTTCCGCTCGCCGCGCAGCGCGTGATGCGCGCTTTGCAGGAACGCGCCCAAGCAGAACCGTTCGACGCGGCAGGACTCGCCGCCTTGTTGAAAAGCGAAACCGACGTGTACGCGCATACGCATCCACAACTCGCCAGCGAAATTAATGCCGCGCTCGCATTGGGCGAAACGGCGAACGAACGCGCCGCACGCATTCGCGCGCAGTTCGCAGACGACGAATGGGATACCGTGGCGAAAACGCCGATTCTCGCGAGTTATGCCGTGATGATGTCTGCCTTGAGCGGACCCGTGGGCATCAACAAAGAAATCGACGCGCTGCTTGATGCGCTGGAAGAATTCGGACATCAAGCCGAACCTGATTCGCTGGTCGGATTGGTCAGCCACACGTACAACACGCCCGACGCCATTACCTCGCTCGGCGCGAATCGCGCGAACGCGTTAAATCTCGCGCGCGACGCGTGTCTCGAAACGCTCCGCATTCTGACCGAAAAAGAAACGTACGACGAAAAGTTGGCGTACAAAGAATTTGTGATGAACGTCGCCACACGCGTCGCTTCGGCGGCGAAGGACGGCGGCATTCTCGGCATCGGCGGCACTCCGATTAGCAGCGAGGAACAATTGACGCTCGACATGCTGGCGGCGGCTCTGGCATATCAACCCTAAAGAGTTGCGTTCCGCAAGACGAGAACAGGCGGCGAAAATTTTTCGCCGCCTGTTTTTTTTTTTTCGCGGTCAGGAGGATTCTAAAAATCGCGTGTACGCGGGGCGGTTGACGAACAAATTCCCGCGCGTCTATAATGTCCCGCATCGCAAGCGGAAAGCGAGATTCGAAAATCCAAAATCCAAAATCCTTAAAGGAGTCTGATGCTGCGCCGATTTCTTCGTCCCGCGTTCGTTATCGTTCTCCTCTTTGTCCTCCTCTCCTTTGGCAACACCTCATCACCGCGCACGGTGAGCGCGAGTGGTTCATGCACCAATTCGGGTCCAACCAATTTTGCGAATTGTGTCAGTGATATTCTCGGCGGACGACGCTTGTTGTTTCCCGTAGATGATGTCGTCACCGGTTTGAGCGCGGAGCAAATTCCGGTCACCACGACTGTTGTGCAAACCGAAAATGGCGGCTTGGGGAATCAAAATCCCTATGCCGTGACGCAAGCGCCGGATACGTTCGCCGTTGGCGCGGGACGCATGTTCAATCTCCCGCGCGATGTGGTGGTGACGTTGACAACAGGCACGATTACGATTTCCGATGAGGACCCAAATAATCCGCTGAATCTTTCACTGCCGTTGAATGCGAACGCGCCGGTGAATCAAAACCAATTGGCGAAAGCCGATTTTACGGGCGACGGTCTGGATGATTTCGCGTACATTATGCAAGGCTCGATTTATGTTGTCACCGCGCAAGATGTCAACGTCATGTTCGCGGGCGTGTTTGTGAGTGACGCGGGCATTCCCACCATCAGCACGCAAGGATGGACAACGTTGGCGGCAGGCGATTTCAATGGCGACGGCACGCAAGAAATCGCACTCGCTGCCGCGCAAACGCAAAGCAATTCCATCGCCGTCGAAATTTTTACCGTGACGCCCACGTTCAACACCAACGGACAAATCCAATCCATCACGCTCACTTCGTCCGGTTCATCCATGCTGCCGGTCACCAATTACGCGTCGCCTGTGTACATCACCGCAGGAAATTTCGCGGGACTGTACAATCCCAACACCGCGTATCCATATGAACAAATCGCGCTGCTGTATGAATTTCAAGGCGGACAAAATGGTAATGTGGTGCAACTCATGTCCGTCAATCCCAATGCCCAAAACACCACGCCGACAACATACAATCCGACGCAAGTGGACATTGTGCAGTTAATTGATTCGGGCGTCGTACTCGACCCGCTCTCGCTCACGAGCGGCTATATCAATTTTTACGGACAGACGGAACAAATCATCGCGTCGTATCACGAAAAAGATTACAACTCGTACATTGACGCGCTGACGTTCAACCAGCAATTGCAAATCCAGTACGTCAATTCCACCAAAGCGTTCACCGCGTCGAATCAAGAAGTGGTTGGCGTCGCGCTCGGCAATTTCGACCAAGACGTAAACCAAACGGGTCCGATTGATTTGGAACTCGCCGCGCTCGTGTTGGAACTCGACGCGTTTCAAAGCAATTGCGGCTTGGCGAGCTTGCAGCCGGTGATGTATCTGTTTCAAATTGACCCAACGAATAATTACGCGTTGACGCAAACCACCAACGCGCAAGTGGGCGATTGTTTTGACGGTCTCGACAATCAAAATCCACAAATGGCGCTCACGGTTGGCGATACGCAAGGACGTTCATTGTTGCTCGGCACTCCATCGCGCGTCACCGCGCAGCACATTCAACCCGAAGTCGTCTTGGCAATGCCGCCCATGCACATTGATTACATTACGCCGTCGGGTTCAAACAATGCGACGACGTTAAACGTGAGCGGCGTGCCCGGCGGATTTAATTCCAGCTATCAAACGGCGGTCACGAATCAAAATCAATCGAGCCGCACCAGCACCACGAGTTTCAGCACGGCGCTCACCGAATCCATTGACCAAAAAGTTTCGCTCGGCGTTCCCGACATTGCGTCGGTCAGCATTGACACGAAAACGAGCGCGTCGCAAATGTGGGAAAACAATACGTCGAAAACGTACACCAATCTCAATTCCGAATCATTCGACGCGTCCACGCGCACCGGCTTTGGCGACCAACTGTGGTACGTGAGCGAACGCCAAAACATTTACATCTATCCCGTGATTGGACAATATGGTTGTCCCGAAAGCAACCCGATGTGCGATTCCTCTGAACGCGTCCCGCAAGTGATGATGTTTTCCGGTCCCGACCAAGTGCAGCCGACGAGCATCAACGGCTCGGTGGTGGAATGGTATCAACCTGTCCAAGAACCCGGGAATGTCTTTTCGTACCCGTGGAGTCTTGCGCAGCTGCAAGCGCAGCAGCCCAATATGAATCTGCTCACCTCCAACGCGCCCACCACGTTTTATACGGATTCGTCCACGCTCACCGAGCAGGCGAATTGGGCAAGTCAAAGCGGACAATCGCAATCGAGCGGTTCGGTGAAAAATTATTCGTGGTCAAAATCGGTTTCCGTTTCCGGCAACCTCAGCGTGAATATCGAAGGCATTTCGGTTGGCGGCGGCACCTCGTATTCCTTTTCGTACAATGGCAGCAAATCCATCAGCACGTTGAACAGTTCCAAGACCACACTCGGACAATCCACCGGCGTCGGCATTGCCAAACCGGGTTCGTTTGCCAATCCCGGCGAATACGAATACGCGGTGGCGCCGTACATCTTTGGCACGAATCCCGTTTCGGGAACGCTCCAAACGCTTGACCTCGGCACACAGATTCAAACGAACGGAATTCTCACCACCGGTTTTACCGCCGACCCGACAGACCCGAACGCGGGCGCGTGGTGGGGCAGCGCGTATCCGTTACCGGATATTGCACTCAATCATCCGAATCGTTGGAGCGTCGGTACGCAAACCAACACCAACCCCGACAGCAATTGCCTGCGGCTCAACTCGACGAGTGTGACTGTCAACTGCGCGACGTTCAACGCGCCGAACGCGGCGCAGCCCTGGCAGAGCGAATTTCTTTGGATGAAAGGATTTTTCATCACGCCCGCCGACGCGAACGGCGAAGGTCCGCAGATTGATATGGCAACTGCCGGCGACCAACTTTTGCTCGAAACGCGCGTGTACAATTATTCATTGACCGATATGCCACCCGACAGTTCCGTTGTCGTACAGTTTTACGTTCAGCCGTGGAATCAACAAACGCTGCAACCGGCGGGCAACGCGGTCCTGATTGAAAACGTCGGCATCGCACCGATTCCCGGATTCAATTCCAATTCCAACGGCGGCACGCTTCCGAATTATTCTGTCGCCAGTACAACGTTCGACACAACTCCATACAGCGACCAGTATCTTGTGTTTTGGGTTTTGGTGGTAGGTAAAGACCAAAACGACAATCCGATTTCCGAAATGCCGCAGCACGGACTCACCGGCGTTCCGCCGACGTTGAGCAGCATCACCGACGCACTCGATTGGACACAACCCTACAGCAATAACGTCGGAATGTACAAGATGCTGTTTTACGTCGCGCCCAGTAACGAACGCTCGCCGCAGCGTTCACTCCCGCTGCGTTCACCCGAAACAGACGAAGGTATCCCGCTCGACGCGCTGCATCTTTCCAAAACGACCGCGTACTTGAACGAACCGGTTCTCGTCAGCACGAGCGCTCGTCCCAAGAATGACCGTTCCGGTATCCTCGTCACCTTTTATCGCGGCAACCCAAACAAAAAGAACAAAGCGTTTGAAGTGGAACGTCTCGCGCATGTTCGCGGTGGGGATGCCCATCAAGTGCAAGCGTTGTATCGCCCGCAGCGCTGCGGCAACCAAAATATTTTCGTGCGCGTGCATCCGGGCGGCGCCACGACAAAAGCAAAATTACACGTCACCATCAAACCGCGCCCCGTCGTGCGCGACATGCTCAAACGACTCAAACAAATTTTCTCGCCCGACGAGATGGAACCAGAAAAACGCGGCGATGGCATGATTGCGCGACTGCAAGAAGCGAATAAATTTTTCAAACAAAAAAATAACGCGTCCGCATTGGAATCACTCGAAAAATTCCGCGAACGCGTCTCAAAATCGAGCGGCAAATTCATTCCGGTTGACCAAGCACAACTATTGCTCGCGCAGACGCAACAGATTTTTACGTGCGTGAAACCGTAGAACAAAGGGCGAACATTGTTCGCAACAAATTTGTTCTACAAAAAAAGCGGACGACATTTTCACGTCGTCCGCTTTTTTTTATCCGCCTGCCAGTGCGGGCAGCAGCACCACCGTATCGCCATCTTTCACATTCGTTTCTAGTCCCTTTAGAAACCGAATGTCTTCATTGTTCAAAAAAATGTTGATGTGCGCTCTCACTTGACCTTGCGAATCGAATAACCGTTCGCCAATCGTCGGATATTGCGCGGTGAGTGTGTGCAAAGTCGCGCGTACATTTTCACTCGCAGAAATTTCTACCGTCGAAAGTCCGTTCGTGTGACGACGAAGCGGCGTGGGGATTTTGATTTTAGTTGACATGATTTGGGAGAGTAGCAGGTAGCAAGTAGTAGGTAGGAGGTTTTTCCATACTACTTGCTACCTACTACCTGCTACGCAATTGCAAATACTTTCGGCTCAAACTGTTCCTGAAACGATTCGAGATTCGGTTCCGTATCAATGCGTTTGTGCGCGACGCCTTCAATCACTTCGCGCGTTTTCAAACCGTTGCCGGTGAGATACGCGACGATAGTTTCATCGGGGTCCAGCGCGCGTGCGTTCGCGAGTTTTTTCAAAACGGAAATGGTGACGCCCGCCGCCGTTTCGCCAAAAATTCCTTCCGTGCGCGCGAGGAGCGCCATGCCTTCGGCGATTGCGCCTTCCGGTACAGAAAAAACACCCCCCCCCGATTTGCGCGCAGCATCAATCGCGTAACGCCCATCGGCAGGATTTCCAATCGCGAGCGATTTTGCAAGCGAACGCGCTTTGACCGGCGTGATTTCGCGCGTGCCGTGCGCGAACGCGTTGGCGACGGGCGCACAGCCCGCCGCTTGCGCGCCGAGCATTTTGGGCAGCGGTCCCGCAATTAAATTCGCGTCATACAATTCTTCAAAGCCGCGATTGATTTTGGTGTACAGCGCGCCGCTTGCCACAGGCGCAATCACGGTATCGGGCGCGCGCCAACCGAGTTGTTCTGCCACTTCGTACGCGAGCGTTTTGGAACCTTCCGCGTAATACGGACGCAAGTTGATGTTCACAAAACCCCAGCCGTACGTTTCCGCCGCTTCGGTGGCGAGACGATTCGCCTGGTCATAATCGCCTTGCACCGCCACAATCGTCGCGCCGTAAATGGCCGCGCTCGTAATTTTCGCAGGTTCCAAATCGGCGGGAATGAAAACGTACGAAGGCAAGCCCGCGCGCGCCGCGTGCGCGGCAACCGAACCCGCGAGATTTCCCGTACTCGCGCACGCGAGCGCGGGCAAATCAAATTCCAATGCTTTCGCCGCCGCGACGGGCACGACGCGGTCTTTGAACGAGAACGTGGGATTGACGGTATCATTTTTCAAATACAAATTGTTCAATCCCAATGCGCGTCCGAGATTGTGCGCGCGCAAAAGCGGCGTCCACCCGTCGTTCAAATCCACGCGCGGCGTGTACTCGCTCGGCAAAAAATCGTGATAACGCCACAGCGTGCGGGGACCACTCGCAATGTGTTCGCGCGTCACGTGCGCGTTGCGCGCCGTTTCATCATAGTACGCTTCCAGCGGACCGAAACATTCTTCACACACAAAGAGCGCGTCAATCGGGTATGCGGCGCGACATTCCCGACAGCGCAAACCGCGCAGCCAAGACATGACCTCTCTGCTCCTTTGTGTCCGCTGCTTTTTCGATTTTTAGACGTGACACGTTTTCGAAAACGTGTCACGTCTAAAAATATTGAAACAAAAAACCTCTCCAAAAAACGGATTTGGAGAGGTGGGTTGATTTAGCGAATCATCGCGTTTGCAGTTTTTTGCAAACGCCACTCGCAACGCTTGTTTCATCTTGCGAACAGAATCGTTCGCCGGAGTTGGCACCGAGACTTGCTACTGCTTTGTAGCAACTGGTTGCCGGGCTTCCTAGGGCCGTTATCCCTCCACCTCTCTGGATGAAAAAGCGCGGACAAATTGTTATTTGATTTTTGCGTTCAAACGTCGAACGCTGCAACTTTATAGCAGAAAAAAACGCGCGTGTCAACCTTTTTTTGAATTTCCCATACCGTTTTCAGCCATTGAATTCGATTCAATGACGAACGCGCGTGTCAATAGTTTTTTTTGATTTTCCAATCCCTTTTTTCAGCCATTGAATTCGATTCAATGACGAACGCGCGTGTCAATAATTTTTCCGAAAATTTAATGTGAGCCCATCTCTGCCAACGCCTCGCGCACCGCGATAAATTTTTCATTCGCCCATAACCAATTTGTGTTTAATCGAAAATCTGGCAGAACGCGCGAAACGAAAATTCCTTTTTCATCCCACATGACAGGTTTCAAAATATCGCCCGCGCGTTGAAAAAATTCTGTGCCGGCGGGTCCATACGGGTCAATCAACCACAGCTCATGCACACCCGCGCGTTCGTATGCGCGAAATTTGGGTCCCCGGTCATACGACGCGGTGGACGCGGACAACACTTCAATCACCAAATCGGGCGCGCCGAATATGCCTTCATTCGTAATAATGTGTGCGCGGTCTTTTGCCACAAACAACAGGTCGGGTTCTGGCGCTTGATTCTCCGCCAATTCGACCGCAGTCCGCGAACCCTGCACTTGTCCCAAATCATGTTGTTCGACAAATTCGCCAATCAAGCGGAGCAAAAAAATTTGGAGTCGTTCATGTTTATCAGAAGGCGAGGAAGGCATAATCATTACTCCATCAATCAATTCCGCTTTGCGGTCTTCGGGCGCGTGACGAAAAAATTCGCGCGCGGTCATGCGCTCGGCGACTTCAACGCGACTCAGAGTTTGCAACATGATTCACCTCCGTTTACAACGCGCATATTATAACTGATGTTATGCATGTCATTTCGAACCCCTCAATCCTTCGGGGTAAACTCGGTGAGAAATCTCGGTTTTCCACTGAGATTTCTCGCAAGAACGGCTCGAAATGACAGCTACTGCGTAAGGTGAGTTATAACTCACTTTACGGATGCGCCCGGCGTAGTATCGGTAGTAACGATTTCAATCGTTCCACTTCTCCTTTCGCATAGAACGATTGAAATCGTTGCTACTTTTCACATCTACCACTCTCCTGCCACAACGCGCCACAACGCCGCGTGGTCTTGTCTCCCAAAACCGCGCGTAATCAATTCTTGAAACATCTCGGCTACGCGTTCGGTGTTCGGCAAACGCGCGCCGTTTGTTTGCGCGACATCGAGCGCAATGTTCAAATCCTTCAGATGCGTTTCCGCACGTCCGCCCGGCGCAAAATTTTTTTCGAGCATCCGCTGTCCGTGCAATTCCAAAATGCGGCTCGACGCGAATCCGCCCAGCATCACCGCGCGCGCTTGCGCCGCATCCACGCCCGCGCGTGCTACAAAGTTCAATGCCTCCGCCACCGCTTCAATCGTCAAACCGACGATGATTTGATTCGCGGCTTTGACAATTTGTCCCGCGCCCGCGTCGCCAACGCGCGCGATAGTTTTTCCGAGAAGCTGCAAAAGCGGCAACACGCGTGCGAACGCGTTTTCGTCGCCGCCGACCATGATGGAAAGCGTTGCTTGCTGCGCGCCGACCTGTCCGCCCGAAACGGGCGCGTCGAGGACGAAAATTCCGCGTTGTGCGCCGCGTTCCGCCAATTCGCGCGCGAGGCGCGGATGACTTGTGCTGCAATCCACCACAATCGTTTCCGCGTGCGCGTTTTCTAAAATTTCGTTTATGACCTGCACCACCGTTTCGGGATTCGGCAGCATTGTAAAAATTACAACGCACTGTTCCGCGATTTCGCGCGGCGAATTTGCCGCATGCGCGCCGCGCGCGACCAATTCGTCCACCGCCGCGCGACTGCGATTGTGTACGACGAGCGCATATTGCGCGCGCAATAAATGTTCCGCCATCGGTTTGCCCATGAGACCCAAACCGATAAAGCCGATTGTTTCCATCGTTTTGCGGCTCTTGCCGTTCTCCCTCAACTCTTTCTGTGTCAGGTCCCGGCTTGCACCGGAGCAGTCCACATACTGAGCCCCGTCCAGACAAGTGCGATTGCCAAGAGGATACCGAACAGGGCGGAACCAAGTTGACCTGCTTGCGGAGGGAGAAATTCGGCGATAAAGAAATCGAAAAAGAATCCCGCCATCGCGGCGAGCAGAAGGATGCCCGCCCATCGTGGAAAGACTTCCGCTTGAAGCATCGCAACGCCCGTCAGAAGCAGTCCAAGGGTAAGCGAAATTCCCAAAAGGAACAAGATGATATTTTCACCCGGAGGTTGATTGAATGAGGGATAAAGGAGCGGAGTGGCGGCGATGACCACCAACAAGAGAACGCCGATTTGCAAAAGCACAAACCCCGTGAGCCCAAGCCATCCAGCAGCATTTGCTTGCTTCAGGTACATTGCCGGCAGCGACAGCAATAGGAGCATTGCCGAAAGTAGTAAAAGAAGGCTCGCACCCGGCGAGAGTGGTGTATCCATCACGGGATGGAGTGAGATTGTAACAATTGCAATTCCCAAAAGCGTCGCTCCCAAAATGAGCGCCAGTCCACTCGCGCGCAAAGCAGTTTCAATCATTGGTAAACTCCCTTGAAAATGTTTTGTAGTGACGAATTCATTCGTCCGCCCGGGGAAACGATTGAGGCGATGTCGTTCATCGCACGTTACTACGAGCTGTTACGACGCGCTGTTACGACGCGGCGCCCATTTTCATTGGCTGCAGGTGAGCCAACGGCTAATGAACAACTCTCTTGAAAATGAACCGTAGTAACGAATTGATTCGTTCTATGCGCTCACCATTTTCATTCGTCGTGGGTGAGCCAACGGCTAATGAACAACTCTCTCTCTTGAAAATGTATGGCAAATTTGAAATTTGTCATACCGTTGCCCATTTTCATTTGACGAAGAGCGCGACGGATGGCGAATGGGCAACTTTCATCGAGATGATATTCGTGTGCTAGCAGAATACACGCCGAACGCAACGGCGTCGTTACCGAAATCGTTACGGGGATTGCATCCATTGCAACAAGTAAAACTCCAAGAAAATTCTCCTTGGAGTTTTACTTGTTATTTATTCACCTTACGCATGTCATTTCGAACCCCTCAATCCTTCGGGATAACCTCTGTGAGAAATCTCAGTTTTTTCCACCGAGATTTCTCGCAAGACCGCTCGAAATGACAATTCTGCGTAACATGAGTTATTTATTTGCCAGAATGGGTTCGAGTCCGTGCAAATACGTGTACAGCGCTTCCAATTCCACATCGTCCAGTTTGCCAATTGTCTTCCATGGCATTGGCGGCTGGACTTGATGTCCCGATGGGTCAACACCGGTTCGCATCGTCTTGAAGAAATCGTCCTTGGACCACTTGGGGACAATGACGGTGAGATTGGATGCGCCGGGCGGCGCGGGCGGCGGCGCGTTGCCGTCCAATTTTTCACCATGACAACCGCGACAATCGGCAAAGTTCGCGATGTATTCGCCATACTCTTTGGTCACGGCTTTGGGCGGTGCGGTCACGGCTTGAATGGGCTGCTCTGCGCCGGGCGCGGTGATAAAGCCCAAACCCACAAACGCGACGAGAATCGGCGACGCGCTCAAGGGCGGACGTGTGCCTTCTATGGCGGGCGCTTGTCGCAAATACGCAATCACCGCTTTCGCGTCGTCATCGCTCAACGTACGCACGGGAAAGAATCCCATCGCGGTCAGGCGTCCGCTCGGTTCCACACCCGAACGCAGGATGCGAAAAATATCTGCATCCGTCAGGTCTTTAATTTTTCCTCCCGGCGTGATGTTGGGTGGATACACATCGCCGAGCGGCAAACCCGAATCTTCACTCAAATTTTTTCCGCCCGTCAACGGCAGTTCACCATTGAGCGTATGACACGACGCGCACAACAGACCCGCGAGATGTTCGCCGCGCGCGATTTGTTCGGGCGTTCTTTCGATGCTGACGTTGATGGCGGCGACGGGGTACGGACGAAGCAAATCGTACATCCCTTTGGCAAAAATCAAACTCGCGGCGGCGAAAATGAGCGTTGCAACCACGCCCAGAATGCCGCCGACGATTTTCACTACCGTTGACCTTGCGCGCACCGCGCGCAGCGTGAGCCAGCCAAACAGAATCGCCAGAGCGGCGAGAATGACGAGTACGATGAAATTTACAACCATACGAAAAGTCTCCTCCTCCTTGCAAGTACGTTTGCGTGCATCCTATGCTTGCATCATAACATTAAATGACAAGGGATGCAGTTCGTCACCTTGCGGGCGAATGGTAATTCGTTGCGAACCTTGTTCGGGGCACTCCTTCCGCGCAACGTCCCTGCGGATGTTGCGATGTGGCAGTCTGCGACGGCAGACTTGGCTATGGGTTGCCGCGATTTCTAATCGCTTTTGAAATGGCTCAAAACGGTTTGAACATCATCAACCACAACAGCGCGGCGAGTCCGATGACGCCAATCGCGGTGATTTCAAATGCGCGGGATGAATTCAACAGCGCGTCAATTTCCTGTTCGCTTTTTGGCGCGACGCCGGGCACAATTTTGAATCCCTCCATGTACGGCATTCCGACTGCCTGGCGGAGCGTGCCGTAATAGCTCGAGCCGCGCGCGCCCATCAACACCACAAGCAAAACGAGCAGCACGATGGATGCCCAAATCCAACCGTGCCCCCACCAACTGCCCATAAATCCCGCGACGATGCCCAAGACCAAAATCGCCAGCAGCGAGCCATACATGACGCCGAACATTTCGGTAGAGAGTTCCAACAGCGCGCGCACGCGTTCCAAGTTGCGTTCGCGCCGCAGTTTGAACGCGACGGCAAAGGACGCGCCGTGCGCGAGCAAAAACACAAACACGCCGAAAACGTGCAGATAGGTAACGACACCGTACATTGCAGAGAGTCTCCTTTTGGTGGGGATTGAGTAGAGATACGATGGCTCGAGAGTATCAATTGACCGCAACGCGTTCGTTACGAAAAGCGTTACGCCAATCCGATACCTTGCGATGCGAGATAAAACAAGACGCGGAAACAAAAAATTTCGCGCGTCCAAGCCCCTTGACCATCCCCTTATTTCGTCTAGAATAGCCACATCATCGCGTCTTGTTTTTTTCTCCAAACGCCACTACTCCGCGACTGAACAACAATTGAACAACTTTTGGTCTGGAATACCTCTCGGAACGTGATAGAGTAAAATTAGACCATTTCTGTGCGGAGGACTCTATGCTTTGCCCCAACTGCCAACATCCAAATACAGCGACTGCCAAATTTTGCGAAAACTGCGGATTCAAACTCCAGACAACAGACAACACACAAAAGACGGTGGCGAGTAATCAATCTCCAGTCTCCAGTGCCCAGTCCCCAGTCTCCAGTCCCCAGTCCCCCGACCTCACGCGCCTTGAGAAATTGGTGCCCAAAGAATTTGCCGCCCGCCTTTTACAATCGCGCACGGGACGCATCGAAGGCGAACGCCGCATCGTCACGATTTTGTTTTGCGATGTCAAAGGTTCCACCGCGCTCGGCGAAGAACGCGACCCCGAAGAAATTCTCGAAGTCATGAACGGCGCGTTCGATTATTTAATTGAACCCGTGTATCGCTACGAAGGCACCCTCGCGCGTTTGATGGGCGATGCGATTCTCGCGTTTTTCGGCGCACCCATCGCGCATGAAGACGACCCCGAACGCGCGTGTCTCGCCGCGCTCGCGATGCAAGAAAAAATCGCGCAGTACGCGCAGGAATTGAAACGCACGCACGGCATCGAAAATTTCGCCGTGCGCGTCGGCATCAACACGGGACTCGTCGTCGTCGGCGAAGTCGGCAGCGATTTGCGCGTCGAATACACCGCGATGGGCGATGCCATCAATCTCGCGTCGCGGATGGAACAAAACGCGGAACCCGGCACCATCGTCATTGCCGAAAACACCGCGCGTTTGGTACGCCACGCGATTGAATTGGAATCGCTCGGCGCGCTCTCTGTCAAAGGCAAAGCCGAACCCGTCAACGCGTATCGCGTCGTCGGCGTCAAAGCCGAACGCGAATCCACGCGCGGCATCGTCGGGCTCTCGTCGCCGCTCGTCGGACGCGCAAACGAATTGAATCTTTTGCAACAGCGCGTGGACGACGCGATGAATGGACGCGGACAAATTGTTTCGGTCATCGGCGAGGCAGGTTTGGGTAAATCGCGTCTCGTCGCGGAATTGCGAAATTCGAGACGAGAGACGAGAGACTTGAGACTCCAATCTCCAGTCTCCAGTCTCCAATGGTTCGAAGGTCGTTCGCTCTCGTACGAAACGCAAACTCCTTACGCGCCGTTCGTGAGTTTATTCAATCAGATTTTTGGCATTCACGCCGACGCTGCCGATGCGGACGCGTACGAAAAAATCAAAACGAAATTGAATGAGCTTGTCGGCGCGCAAGCCGAAGAGCTCGTGCCATTCGTCGCGACCTTGATGGGCATCGAACTCACGGGCGAAGATTTGGAACGCGTGCGCTATCTCATGCCGCCGTTTTTGCGCGGACGCATCATGCAGGCGACGGCGCAGGTCATTGGCGCGCTCGCCGCGCAGCAGCCGACGGTGCTCGTGTTTGAAGATTTGCATTGGGCGGATGCGACATCGCTCGAAATGTTGAGCGCGTTGCTGCCCATGACTGCAAACGCGCCATTGATGTTTCTCTTTTTACTTCGCCCAAACAAGACCGACCCATCCTGGGCATTCTACGAATCTCTTTCTAATCTCCAGTCTCCAGTCCCGACGACCATCGAACTCCAACCTCTCGACGAATCCGCGTCGCGCGAACTCGTCGCGAATCTTTTGGAAATCGAAGACTTGCCCGAAAGCGTGCGCGCATTGATTCTGCACAAAGCCGAGGGCAATCCGTTTTATGTTGAAGAAGTGATTCGCTCGCTGCTCGACCAAAAATTGGTTGTGCGCGACGGCGAACATTGGCGCGCCACGCGCGAAATTTCCAATATCACCATTCCCGACACACTCGCGGGCGTCATCACCGCGCGCTTGGACCGTTTGGACGAAGAAGCGAAACGCACCGCGCAAACCGCATCGGTGCTCGGACGCGAATTTGAATACATGCCGCTGACCGACTTGTACGATTCGCCGACGACGCTCGAACCTTCGCTCGACACACTGCAAGCGCGCGAACTGGTGCGGCGTAAGGAACGCTTGCCACAGCGTTCCTATTTATTCAAACACACGCTCACGCAAGAGACCGCGTACAATTCCATGCTGTTGGCGAAACGCCGCGCGCTGCACAAACGCGCCGCCGCATACCTGGTGGAACACGAACAGGAACGCGTGAACGACATTGCGCGGCATTGGCTCGACGCGCAAGAGAACGAACGCGCGTTGCCGTACTTGCTGCAAGCCGCCGACCGCGCGGCGCGCGCATACGCGACAACCGAAGCGATGGCGTATTACGAACGCGCGCGCGAAATTGCAAAACAATTGGATGATATTGCCGCCTTGCGCCGCGCGTACGAAGGGTTGGGCAACGCGTTATCGTTCACTGTCGAACTGCCGCGCGCCGTCCAAGTCTTTCAAGAAATGTTAGAGGTGGGCAAAGCGCACGGTGATGTGTTGATGCAGATTTCCGCGTTGAACAAACAAGCCAATATCCTTTCGCTCCGCATGGGACAGATTGAACAAGCCGAGCCATTGCTGCTGCAAGCCGAAGAACTCGCGCGCGAATACCAGGATAAGGTCGGTCTCGGCGAAATGTTTGTCATTCGCTGTCAAATCAGTCTCGGCACGGCGGACTTTGATACCGCGATGCACTATATGAGCGACGCGGTAAAGGTGGGGCAAGACCTCAACGTCAAAGAACAAATTTTGTGGGGACTCGCGCATCTTGCCAGCACCTATACATTCATGCTTCGCTTTGACGAGGCGGAAAAGGTCGCAGCGGAAGGCTTGGCGATGGCGCGCGAAATGGACAACCGCGAATTCTATAGTGACATCAAAACAACAGAGGTGCTTTTGAAATGGCGGCGCGGGGATTTGGGCGCGGCGATTGAGGCAGGCGAAGAAGCCGCGCAAGTGGGGGAGAAAATCGGCTTGTCGCTTATGGTCGTCTTTGGCTTGTGGGGCGCGGGATGGATGTATTCGCAGCGCGGCGAATACAGCGCGGCTGCAAACGCTTTCCAAACGGCACTGCGCGCAGGCGAACCGTTCGTCGGGTTCATGCCCTTCCTCGTAACCATGTCCGAAGCGTCGCTTGGCAGCATGTTGCTCGATACTGGAATGGATAACGAGAAGGGGCTACAATATCGGGACCATGCACTTGAGCTCACAAACAATCCGATTGCGGGGATGGTGAACGGCGCGGCATGGGCAGACATCGGCTGGGCGGCGCTCAAGCAAGGCGATGTCGCCCTCGCGGAAAAACTATTCACAGGCGCGCTCGACTATCCATCGTTCTTTCGCCTCATAATGAAACCGCGCAGTTTGCTCGGCTTGGCGCACCTGGCGCAAACGCGCGGTGAGTTTGAAACGGCGCAAGACTTGCTCGAACAAGCGCGCACCATGGTTGACCAAGCCGCAATGCTGCCGTATCAACCGCTCGTGGCGCTCGCTCTGGGGAATTTGGAAATGGCGCGCGGCAATTGCGAACGCGCGCTGGAATTATTCTCTGATGCAGAAACGCGCGCAGCGCCGATGCAGCTGCGTCCCACAATTCTGGAAGCGCGCGTCCGCGCGGCAAAGAGTTTGGACGCGCTGGGACGCGTGAGCGAAGCGAACGAACAACGCGCGCAGGCGCAGGCGATGGTTGACGAAATCGCGAATCTATTTTTGGATGACGCCACACGGAACGCCTACATTGAAAATGTTGCGCGTCACATGGGATTACTGATGGTGTCATGAACCAGAAACCGTTTCAACAAGCCGAACGCGAATTCTTTTTGCTCAAAGGACAATTCGCTGCCAATCGCATCACCCGCGCGCAATTCGACGCGGCGCTCGAAAAATTGAATGTTCGTGACGAATTTGGACGCGCGTGGCGCATGGACGCGGACAATGGCGCGTGGCTGGTCAAGGCGCAAGATGCGTGGGTGCCCGCCAATCCCGCCACGTATCCCCCTCCGGCAGTGAATACGGAAAAGCTTGCGCAAACATCCGACACGGCAGCGCGCTCGCGCAATTTGATTCTATTTAGCGTGCTTGGTGTGCTGGCGCTCTTGTGTTTGTGTCTGGTTGGAGTAGGGACCGTGTTGTTTGTCAGAGGTTTGCCGCCGCTTCCGCTCGGTTTAGCTGCCACAGCGACCTCGACCAATGTCGCATTGCTTTCGACAGCCACACCAACGCTCGCGACACAAACGCCAGCGGAAACCGAAGCGCCGCTCGCCACCTTTGAACCCACAGACAACCTCCGCGCGACGCCGACACCGCGTGAAACGTCCGCGCTAACGACGCCACTGCCGACGCCCAACTTGCCGCCGATGTACACCGCATTCGATGCCGATTTTTTTGCGGATGAATGTCCGCTGTTTCAAGGCGATAACGAGACGCGGCAGTACGGTTGCGATTTTGGCGAATATTTTATGCTTAATAAACAGGCGACGACGCGTTATACGTACTATGACACAGTGTACACCGATGCGGTGATTGAAGCGAACGGATATTTGACCAAGGGCGCAGGCAAGTACGAATATGGCATTGTCTTTCGCGCAAATACGGACGGCACCGCGTATTATGTTTTTACCGTGACGAATGACGGCAAGTACAACGTCTCGATCTACAAAAACGATGCCTATACCGATTTGATTCCGTACACCGAATCGTCCGCCGTGCATGTGAATGGCGACAATTTTTTTCAAGTGGTCCTGCGCGGCAGTGAATTCGATTTTTATTTGAACGGCGAATATTTGAATCACGCTTCCGATGCATCGTACGCGAGCGGCGTAGCCGGGCTCTTTTTCTATAACGCGGAACCGAACGCGGAAGTGAGTTTTGACCAATTCACCATTTCAACCTTTACGCCGCCGACACCCACCGCTTCTCCCGCCGCGAACACTACTCCCGTCGCGGACGCTACTTCCGCCGCGAACGCAACGCCCACGCTTGTTCAGGATACGCACCGCGAATTCGTAGATGACTTTGCGGGCGCGTGCGCGTTGTTTGAAGGCGCGAATGAAACGCGCGATTATAAATGTGAGAACGGCGAGTACACGATGCTTCACAAAACGAATGTCTCGCGCTGGAGCGTGTACGCGGATGAATACAGTGATGGCATATATGAGGCGGATGGGCATTTCATTTCGGGCAGTGGCAATTACGAGTACGGGTTGGTGGTGCGCGCCCAAGACAACCCTTGGAAGTTTTACGGTTTCACCGTGACGGGCAGCGGCAAGTATTCGGTCTTTTTGTTTGCCAATGACAATTATGTGGATTTGATTCCGTACACCGCGTCGCCGCTGGTGAAAACGGGGACGGCAGTGAACCACTTTCGAATCCTCGCGCAGGGCAGCCAACTCAATTTTTATTTGAACGGAGAAGCGGTGGGGACAATCACCGATACGGCATTGAATCAAGGCAGTCCCGGCTTTTTCTTGAACAACAGCGCCGCCAACACAAAAGTGGGCTTTGACAATTTTCACATCGCGCCGGTGACCCAACTCGCCGCAACCCCCACGCCCGTTTTGGTGAATCCAACTGTCGCCGTCAAGCCCGGTCTGTACGTCAGCAGTTTGCGCTTTACCCCGCGCACACCCAAGCGCGGCGACCCGCTGACATTTTTCGTCACGTTCGTCAACACGACAGGCAAACCGCAAAATTACAAATGGCTCGTCGAAATTTGGGAGCAAGATACAAACAAGAAAAATCCGTACGGACAGGCGGATGCGGCAGAGCGCAACATTCCTGTCGGCACGAACGAACGCGGCACGGGCAGCAGCTTTAAAGTGGCAGGTGGGGGTCCGTGCGTGCCTTTGCGCGCGCGGGTCGTTTTTGAAAATGACCAAGGCGTGCGCGTTCCGTTCAAACGTACCAATGGTTCTGATTTGTGGGTGAATTTTCAAGTATGTCCATAATTGGAGTAGCAGGTAGCAGGGAGTAAGGCAATGCCTATTCCTTCCTACCTTTTACCTGATACTCGCATCGGAGGCATCAATGAAATGCTGGAATTGTGATTTTGAAAATCCGCCGGGCGCGAAATTTTGTTCCAATTGCGGGCAGCCGCAACAACGCGCGTGTCCCAATTGCAACACCGTAAATCCCGCCGGCGCCAAGTTCTGCAACAACTGCGGATTCAATTTACAAGCCGCGAGCGCGCCCGCTTCACCCCCCCCCACTGCCGCGCCCAGTACGGAACGCTCACCGCAGCGTTCCACTCCCGCCGCGCGTTCCACTCCCGCCGCGCGTTCCACTCCCGCCGCGCGTTCCACTCCCGCCGCGCGTTCCACTCCCGCCG
>JAKOPZ010000176.1 GCA_029778615.1 Chloroflexota bacterium | reverse complement strand
CCCTGTGCGCACAACATACAGAATGGCATTCACAATCAGCCACATTTCCCACTTGCGCGGGCGTCCGCGCACATTCGGCGGAAAGAATTGTTCAATCAGCAACCATTCGCTATACTTCAAGTCGGTCGGGTAGGTTTGGGTGAATTTGGTCATTCCCCAAGCTTACTCGACTTTTAGCGATTTATGAAACACTCTCTTACTTGCCACACACGAACTCTCTTGTCCAAACTGCGGCGCGCCCTGTACGCTTCCTGCCTTTGGGAATGTGATTCGATGCGACCATTGCGGCACGCGTTTTGTGATGCCGGGAGCGCAAATGTCGAACGCGCCGCCGATGGAAACCCTTTCGGTCGCGCCGACGCTGTCGCCCGAAATGCAAGCCAACGTTCAACGTTGGATCAAGTGGCTGGTCCTTTGCATCGTCGTCGTAACGGTCGTGCCAATCGTTTGCGGAATACTCGCCAGCATCTGCGGCGTGTTTGGCGCGTTTGTGCTGTTTTTCGTCAAATAACATCACTTGACTGTGCGTGAAATACGCACAGAACTTTTTTTATGGAGGCATACCATGTCTAAATCTTTTTCGATTGCATTGCTCACACTCATTCTCTTGAGCAGTTGGTTTTATTTGAGCAGCCAGCGCATCTATGCTGCACCGACAAACACAACCATCACCGTCAACACAACGAATGACGAATTAAACAATGACGGTGATTGTTCTCTCCGCGAAGCCGTCATCGCCGCCAATACCGACACCGCCGTAGACGCGTGTCCTGCGGGAAATGGCGCGGACACGATTATTGTGCCCGCAGGGATTTATACGCTGACGCTGACAGGCGCGGATGAAAATGATGCGCAGACAGGTGACTTGGATATTACGTCCCCCGTCAGCATCAACGGCGCGGGAGCGGCAAACACATTCATTGACGGCAATGCCGCAGACCGCGTCTTCGATATCTTTGCCCAAACGACCCTTTCACAACTGGCGATACAGAACGGGTCGTTTGCGCATGGGCTGCACGACTTTGATGGCGGAGGCGGGATTCGCAGCAGTGCTACGCTCACTCTCGATCACGTAACTGTCTCGAACAATCTTTCCGAGGATTTTGGCGGCGGAATTTCCAATTTTTCAACCTTGTATTTGGTGAACAGTAGCATAATTGCTAACCAAGCCAACAATGGCGGAGGAATCTACAACCAATACCAAACCCTCATTGCCTCCTCCAGCATCATCAGCGGCAATAGCGCGGACATGGGCGGTGGGCTGTTGAATTATTATGGAGCGACCGCTATTCTTACCGACACGCTGTTTTCACACAATCGCGCGTACAACGGTGCGGCGATTTACAATGACCAGCCGGCGACATTGCATTTGCAAGGCGGCACTGTAGAGTACAGCCAACTCTGGGCGGCGGTGGAAAACGCGGGTATTGCAAGCATTGAGGGTACGACGTTGAACGACAATGCAAAAGAAGCCATTCGAGATAGTTCGCTCCAAGGCATGCAAATCAGCAATGCGTCAATTACCCGTAATGGCGCTGCCATTATTGCCGTTCCGCCCGGTACGCCCACAGGGGCGATGACAATTCGGTCTAGCACAATCACCGAAAATGGTTCCGGAGTACAAGCACAAATTCCGATTGTGATTAGCGACACGCTCATCAGTCGTAATCATTCTGCGTATGGAAATGGGCTTGATGTTACCGGGGGCGCGAACGCAGAATTGTATAACGTAACGGTCAGTGAAAATCGCTTTGACGATTCGCCTGCTGGTGGAGGGGCAGGGATCGCAGCAAGCAAACTGAAATTTATTGGCGGCGCGGTCTACAGCAATGCACTCAATTTGGAAGATGGCACGGGCGGCGGAATCCTACTCTATGGGAACTCGGAGCTCCAAGATGTGACGATAAGTGGAAATTATGCGCCACTGGGCGGCGGAATTTATGTGGACAATACCGCGACGGTACAAATAACGAACGTCACGCTTGCGAATAATCAAGCCGCTCAAGGCGCAAATATTTATCACAAAACGGCGAAAGCGCAGGTCAAACTGAAAAACACCATCGTCAGCGCGCCCGTCAGCAGCGCCAATTGTTTCGGCAGCATCACTTCACAAGGCAACAATTTGAGCGACGACACATCCTGCAATCTCACTGCCGCGAACGACCACCCAAACACCAATCCGCTCATCGGTCCTCTTCAAGATAACGGCGGCAATACATTTACACATGCCTTGCTCGTGGCAAGCCCCGCGATAGATGCCGGCACCAACAAAGGTTGTCCAAAGACCGACCAGCGTGGTATTGAGCGTCCGCAGGATGGCGATGGGAATGGAAGCAACTTGTGCGACATCGGCGCATACGAGTATCCCGCCTCCGGTTCAACCACGACGCCAAAACTCAAGGCGCCAAAAAACAAAAGCGTTGTGACTACGACTCGACCTCTGCTCGACTGGACAGACTCGGCGTGGGTCGCGCACTATGAAATCGAAATCTACAAAAATTCGCCCACCGGTAAACTCTTTGCCACACGGGCTGCCGCCCCGTCGAAACTTCAAGCACCGAAAATGGGCGCCGGTAAATATGTCTGGCATGTACGCTCATGCAACGCGCAAGGTTGCAGCGCGTGGACGCCGTTCTGGAAATTTACGGTTGCTCCATAAATACTGCTTACTCGTCGCGCATGATTTTTGATTTTGCTCACCGCGCGGTTGAGCGCGCTTGCCATCTTCGACCCCATGTTTATAGGTGGCAAGCGCGCATCTCGCGAGTATCGCTACGATGATTTTCGCAGACCGCGCGTTAACGCCCAAGACGCGCGCGACAAGGTCAAGTTTCCCGACAATACCAAAATCACCACCGTCTATGACCACTGGTTCACCCGCGTCACGAACCAAAACAATGTCCTCACCGAAAGCCGCACCGACGCGTTCGGACGCACCGACCAAGTCATCGAATGGCTCGGCGGCGCAAGTTACTTGACCAAATACACGTATGACGAACTCGACCGCCTCGTCAAGTCACCGACAGCGCGAACAATGTGACGACGCTGACCTACGATTGGCTCGGACGCAAGACCGCGATGCAAGACCCTGACATGGGCGGATGGCGTTATCGCTATGACGTGGACGACAATCTCATTGAGCAGACCGACGCCCAAGGTCAGCGCACCTGTTTTTATTATGACGCGCTGAATCGCTTGAAAGGAAAAAATTACCAGACGAATGCGACGAGTTGTCCAACTCCTGACCCGAACAATTATGTTGTCACGTATGCGTATGACCAAGGCACGAACGCTTTGGGACAAACGCAAAAAGGTTTTCGCACCAGCATGAGCGATGCGAGCGGCAGCACGAGTTGGCAATATGACCTGCTGGGGCGCGTCTTGAAAGAAAACAAAACGATTACGGGCGCACCCGCGAATTCGTATGTGACCGAATACACCTACAACACCTTGGGTCAAGTCTTGACGCTGAAATATCCCGACGGCGAAGTCGTCAGCACGAGTTACAACGCGCAAAACCTGCCGCAGAGTTTGAGCGGGACGAACGGTTACATCACGAGCGCGGCTTACAACGCCTCCGACCAAATCACGAATCTCACGTTCCAGAGCGGCACAACGACGACCTATGGCTATGACGCACGCAACAATCGCTTGACCTCGCTGGTCACGAGCGGCGGCATCCAAAACTTGAGTTACGGCTATGATAAGGTCGGCAACGTCACCACGATTACGGACACGGTGCGAAGCGAAGTGGCGACGTTCACCTATGACGACCTGAATCGCCTGCGCAGCGCCAGCATCCCGAACGTCTATTCGCACTCGTGGACCTACAATCCCATCGGCAACCTCCTCACGCGCAACGAT
>JAKOPZ010000175.1 GCA_029778615.1 Chloroflexota bacterium | reverse complement strand
GTATCGTGCATTGAGTATCGTGCATCGTGCATTGTTCATCGTGCATTACCTCGTCATCCAATAATACGCAATCACAATTCCGAGCAGCATCCCGACAATTACTTCAATCGGCGTGTGTCCCAACAATTCGCGTAATTTCGTATCCGAAATCGGATGCCCTTCAAACAGCTCTTGAATAATCTGATTCAAAATACGCGCCTGCATCATCGCGGCGCGGCGGATACCGGCGGCATCGTACATGGTCACGGCGGCGAACCACAACGCGAGCGCGAAAATGGTCGAGTCCATGCCGTCCATCAACGCAATGCCCGTTGCCAACGAGCTGACGGCTGCCGAATGCGAGGATGGCATTCCGCCCATCGTCGTCAGCGCACGAAAATTGATTTTGCGCCGCCACAACAGGTCAATGAAAAATTTTAAAATTTGCGCCGATGCCCACGCGAGAATGGATGCTTGCAGGACGCGGTTGGCAAACAATTCAGACATACACAAGCAATAAGTGATGAGGGATGAGGGCTGAGGACCTAGTCCTCCTCATCATCATCCAGCATCTGCAATTCACCATTTTCATCCGCGAAGGACGTGGCGTTCGGCGCGAGTTCTTGAATTCGTAATTCCGCGCGGTCGAGCATCGCGCTGCATTGTTTTGCCAATGCGGTCCCGCGTTCGTACAGCGCGAGCGCGTCGTCCAGCGGCAAATTGCCCTCTTCCAATTTTTCAATCGTCGCTTCGAGTTCGCTATACAGTTGTTCAAACGAAGGGTCTTGAGTTTTCTTGGGCATAAGGAGAGACTAGAGATTGGAGACTGGAGATTGTTCGACGCGCGCGATGAATTCGCCTTCACGCACACGCACATTTACAACGTCATTGGCAGAAACTTGCGCCGCGTCGGTAATGATATTTTTTTCTTTTCGCACAATCGCGTAACCGCGTTCGAGCGTGGCAAAAGGATTGAGCGTATTCAATTGTCGCGTCGCGCTCGCCAATTCCACGCGCTGTCTTGTAACGCGCTGCTGGAGATGCAGCGTGGCAACACGAATCAAGTCATCCAAACGCTGTTTGCGATTTGCAATTTGCGCGTGCGGTGACGCGCGGTGCAGGGCATTAACATCGTGAATCAAACGACGGCGCGCATCCACAACTTGTTCGCGCATTGCGCGCTGCAAGCGTTGTTCAAACAACAAGAGGTTCGCGCGCAATTCATTTTGGTCGGGCGTGCAAAATTGCGCGGCAGCGGTCGGCGTCGGCGCGCGCAAGTCCGCGCAAAAATCGGCGATGGTGAAATCCGTTTCGTGTCCGACGCCGCAGACAACCGGCACGGGGCTATCACAAATCGCGTGCGCGACGCGTTCGTCGTTGAATGCCCACAAATCTTCAATCGAGCCGCCGCCGCGCGCGAGAATGACGACATCGAGATTGGGAATTTTTTGAACGAGTTTCAATGCCGCGCAAATTTGCGATGGCGCGTCCGCGCCCTGTACGGCAGTGTTGACCAAAAACACCTGCGGTAGGGGATAACGCCGTTCGAGAATGTGGCGCATGTCTTGAATCACCGCGCCCGAACGCGAAGTGACGATGCCGATGCGTTTTGGAAATTTTGGAAGTGGGCGTTTACGCGCGTCGTCGAACAATCCTTCGTTCGCCAATTTTGTTTTTAATTTTTCAAATTCCTGCCACAACGCGCCGGCACCGAGCAGTTCCATTTTGTCCACATACAATTGCACTTCGCCGCGCGCATCATACACGGAAACGTGTCCGTGTGCGTTCACCGCTTCGCCTTCGCGCGGCAAACGCGGCAAGCGCGCGACTTGGCCCTTCCACATCACACACCGCATGGACGCGTTTTCATCTTTTAACGAAAAATAAAAATGTCCCGACGCATAGCGATTCGCGTTCGAGATTTCACCCTGCACCCACACATCGGACATCAAGTCATCCGCTTCGACGACATGGCGCAAATGCGCGGTGAGGTCGCTGACGCGGAGGAGGGTGGGGGTGAAAAGGGAGAATTGCATAAATGGCGTAGGGGCGATTCATGAATCGCCCCTACAGAGGGAAATAAGGGAAATAATGGACCTTAGACGCGTGTGAGATATTCGCCCGATTCGGTGTTGACGCGCACCGTGTCGCCGTTGTTGACGAAAAAAGGAACTTGGACAACCGCGCCCGTTTCAAGCGTCGCGGGTTTGCCCCCGCCGGATGCGGTGTTGCCTTTGAACGACGGCGCGGTCTCTTTTACGATCAAATCCACCGTCGTCGGGAGTTCGATGTCAAGCGGTTCGTCTTCATATACCAACAGTTCGAGGTCAACGCCTTCTTTCAGCCACTTGGCATGTTCGCCTAACGCGTCTTCCGAAAGCATTGTTTGGTCAAACGTCTCTTGGTCCATAAAGACATAGTGGTCGCCGTCTTTGTACGAATACTGCACTTTTTTTGTTTCGAGCCGCACATCTTGGACGCGACCGCCGGACTGATAACTTTTTTGAACATTCGCGCCAGTGCGTAAGTTGCGCGCTTTGATATTGATGGTCGCGTTGCCGCGTCCCTGCTTGTTGTGTGAAAAATCGGTGACGACGAACAAATTGCCGTCGTCGTCAATAAAGGTTGTGCCTTTGCGTAAATCTTGTACGCCAATCATGTGGGAATGCTCCGTGCTGTGTTGAGATGATGCAAGAATTTTTTGCAAGCGAAGATTATAGCGCGGGGAGCGAGATGCGTCAAAGAAAAGAAAACGCCCACACCTAAGTGTGGGCGTAGAATGCTTAAAGTGGACCCCTTTGTCAAGACACAATTTGGGTCAAAGTTAAAGTAGTTTTTTCC
This sequence comes from Chloroflexota bacterium, assembly GCA_029778615.1. Lineage (GTDB taxonomy): Bacteria > Chloroflexota > Anaerolineae > UBA4142 > SHND01 > SHND01. Next base: position 161 of record JAKOPZ010000175.1, on the reverse strand, counting down.
TTTAGTTTGAAAGATCGGCATAGCCGCCGTCGTCGTCGTGGCTGGGGATGATGTGGGCAAGCGTGCAGTTCGATTGTCCACATCATCCCCAGCCTGGCACTGGCTCTGTCGCGCGCGGCGTTCAGTTCAAGTACACTTGTGCCGGTGTGCGATAGTCCAGT
>JAKOPZ010000174.1 GCA_029778615.1 Chloroflexota bacterium | reverse complement strand
GTCGGGATTCTGCGCGCGTTCTTGCTCGGCATAATTCGCCCATTCGTTCTGACGCGCCGCAATCCTTTCGGACAGTGCGCGCGGTTCCAATGCCATGCCATAGTACGCGGAAATTTCTTGGCGCGTGGCATAAAAAATAGCACGCGCGGTGTCAATCAAGTTCCGCGCCGCCAAATCTCTGCCCAAAATCAGAAATGCCTGCCGCGTGAGCGCCAACGATTTTTGCCAGTAATAGCGTTGGTCTTCGCGCAGCTGCGCGTATCGCCGCGCCAGCGCGACCAGCGGATTGTTGCGCGCAAACGACGCGGCAGAAAATTCGCGCGGCGCAGTTTCAAGCCGCGCGCCGGCATCGGACAACAGCGGCAGCAGCTGCGCGGGTTCATCGCGAAAGGTTGGCTGCGCAATGTCGAGCGAAAAGGCGCGGTGTCCATGCCGCCGCAAAAAGCGTTTCAGCGCGCGCGCCGTTTTTTGTTCGTCCGCCTTCAATGCTTCGCCGTTGGCAAGACGCGTCAAGAGCTCTGCCGAAAGCGGCGGCTTGAGGCGCGCGAGGGCGGCGAGTTCGGCGTTCACCTCGCGCGTTTTGTTTGGCACATCGCTCATTAAAATTTGCGCGTCGTCGCCGTACAAATGTTTGAGCAATTTGTAAAAGATATCCGCGTAGGTGAGCGACCAACGGTGAATGTGGAGCAGCTGCGCGTCCAGCGCGTACGTCGCGTTAATGACGCGGAGGACCTGCTGCGCGTTCGTGGCGCGTTCCAACTGCGCGTGCAGTGCGCGCGTTTGCGCGTCGTGATAAGGCGTGAATTTTGACCATGCCAAGAAATTCAGCGGCGAGGTAACAAGCGGGTCGCGCAACAAGTGATACGCGAGCGCAAACAAAAAACGCGGTTGAAACATCGAGTGCGGATAGGGCGCACGTTCGCGAAAGGACACATCGCCGTTTGGAAAATAACGCACTGCGTCATCCGGCACAAACACGTGGGGAAATGGTTTGTAGAAAATTGCGAAAATTTCGGCGTTGAGATAAGGATGTCCGTGCCACAAACGCGTCGCGGGAATCGTATCCGCGCCGGGAAAGCCCATAAAGCGCAGTGGGTCGCGCAGCGCGAGTTGTTCAAACAGCGCGCCGATGAATGACCAGCCGAGCGGTGAGACGATAGAGGTAAAACGTTCATTCAGAAACGCGGCAGTCCACAAAATGTCACTTGCATTGTCCATGCGTTGAATTATATCTGATGTTACGCATGTCATTTCGAACCCCTCAATCCTTCGGGGTAAACTCTGTGAGAAATCTCATTTGTCACGAAAGGTTGAGATTTCTCGCATCCGCTCGAAATGACAATTGGCGCGACTTTGCAGTTGCCTTGCCCTGCGGACGTTACGCCGTTTGCGCGTTCGGACAATTCCGTTATAATCGTCGTGTTGCGTTCGCGCAGCATTTAACAATCCATTTACGACACACAGCGAAGTTGGGTGCAAATCCCGCGCTGTCCCGCAACTGTAACGCGAGTGCCAGAGTGCGGGCGTGTGTTCGTGCGAGTACAAGTCTCAGTTCTCGCACTCTCGAACTACGCCGCTCTCTCACTGCCAAGCCAGGTCGCCTGTCTGTCGTCCGCGCCAAATTCCAACGGGTTCGTTTGGCGCCTGTCCTTGTAACCTTCGCGAGAAAGGGGGCGGGAGCATGAAGCGGTTTACGTTTCAGCGTGTTGTTTCTCCACCTCTTGTCGAATAGACAAGAGGTTTTTTTATCGGCAGTCTGATTAATCCATTTCCGATTGGAGCAGCAACATGCACATCCGAATCAAAAAACTAAATATCGTCTTGCTGTGCGCGGCAATCCTTGCCGCGATGGTCGCGTGCGGTGCGCCACCCGTACCCGCCGCGCCCGCGCCAACCGTTGCGCCCGCCGCAGGCATCACTCTCACCGACGGCGCGGGGCGTTCGGTCTCGCTCGCTGCAATTCCGCAGCGAATCGTTTCGCTCGCGCCGAGCAACACTGAAATTGTTTGCGCGTTGGGCAAATGTGATTTGCTCGTCGGGCGCGACCAGTTTTCCGATTTTCCCGCTTCGGTCAAAAGCATCCCCGCGATGAGCGATGGCTTTAATCCAAATTACGAACAAATCGTCGCCGCCAAACCTGACCTTGTGCTCGTCGCCGCGATTTCTTCGCCCGACGTGATTCAAAAACTGGAGGAATTGCACGTGCCCATCCTCGTCGTCGGCAAGGTCAATTCGAATTTCGAGAGTGTGAAACAGGATATTCAACTCGTCGGCAAAGCATTGGGCGCGGACGCGCAGGCGACGCAGGTCGTCAACAGCATGGACGCGCGCCTGGCGGAATTGAAAACAAAACTCGCGGGCGCAAAAACCAAGCCGCGCGTGTTTTGGGAATTGGACGCGACCGACCCCGCGAAACCTTTTACGCCGGGACCGGGCACGTTCGTCAATGAACTCATCACGCTCGCGGGCGGCGAAAATATCGCGGGCAGCGCCGATTCGCCGTATGTACAAATCAACGCGGAACAGGTGGTCCAGTCAAATCCCGAAATTATTATTATGAGCGATGCCGCGTACGGCATTGCACCGGAAACGGTCGGCAAGCGTCCGGGCTGGAATGTCATTGACGCGGTAAAAAACAATCGCGTGTTTCCGATTGACGACAATTTGGTGAGTCGTCCAGGGCCGCGTGTGGTGGATGGTTTGGAAGCGGCGGCGAAATTGATTCATCCCGAACTGTTTTCGCCGTAGCCGAGGTACGGGGCGAGGCCCTTGAGGTTTTTCATCTCACGCGTGACGTAAAGCAGCCAACGCCCTCAAAGGACTCGCCCCAATTTGTATGGCACGACAACACATTATTTCAAAAACAAACTCGCTCAATATTGAAATGCCCGCGCGCGCGCAGTTTCGTGTAAACTGGAAACATCCCGCGTTCGTTTTGAGCGCGCTCGGCGTTTTGCTCCTCAGCACGCTCATTCTCGCGATGAGTCTGGGGACGGTCGGAATCGAACCCGCGCAGATTGTGGCGATTATTTTCAAACGCGCGTTCGGTTTCGATTTGGGCTTGACGTGGAGCGCGGCGGCAGAATCTATCATCTGGCAAATTCGATTGCCGCGTGTGCTCGGCGCGGCGATTGTGGGCGCGGGACTCGCGAGCGCGGGCGTTGTGTTTCAAGGACTCTTGCGCAATCCGATGGCAGACCCGTATCTGCTCGGCACGTCGGGCGGCGCGGCGCTGGCGGCGACGATTGCGTTTGCAATTCCGTTCACGCTCGGATTCATCACCTTTGGTTTGGTACCGCTTGCGGCATTCTGCGGCGCGTTGGTGGCGGTGTTGATTGTGTACCGTCTCGCGCGCGTGGGTATGTACACGCCGATTACGACGCTGCTGCTCGCGGGGTTCGCGGTGAGTTCGATGCTCGGCGCGTTCATGTCCGCCATGATGCTCCTCACGCGCGGCACGCTTGAACGCATCGTGTTGTGGACGCTCGGCGGCGTGAGCGCGAGCGGCTGGGGCATGTTGCTGACGGTGACGCCGTTGATACTGCTCGGCACCGCGCTGGCGTTTATGTTTTCGAATGACCTCAACGCGTTTTTGTTGGGCGAAGAACAAGCGGCGGCGTTGGGCGTCAATGTGGAACGCAAAAAATTTGTTTTGTTGTGCATCGGCGCGTTAATGACGGGCGCGGCAGTGGCGTTGAGCGGACTCGTCGGATTCGTCGGTTTGATTGTGCCGCATTTTGCGCGCATCGTTCTGGGCCCGAACCATCGCTTGTTACTGCCGGCGTCGTTTTTGTGCGGCGCCATTTTTCTCACGCTCGCGGATATGACGGCGCGTCTCGCGCTCGCGCCGCAAGAAATTCCGCTCGGCGTCATCACCGCGTTGGTCGGCGCGCCATTTTTTATTTGGCTCTTGCGTCGCGCCAAATCCAAGTACACGTTTTAAGCGAGCAACCTTTGCGCCGAGAATGAATGATTTGCGCGCGGCGTGCGCGCTGCTGACGATTTTGCCTATTCGCGGCGAACCCGTTTTTTCTGCGCGCGCGTTTTCTTTTTTTCCTCTCGTCGGCGCGGCGCTGGGACTTGCGCTCGCGGTGAGTTTTTATCTTGCGCGTTTGATTTTGCCGCCGCTCGTATGCGCGGCGTTCGTCGTCGCGTTGTGGGCGCTGCTCACCGGCGGACTGCATCTCGACGGCTTGGGCGATGCGTGCGATGCACTGTTTGCTGCCGTATCGCGCGAGCGGCGGCTTGAAATTTTGCGGGATGAGCATCTTGGCGCGTTCGGCGCGACGGGACTGGTTTTGATTTTGCTGTTGAAATTTTCCGCGCTCACGCAAATCCATCCCCTCGCCATTTTTTTTGCGCCGCTGTTGGCGCGTTGGGCGCTGGTGTATGCGGCGACGTTTCCGCTTGCGCGGCGGCAGGGCATGGCTGTTTTCTTTACGCAAGGTTTGACGCGTCGCGAAATCACGTTGGCGACGCTCACCGTTTTTGTATGCGTATTGCCGTTGGGGTGGACGGGCGTTGTGATGTGGGTGGTCGCCGCGTTGGTTGCCACACTTGGCGCGCGGTTTGCGCTTGGGCGGCTCGGCGGTCTGACGGGCGACGTGTACGGGATGATTTGTGAAAGCGTGGAAGTGAGTGTCTTGATGGTCGGCGCGGTGTTTATCAGATAAAATGCAAGCTCGAACTATTTTGATTCTCGGCGGCGCACGCAGCGGCAAGTCCGCGTTCGCCCAAGAATGGGCAGAACAACGCGGGCACGAAAATGTTTTGTTCATTGCCACTGCCGAAGCGTTGGATGACGAAATGCGCGCGCGCATTGCCGAACATCGCGCCCGGCGTCCCGCCGCGTGGCAAACGCTCGAAGCGCCGCGCGATGTGTTGGAAGCGCTGCGCACTTGGCATACGATGCCGCGTTTGATTGTGGTGGATTGTTTGACGTTGTGGGTGACGAATGAATTGTTGGCAAATGAAAATGGTTTGGAACAGCGTCTCTTTTATCAACTCGATTTGTTGTGCGAATGGGTGCGCGTGCAAGATATTGACCTCGTGCTGATTTCAAATGAAGTGGGACAGGGCATTGTGCCCGACAACGCGCTCGCACGAAATTTCCGCGATGTGTTGGGGCGCGTTAATGCGCGCGCCGCGCAGCACGCGCACCAAGTGTTTTGGATGATGGCGGGACTGCCGCTTGAACTCAAAACGCGCGCGTATTCGATTTTTGACAAATGATTTGGGTTTCAATCCGGATGGAGCAGCCGTCATGCGACAAGGCATTGTGATAGTCAATACGGGGAATGGCAAAGGCAAATCTACCGCAATGTTTGGCACTCTGTTGCGCGCGTGGGGACGCGACATGCGCGTCTGCGTGATTCAATTCATCAAAGCGGAGACGGGGAATTGGGGTGAAATCAAAGCGGCGCGCAAATTGAATCTGGAATGGTACGCACTCGGCGACGGCTTTACATGGACCTCCAAAGATTTGGACGAATCGGGTAACAAGGCGCGCAAGGCGTGGGCACTCGCGCAAGAAAAAATCGCGAGCGGTATGTACGACCTTATCGCGCTCGACGAAATTACCTACGCGCTGAATTACGGCTGGCTCGACGTGAAAGAGGTGATTGAATGGCTGCGCGCGCACAAACCGCCCGAACTGCATCTCATTTTTACCGGACGCGACGCGCCGCCCGAATTGATTGACTATGCCGACCTCGTGACCGAGATGCGCGAAATCAAACATCCGTATCAAAAAGGAATTCTCGCGCAAGCGGGCGTCGAATTCTAAACATGCGGCTCCTCGATTTCCCGTGGCTCTTTGAACTGGGCGCGCCGATTTACAATTGGTTCAACGCGCAAAACGTTTGGCGCGCCTCGTGCGCGCGGCTGACCGCGCATTTTCCGCGAACGGAAAACGCGCCGCGCGCGCGGGTCTTGGATTTGGGCTGCGGACCCGGCAACACCGCGATTGAAATGGCGCGTGTACGTCCCGACGTGTTTATTGTGGGGCTCGACCTCGCGCCGACGATGCTGCGTCTCGCCCAAAACGAAACGCGCCGCGCGCGTTTGACGCAAAACATTGCGTACGTCCTCGCCGACGCGACCGCCCTCCCCTTCGCAGAAAACACATTCGACGTGACGACAGGGCATTCGTTTTTGTATCTCGTCGGCGACCGCGCGGGTGTTTTGCGCCAAGCATATCGTGTGCTGCGGCGCGGCGGGCGTTGGGTCTCGATGGAGCCGCGCGACGGCAAAACCTCGAATTGGATTGCGAAACATTGGACGAATGTGCGTTTTATGGTGTCTGTGCTTTTGTGGCGACCGTACAGCAAAATGCACGGACGTTTGGACGAGCAAAAATTTCCCGAAACGCTGGCGCGCGCGGGTTTTCAAAACAACGGCACGGAATTGGCAATCGAAGGATTGGGCATTATCGGATTCGGAGAAAAATGAAGCCGTACCTGACGCACCTGCGTCTGCCGTTTCAATTTTTGCTCTCGCCTATTTTTTTGTGGGGCGCATTGCTCGCGGGTGGAACGTTGAATGGGCAGTTGCTGATTGCCTATGCGGCGTTCCATCTTTTTTTGTACGCGGGCGGCACCGCGCTCAATTCGTACTATGACCGCGATGAGGGACCCGTTGGCGGATTGGCGCACCCCCCCCCACCGCCTCCACATCTCTTGGCGTTTTCGCTCGGCTGGCAGCTCATCGGGTTTGTCCTCGCGCTCGCGGTGAATGGTTGGGTCGCCGCGATTTATTTTCTCATGTTCTGGATGTCGGTCGCATATTCGCACCCGCGCATTCGGCTCAAAGGGAAACCGCTCGGCGCGTTGGTGACGATTATGCTGGGGCAAGGCATCTTGCCCTTTTACGCGGGCTGGGCAACTGCGCGCGGCAGTTTGGGCGACGGCGGCGCGTGGTGGGTCATGCTCGCCGCGCTCTCGGCTACGTTCATTACGGGCGGCATGTATCCGCTGACGCAAATTTATCAACTCGATGCGGACGCCCAGCGCGGTGATTTTACGTCGGCGCGTTTTCTCGGCGTACAAAATTCATTCCACCTCGCGCTTGGTTCGATTGCGCTCGGCGGCGCGGGCGCGGTGTATGTTGCCGCGACAAAATTTTCGTGGGGCGAAGCGGCGGGGCTCGCCCTATTTCTTGCCGCGTTTTTGTTCGCCGTCGCGCAGTGGCACAAGAAATTTTTCACCTATACCGTGATGCAAAATTTCAAAACGGTGATGCGTTTGTACGCCGGGGTGACGCTGCCGTTTCTCGCGTGGATTTTTCTTCGCCTCGCGCTCGCAACGATTCAGTGACCCTGTGTTACAATTTTGGTTCTCATTCCAATCTCTTTTGAGGAGCCTTATGAAAGAAATTCGCGGAGTTTTGCCCCCGGTGGCTACACCGTTCGATGCAGAGGGAAATGTTTCTGCGGAACATTTTGCTGCCAATCTCACGCGCTATGTCGAAACCGGTTTGCACGGCTTTGTCATTCTCGGTTCCAATGGCGAATATTCGTTGTTGACCAAAGAGGAAAAATTGCGCGTGCTTGAAATTGCGCGCGCGGCAATTCCGCAAGACCGCCTGTTGATTGCGGGCACGGGGACCGATTCCACACGCGAGACGATTGATTTCACCAAACGCGCGGCGCAGTTGGGCGCGGACGCCGCGCTCGTTGTCACACCGCATTACTATCGCCCGCAGATGAACAGCGCGGCTCTGCTCAAACATTATCGCACCGTCGCGGATGCGTCGCCGCTTCCGATTTTGGTTTACAACGTGCCCGCGTATACGAACGTGGACATTGATGCGGCAACGGTAATTGAATTGGCGCGGCACGAAAATATTGTGGGCATGAAAGACAGCTCCGCGAATTTTCTCAAGATGGGCGAGGTGCTGCGCTTTGCGCCGTTCGATTTTGCCGTGTTGGTCGGAACGGGCGGCGCAATCTTTCCCGCGTTGTGCATCGGCGCGAACGGCGCGGTGCCCGCGTTAGGCAATATCGCGCCGCGCGAGTGTGTGGCGATTTACAATTTTTTTCAAGAAGGAAAAATGGAACAGGCGCGCAATTTGCAGTTACGGATGATTCGACCGAACGGTGCGATTACGTCAAAGTGGGGCGTGCCGGGGATGAAAGCGGCGATGGACGAAGTGGGCTATTACGGCGGCGCGCCGCGTCCACCGCTTTTGCCGCTGGGCGAAAGCGAACGCAACGCGCTGCGCGAAATTTTGCGCGAAGCGGAATTGATATGACCAAGACCCGTCCGAACGCGGACGGGTTTTCTTTTACACACTCATTACGCACTTTGCTTACAAAAAAGCATTTTTGACAGGACTTGCGGAATTAACAGGATGAAAAAAAATCCTGTAAATTGCGATGCAGTTCATCGCAGTTCAATTCTTGGCGATTAGAAATCGAAGCGACCCATAGCCAAGTCTGCCTATGCAGACTTGAAACGGCTCAAAATTCTGAAAAATCTCAATCGGCGGAGGCCGATTTCGCTCTGGGTTGCCGCGATTTGAATCGCCCGACCGTAAAATGACAAAGTAGTACTAGCGGAGAAAGTACAACTGCTGTGAAGATTCGAGTGCGCGCTGCGACCAGAAATTCGGGGTCGCGCTATAGTACAACACAAAGAGCGCGAGCAGGAGCAGCAGCGCCACGGCGCCCACCGCGCGCCATTCATTCGCAATCCAGCCCGCGCCGCGCCGGAGGGGGGGGGGAAAACGTTGCGCAAGCTTGTTGCCCAGCGCGTTCAATTGTTCCACCGCGCGGCGGCGCAGGCGTGCCAACAACGGCGCGGGCACTTTGACGCTCGGCGCGGGCGGCGGCTCGCTTGGCACACGCGTTTGCGGTTCGAGCTGTTCAAGCCACAGCATGACAAAACGCACGGCGCCAATCAAAATGCCCATTGTCGCCAGCACGGTCATATAGAAAAAACGCGCGTCGGTCGCTTCGAGTTCGAGCAGCAGATTCCACCGCGTCGCCAGCACAACGCCGGGCGCGATGCCCGCCATGGTCAACGCGCCCAAAATAAAGACGCCCACCGCCACATAATTGACCCAACGATTCGGAATCGCGCGTCCGACGGTCACGCTCGCCGCGATGAGCGTCAGCCCCAACGCGCGTGTAAAAAGTTCGAGCACGGCGTTGGTCATGCCTTCGGGTGTGCTGCGCGCCAAATCCAAAAGCGCAAAGCCGAGCACATACAACGCGGCGAAACTCATAAAGCGTCCCGCGCGGCGTTCCAGCGCGCACAGTACGCCGCCCACCGCAATCGCGGCGATGCCGCCCAGATTCAGAATCGTCACAAGGTTGGAAAGTTCGAGCAGGCGCGGATATTGCCCAATCAACGAGTACAAAAGCCACAACCCGATGGGCTGTCCGAAACCGAGCAAGACCGCAATGTTTGGCGGCGGCGTTTCATCTGCCATCGGTCCGAGCCACACGGAAAACGGCACCGCGGCAAGCATTAAACCCAAGCCCCACGTCAAAAACAGGACCGCCGAATCAATCAAGGATATTTGGTCCGGCATCAGCGGATAGAGCTGCGCAAAGCGGTTGCCGAGCAATAACAGCGCGCCCGCGACGATAATCAAGACCAAATAGTACGCTGCGCCGCCAACGCGTTGTAACCGACGCGGTTCCATCGCCAGCACCATTGTCGCCAGACCCGCCGCCCACGCGAACACGCCGACGACGAAATTGTCTACGAGCAGCGCAATGAGCCAAACAATCCAACTCCAATACAAAAAGCCGAGCGTCCGCCGCGATGCGTCAAACGATGTGGCGATCGCCAACACACCCGAGCAGGCGAACGCGACGAGAACGTAATCGCGTGAGAGAGGTTGGAAGGCAAAGGATACGCCAAACAACTCGAACGTGCTCGCGCCCGCGTTTTGCATCGCCCACACCAAGCCAAGCGTCGCGGCAACACTGGCAACAAACGCGAGAGGTCGCCAATACCGCGCAACATGTACGCCGACGGCAGTCACAACGAGCAGACCAAGTAACAGAGGCAATGCCACGTCAAAGTTCTCCGCGCCGTCTGCCTTCCATTTGGGCAGGCACACTGGCAATGTGAGATACGGCGAGCGCGATGACCAAATCGGAGACCACGAGCAAGCCGTACACCAACAGCGAGCTGTCAATGGACAGGTAGATAATTCCAAAGCCCGACGTAAAAAATAACAAGCCCATGCCCAACTTGAGCGCGTCGCGCGTGAGCGCAATCGTCACCAGCCCGCCCATCGCCAACCACAAACCGGTCACCCAAAATAATGTCGGCGCGTTCAATAAAACAAATTGTCCACTCAACGCAATGACGCTCAACGCCACGAGAGCAAGCGCGATAATGCGGAACGGCATGTTCATCCAAAACACACCGCTGCGGATTGGTTCCTCCAATACCGGAGGGTCGGAAGGAGAGCGTTGACGGCGACTGCCTTTGACGCGGCGGGCAGTGATATAAAACATGGTCGCCACGAGTCCGCCCGCAATCATACGCACCGCCGCAATTTGCAGAGGAATCAACGTCGAGAGCAGAATGGCAACCAAAATATATTGCCCTGCGAGCGCGAGAAGAGAAACGCGCCAATCGGCGATGAGCATCACAATTGCCACCGCGAGCAAGAGACCAATCAGCAATTGAAATGACGAGACCGCCGCAAAGGCGCGCGCAAGGTCATCCAGCGAAGGCATACGTCAAGGCGTGGGAACGGGGAACGCAGATTCATCGCCGCGCGGGAGAATCGCACGGAATGTGTCTGACGTAAATTCATTGGAACAGGGCAATCTGAATGCTGTTTGCGCGACGCGCGCGTATGCCCGCGCGCGCGCCGTCGCGAAATCCGTGTCGAGTTGAGGTTCCATTGTCGCAATCAACGTCAGCGCGTCGCCCGGCTCTAAATTGATACGAAACAGTCCGGGCACAAACAAATCCGTCCGCGCATTGTCCGCCGCGCGCAGTTGAAAGCGCCAGTACCACAAATCGAGCGGCGTAAACGTAGCGGTGGGCACGACGAAAATGCGGTACGGTTTGGCGTCCTCGCGCGCAGTAATTTCAATTCCGTTTTCTTGGCGCGTAATTTGGAAACGCCACTGTTCACTGCCCTGCGTTACCTGGTCGGCGGGACGATAGTCGCACATGGGAACGAGCGTCAACGCGATGGGCGCCGAAGAACGCGCCAACTCGTACTGCACAAAAGTTGTCAGCTGTGCGGGTTCCATCCAAACGCTTTTGGTCAATTGAAACAGTCCCGCCTCAAAAAAAAATTTCGCGACGATGCCATCACACTGCACCTGCTGTAGAAACAAATAGCCATCGGGTTCCACAACTGCGCCCGCGTATTCATTGGTGCCCAGTTTGTACACGCGCCCATCTACGTCCACTTCTTCATCCACTTTGGCGAGTGTGACCGAACTTGACGCGGCATCGGTGCACGCGACCAAAAGTCCGTGCTGCGAGCGCGTCAGCGCCCCCGTAATACTCCCGGCGGCATAGCTGCCGCGTCCGTTATGCACCAGCCATTCGTGCGCCGGCGCCCGGTCTTTGTCACGACAAATTTCGCGTTCAATAACGTTCATCATACGTATTTCATAGGGGAGCGAAGCAAGAGTATAGCATATTCCCAATTCCCCTGCTAAAATTTGACTATGGCACATGTTTATTTAGCTCTGGGAAGCAATCTTGGAAATCGGCTGCAGAATTTGCGCGATGCAGTTCAGCGGCTGCAAGCACACGTGCGCGTGACCAATGTCTCGGCGGTGTACGATACCGAACCATGGGGCGTCGTCAGCCAACCGCGTTTTTTGAATATTGTCCTCGAAGGCGAAACCGAACTCGCGCCGCACGCGCTGTTGGATTCGGTCAAAAGCATCGAGCGCGCGATGGGGCGGACGGAGGGCGTGCGCTATGGACCGCGCGTGATTGATATTGATATTTTGTTGTACGACAACGCGCGCATTCCGGGTGAGGTGTTGGAAATTCCGCATCCGCGTTTGCACGAACGCCGCTTTGTGTTACAGCCGTTGGCGGAAATTGCGTCGGAGGTGGCGCATCCCGTTTTGGGCAAGACGATGCGCGAATTGTTGGCGCAATTGGCGGATGACAGCGATGTGCATTTGTTTGCGCCGTGGACATGAATCAAGAACCCGTCCAAACGGACGGGTTTCGTTTTCTTACGGGCGCGCAGTCCAATAATTGAACCAATAGAGGAATTGACTCATGCTCCATTCGCCGCGAATGCGAATGCGGCGCAGTTCATACGGCAGTTTGCTCGATTGCAGGGTGCCCTGTTTCGTCGTCACGGCGGCGATGTAACCGAGTTTTTGCAGAGTGTCGAGCGTGTACTGATTGTAACTGCCGGACGGATACGAAAAAATCGGCGTCCAATTCGGCAGATGGTCCACCATCAATTTGTGGTCGGGTAAAATTTCGCCGTCCTGCGTCGAGTTGCGCATCTGTCCCAAATTGTAACGATGCGTCAGCGAGTGCGCGCCGATTTCCATGCCGTTGTTGTACATTTCCAAAATTTGTTCCCAACGCAGATAACCGGGCGAACCGTAATCGGTGGGCGCGCCGATGACAAAAAATGTTCCAACCAAATGATGGTCTTTGAGGGTCGGAAACACATTCGTGTAATTGTCATCATACCCGTCGTCAAAGGTGAGCACAATCGGTTTATCGGGCAGCGGCGCGCCGTTTTGCAGCGCGTTGACCAAATCCGCAATCTTGAGCGTGGTGTAGCCCTGCTCGACCAGAAAATTCATTTGCTGTTCAAAATTTTCTTGCGAAACAGTGAGCGATTTGCGTACCGCGTCCGCGTCGGGCGGCAAGTCGCCGACGTGGTGATACATCAAAATTGGCACGCGCAGTTCGCGCGTGATAGGCGCGGGCGTTGCCGTCTCGGTCGGAATTTCTGTCGCGGCGGCAGTTGCGCTCGCGCGCGGGGTATGCGTTAGCGTGGGCGTCACCGTCGCCGTTTTCGTCGCAGTCGGCGTGAAGGTTGGCGTAAGCGTTTGTGTGGATGTGGGCGTTGTCGTTTGAGTTGGCGTTTTGGTTGCGGTTGCGGTAGCGGTAAACGTTGGCGTGGCGGTGGCAAAGAAACTGATTTGGCTCAATGCACCGAACGGCGTATTCAATTGCGTAAAGCCCACTGCGCCCACACACACGGCGAGCAGAGCCAACAAAAAGGGGGTTCGCAGCAACCGACGCTGCTTGCCCCGCTGACGACCCCGTAACATGGCGAGAGATTGTAGAGGATAACGCGCGATTCCCAAAATCGCCGCTCAATCGGCGCCCGGCACCAAAATCACTTGCGGCGAATTTTCGCGCGTCGGATGCGGCTGAATCATTACATTCGCGTGGAACACTTCCCGAATTTGTTCCGCGTTCAAAACCGTTTGCGGCGCGCCTTGCGCGACCACGCGTCCGCGTTCCAACAAAACCAAATCGTCAAAATACAACGCGGCGAGATTCAAATCGTGCATCGTCGCGAGAACGGTCAGCCCGCGTTCGCGATTCAATTTTCGCAGCAGTTCCAAAATTTCAATTTGATGATTGATGTCGAGATGCACCGTCGGCTCGTCGAGCAATAACACTTGGGGTTCTTGCGCGAGCGCCATCGCAATGACAACGCGCTGCTGCTCCCCGCCCGAAAGCTCCGTGACCACGCGTTCGCGCATTTCGGAGATTTCCGTCATCACCATCATTTCTTGCACAACGCGGTGGTCTTGTTTTGACGCGCCGCTCAACGCGCTCACATGCGGCGTGCGCCCGAGCATCACCATCTGTTCCACCGTAAAACCAAACTGCAAATTCATTTCTTGCGGCACGAGTGCGATGCGTTTTGCAATTTCCCGGCGCGCCATTTGTTTAAGGTTCGTGTCTTGGAAAAAAATTTCGCCGCGCGTCGGTTGCAAAATGCCCGTGAGCAATTTCAACAGCGTCGTTTTGCCCGAACCGTTCGGACCCAACAACGCGCGCAGCGCGCCGCGCGCCAGCGTAAAATCAATGTCATGCAGTGTCGGCGCGTCCGAGTAGGAAAAAGAAATGTGCGCAGCGAAAAGTAAAGCGGTCATAAAAAAGAGTGCGATAGTGCAATCGTGCGATAGTGCGATAATCACTACCGCACTATCGCACTACATAACTCTCGCACTATGCTACTTGTTCCATTTTCAGTGACAACACTTGCGACACGCCGTCTTCGCCCATCGAGACGCCGTAAATCGCGCGCGCGCCTTCCATTGTCACGCGATTGTGCGTAATGACAATGAACTGGGACGCGTGCGCCAATTCTTGCAAGGCCTCGCGAAAACGTCCCACATTCGCTTCGTCCAGCGCGGCATCCACTTCGTCCATGACGCAAAACGGCGTGGGGCTCACTTTCAAAATCGAAAAAATCAACGCCGCCGCTGTGAGAGCGCGCTCGCCGCCGGAAAGCAGCACCAGCTGCGCGGCGCGTTTGCCGGGCGGGCGCGCGGAAATTTCGATGCCGCTGCGAATCAAATCGTTCGGGTCGGTGAGTTCCAAACGCGCGCTGCCTCCGCCAAACAGCATCGTAAAATAATTTTTGAACTGGGCGTTGATAGCGTTAAAGGTCTCGATAAATTTTTGCTTCATCATCGCATCCAGCTCTGCCGTCGCCAACTGCAATTTTTCAATCGCGTTTGCCAAATCGGTCGCCTGTTCGGTGAGGAACGCGTGTCGCGTTTTGAGTTCTGCGTATTCTTGCGGCGCGTTCGGATTCACATTGCCGATGTAACGCATCTGATTTTTCAGGCGGCGAATTTCTTTTTCAAAGCCGTCGGGCAGCGCGTCCACTTCGGGCAGCGTGACCAATTCCTGTTCCGGCGTTTCCACATTTTCCGGCGACAGGTCCGTCAGCGATGCGCTTTCTTCCGCTCCACTGGGATTTGCGCGCGGTCGCACCACGAGGCGCAAGCGCAGTTGACGCGGCGCGGCAGAATCCAACTCGACGGGTCCGAGGTCGTCCTCGATTTCTTGTTCCAGGCGCGCGATTTCGGCGCGGCGGCGTTCCGCTTCCAGCACCGCGCGATTGTACAATTCTTCGGCAGTCGTCAATTCACTGCGGAGCGCGGCTTCGCGTTCTTCCAATTCGGTCTGCAAGCGTTCGCTCTCGTTCAATGCCGCTTCGTCGGGAAATGCCACCGCGTTGAGCTCTTGGAGCGCGGCGCGCATTTCGTCCACCTGCGCCTGTGCGATGGCGCGCGCAGCCGCGATTTCGGCGCGCTGCGCGGCAAAGCTTTCCACGCGCGCGCGTTTGGCGCGTTCTTCTTGCACTGCGCGTTCGTGTTCCCGCGCCAAGCGTTCGCGTGTTTCTTGTTGTTCGCGCTGTATGCGCGCGCGTTCGCGTTCGGCAGCGCGCTGTTGTTCCAACGCGCGTTCGCGGCGGCGTTCGCGTTCGCGTGTCTGTTCGCGCGTGCGTTCTTGCAAGAGACGTTCGCGTTCGCGGACGAGCTGCGCGTGCTCGCGGCGCAGTTGTTCGCGCGCCCGCGCCAGCTGTTCGCGCCGCTGCGTCTGTTCGCGTTCGCGTTCCTGCTGCGCGCGTGCGCGTTCTTGCTCCAGCGCTTGTTCGGCGCGTTCGCGTTCGCGTTGGGCATTCACTTGCTGCGCGCGCGCAAATTCCACTTCGCGCTCGGCAAGCGCGAGCGCGTTTTTCGTTTCCAGTTGTTCCTGGCGCACGCGTTCGAGTAACCGTTCGCGCTCGCGTAATGCGCGTTCGCGGCGCGCGAGGTCGTCCGCGCGCGCGGCGAGACCCGCGACAGCTGCGAGTGCGGATTCGTACAGCGGCAATTTTTCTTGGAGCGAAATGAGGTGCGCTGCCAAATCGGATTTGGCTTCCAAATCCGATTTGATTTCTAAATCAGGCGGAGCCGCTTCGGGGAACGCTGCGGCTTTGGGGAGCGCTGCGGCGTCGGGGAGCGCTGCGGCGTCGGGGAGCGCTGCGGCGTCGGGGAACGCTACGGCGTCGGGGAACGCTACGGCGTCGGGGAACGCTACGGCGTCGGGGAATGCTACGGCGTCGGGGAATGCTACGGCGTCGGGGAACGCTACGGCGTCGGGGAACGCTACGGCGTCGGGGAACGCTACGGCGAGCGTTCCGTACTGGGATGCGGCGAATTCTTGGAGGCGCAAATTGGCGAGCCGCTGTTTGACGAGGGCGCGCGCGCGTTCGGCTTCGCGCTGGGCGCGTTCCTCTGCGCGCTGCTGCGCGTGCGCGTCCAACTGCGCGTGTTTTTCTTGTAGGGATGCGCGCCACGCGGCGGCAAGTTTTGCGCTTTCGGCATTCCACGCGGCGTCCGCGTCCTGCACGCTGGCGTCGAGTTGCTCCATCTGCGCGCGGTGTGCGGCGTCCGCCTGTTGGAACTCTGCGGCAAGGGTTTCGATTTCGGCGCGGTGTGCGCGCTCCAGCTGCGCCAATTGTTCGGCCTCGGTGCGCGTGTCCATTTCGAACGACGCGCTTTCGGCGGGCGCTTCTGTAACCGCCAGCGTTGTCGGCTGTGCTTGAAATTGTTCGAGCAGCGCGTGCGTGGCGTTGACCAATTCGTTCGCTTTATCCCATTCGCGCTGCGCGTCCGCGAGTTGGGTTTCGGTGAACCGCATGCGTTCTTGCAAAACGGCGAGGTCGCGTTCACGCGCGGCAAATTCCATTTCGCGCTGCTGCTGTGCGCGGCGCTGGGCGTCCAGTTTGGCGCGGAGCGTTTGCGCGGTGCGGCGCGATTCGGTGAGCTGCGCGGCGAGGTCTTGCATGGTCGCGCGCTGCGCGTTCAATTTTTCGCGCGCGTCACTTTCTTGTTTGGACGCGACGAGAAATCCTTCCTGCGCGTGTTTCCAATTAAAGGCGTACCACTGCTTTAAATGCGCGTAGAGCGCGGCGGCAACGGATTCGTATTTTCCGGCGCGGTCGGCTTGCCGCGCGAGCGAGGGCAGACGCGGCGCGATTTCATTGATAATGTCGTTGACGCGAATTAAATTTTGCTGCGTCTCTTCCAACTTTTCGAGCGCGTTGGCTTTTTTGTTTTGATACAGTCCGATGCCTGCCGCTTCTTCAAACAGCGCGCGGCGTTCTTCGGCGCGCAGTGACAATGCCTGGTCAATCAAGCCCTGCCCGATGACCGCATACGTCAAACGCGCGAGTCCCCAGCGCTGCAACAATTCCTGCACATCGCGCAAACGCACGCGCTGCCGATTGATGAGATATTCATTTTCGCCGCTGCGATACGCGCGCCGCAGCACCGTCACTTCACTCGGACGCGCGCGCAAAATTTCTTCGACGATGGAGGAAGGGGGTCGGGGGCTGGGGGATGGGGGATGACCGTTGCTCGAAATTTCAGTGCTATCCCCTACCTCCTGTTCCCGCTCCTCCAGCGAAAACGGGTTCTCTAACGTCAATGCGACTTCTGCCATGCCCATTTTGGGACGCGTCGCGCTGCCGGTGAAAATGAGGTCTTCGGTTTTTTTGGTACGCAGGTTGGAAGGCGATTGTTCGCCGAGCGCCCAACGAATGGCGTCGGCGATGTTTGATTTGCCGCAGCCGTTCGGTCCAACAATGGCGGTGATGCCATCTTGAAAATGAAAGGTGGTGGGATGGGCGAACGTTTTGAATCCGTGAACTTGGACGGTTTTGAGGCGCATAGTCGAAGAGAGATTATATCATTGACGCGTTGTTTTGCCTTTGTTAGAATCAGCACATCTATGTTTGGGAGAAACTGCTCATGTTGGATTTTGCGCCTGTGACAAAAGAATCGGCATACGAAAAGGTTGGCAAGCTCGTGGGCAAATTCAAACATTTGTCGCCGCACGAGCGCATGACGCGCAATGAATCGGATACACGGCATCAATTCATTTTTTTCCGACGTTGCCGAAAAACGCGCGCATGACACCATCGTCGCGTTGGTGGAACGGATGCTGAAACTGCACAAGGATTTGCAGGCGACGAATGAATTGGACGCGGAACGGCGCGCGGAATTACAAGAACGGATTGCGCGGACGGATGAGCAGATTGACGACGCGGTGTTTGCTTTGTACGGGTTGAGTGAGGCGGAGATAGCCATTGTCAAAGGTCAGGTTTGACGGATTTCCTTTTTCGCCGTTACAATTCTTGTGATGAAAACGACAGCCGTTGCCATCAAATCGGCAAGTATGAAAACAAATCGCAAACGCGTGCGCCCGCGCTCGCGCGCGTCCATCGTGCGTGCGTTGCGACGCGCATTGCCCGCGTTGTCTGAAAAATACAATATCAAATCGTTCGGCATCTTTGGTTCGTATGCGCGCGGGGAACAAAAGGTGATGAGTGATTTGGATGTGTTGGTGGAATATGGAGGAGCAATTACCTTTTCTGAATGGATGGATTTGGAACGAGAGTTATCGGGGTTGGTTGGGACAAATGTGGAAATGCATGAATTGCGGTCTCTCAGAACCTACATTAGTAAGAATGTACTGCCTCAGGTGATTTGGCTGCAAAAAGATGGCGTGCCGCAAATTGTTCGATTGCCGCGGCGCACTCAAAATGGCAAACAGAATGGGAGAACGATGGAACCCAAACGCGAGTATCTGGATTTTCTGCAAGATATTGTGGAAAGTATGGAGTTGGCTCAAGAATATGTTAAAGGGATTACTTTTGAGGAGATGGTTGCAGACAGAATGCGACGCGACTCGGTTGAGCGGACAATCGAACGCGTCGGTGAAGCGGCAACGCGTATTCCGTCTGAAATTCGCAGAATGTACCCTGACATTCCTTGGGTAAACATGGTGGGCATGAGAAATATCATCTCGCATGCCTACGACCGCCTCTCGTATCAAATCATTTGGGATACGATTCATGAATCCATTCCGAAATACTTGCCATTGGTGCGAGACATGCTCAACGCTGAAATGAAGCGTCGCGGCATTGACAATGCCGAAAAAACAGAACCCGCCGATTAACGGCGGGTTCATCATTTTTGTTGGTGCGCTTGCGAAAGCCCTCTACGCGCGGTGTGTATCATCATTCACAATTTTTTGCACGCGTCCCACGCGCCCGTCTTCCAACATGACTTTGATGCCGCGCGGATGATTGGAACTGGGCGTGAGAATTCGCGCGACGATGCCTTGCGTCAATTCACCCGTGCGTTGATTTTGTTTTTCGACGACGAACACGCGCGCGCCGATTTGAATTTCACTGCGTTTGGTCACACTCATGAGTCCGACCCTTCATTACTCGAGCGCGTAACCCAATACACCGCCGCCGAGCAAGCCGCCGACGGCGCTGCCCAGTCCCCACAACAAACTCGCCGCAATCAAATTCAGCGCGTCGCTTTGCGTAAAGCGTCCGACCAAATCACTCAACGGTTCCGCCAACAAATCGTTCAGCGATGCCTGCATCAAATAACCAATGCCAAAACCCACCGCGCCGGCGAGAACGAGCAGCACCAATTTTTTCGGGTCCCACAACGCGATGCCAAGAAACATTCCGAGCAGCGCGCCGATAACGGCATGTTGCGCGATATACACCGCTTCCACCATCGTGCGATTGGAAATTTCCGGCTGAACGCGCGCCGTGAGCAAAAGCCCCGTGACCAAATAACCTCCGCCGCAGCCCAAAATGCCGCCGAGCGCAAACAACACCGTCAACGCGCGCCAGTGCATCGTCGAAGCGAGATACGCCGCGCCCAGCGCGCCCGCCGCGCCATACAGCATTGTCCCCAGCGCCAACATCATGCTCGCGTCGCTTACATTGATTGTAACTACGCGCATGAGCAGCCCCATCGCCGCAAAGGCAATCGCAAAACCTTGCGCGCCTGCCAGCGATGCGCCTGCCAAAAATGCGCGTGGATTTTTTACCATCGTCGAATTCATGCGCCGTCCTACCCGTATTTTTGGAAACGTTCTAGCGAACCAGAACGCGTCCCGCCCACCAACCGAGTGAATGTTTCTGTGCGTCCAATACCTCTTGCAGCAGCTCGATGCGCCGCCACGCCAGCTGTGCTTCTTCCGGCTCGAGATATTGGTCAAATACTTTTTCCAACGTCACCGTATTGTCAAAAATGGTCTTCCACAAACGATAGTCTTGGTTGGCAACTTGATAAAGGCGTTCGCGATTGATTTCTTCTTGTTCATCGCCGCCGGTGGTTACGCGATGCTCCACCAACAGCGCCGCCGCGTCTTGAATGTCTTTGGTCTTGAAATTCACGCGCGCCAGTTTCAACAATAACAAATCTACTAATGGTAACGTCAAAGGCGTCACATTCAAACGCGTTGAAAAATCAATCGCAAAATCTTCGCGGTGGTTCGGCAAGATGACCTGGACCTCGACATCCTCTTTGACGAAATGTTGTTCGGTTGCCGCCACATCTTTTTTCATAAAGCCGCGCGCCGTAAAAATTTCACCCACGCGCGCCCAATCTTTGGCATCCACGACAAAATCCAAGTCCGCGTTCGCGCGCCGCAATTTCGGATTGGTCTCCATGCCCGGACAGCGCGCATAAATTGCTACACCGCCCGTCATCCGCAAAGTAATTCCGCGCGCCTCCGCGTCGTTCACCAATTCTGTGCCCAGTTGTGCCAGTTCAATTGTGGTCATTGCGTCTCGAGTCATTCGAGGGCAACGAGAAATCTCCTTATGTGACATCGAGATTTCTCACTGCGTTCGAAATGACATTCAGATTTCTCACTGCGTTCGAAATGACATTCAGATTTCTCACTGCGCTCAAGTGACATTTAGATTTCTCCGACAGAATCTTCCACCGCGTTCAGCGTCGCTTCAATATCCGAATTCGTGTGCGCGGTCGAAAGGAACCAGCGTCCCAACCCGTTGGGATAAATCAACACACCGCGTTTGCGCAACGCCACTTGCAGTTTGCGAAATTTCACGAGGTCTGCATGTTGCGCCGCGTCACGATATTCGCGAATTGGTTTTGGCGAAAAATAGATTTGAAAAAACGACGCGACGCGCTGCACCTGTATGGGAATGCCCGCGCGCGCAAAAATTTCTTGTACACCATTCGCCAATTTTGCACTCACGCGTTCCAAATTTTCGTACGTTCCCGGCTTGTTCAATTCGTCGAGCGTAGCATTCGCCGCGCTCATCGCCACCACATTCGCGTTGTATGTTCCCGCGTGCAAAATTTCATCGCGCGCCACCGGTTCCATCACTGCGCGCGAGCCGCCGTACGCGGCGACGGCGAACCCCGCGCCCAACGCTTTTGCCAAAACGGTCACGTCGGGTTTCACATCATACAATTCTTGTGCGCCGCCGCGTGACGCGCGCAGTCCCGTAATCACTTCGTCAAAAATCAAGAGCATGTCATTCTCGCGCGTCACCTCGCGCAAAAATTTCAAATAACCGGGCGCGGGAGGAATCACGCCACAGTTCGCCATAATCGGTTCGGTGATGATTGCGGCAATTTCGCCGCGATGGTCGCGTAAAGTTTTACGCAAAATATCCGCGTCGTTCCACGGCTGCGTAATGACCAAACGCGCATAATCCATCGGCGTTCCGGCAGCGGCGGGAATGGTGCGCGGCGCAGTGCGCGGTCCCAAATCTTTGATGGCGGGATGATAGCTGTATTCGGTCGCGTCCGTCCAGCCGTGATACTGTCCCTCGAATTTGATAATCTTGTCGCGTCCCGTAAGTGCGCGCGCGAGCCGCACCGCGTAATGCGTCGCTTCGGAACCCGAATTGGAAAATTTCACCAGCTCTATCGAGGGAAACCGCTCGCGAATTTTTTCCGCGACGCGCTGTTCCATTTCGTACGGCAGCGCAAACATGTTGCCGTATTCGAGAATCGCTTGCGCGACGGCTTGCGTGACATTGCGCGGGCGATGCCCCAGAATCAGCGGTCCGTGTCCGAGCACGTAATCAATGTATTCGTTCTCGTCCACATCGTACAAGTGCGACCCGTCGCCGCGTTGAATCATGGGCGGATATGGCAGCCAGCCCGCCGACGTACCGCGCACCACCGACGTAACGCCGCCCGCGACCGATTCTTGTGCGCGCGCAAACAATTCTGCCGAACGCGTGTTGGCTTCGAGAGAGATGCTCATGGCGACGTATTATAACGCGAGTTGAAAAAAAAGACCTCGCAGGTCGCGATGGCTTGTCTCGCAACCTGCGAGGTATGCGTTACGCGCGCACATATTTTTCAAACCACGCGAGCGTAGTTGCCCACGCTTCGTGCGCCGCTTGCGCGTTATAGTTTCCGCCGGTATCGTTATTAAAAGCATGTCCCGCGCCGGGATAAATTTTGTATTCGAAAATTTTGTTATTCGCTTTCATGGCTTGTTCGATGGCGGGAATGCCCGCGTCAATGCGCGAATCATTTGCGCCGTACTGCCCAAACACCGCCGCCTGAATTTTTGGCACATCGTCGAGCGGCGGATTCGGTCCATAGTACGGCACCGCCGCGCGCAGTTCAGGCATTTGCGTCGCACAGCGCCACGTGATGCCGCCGCCGAAACAGAAACCCGTCATGCCGTACTGTCCTTGCGCGACGAATGGCAGTGGCTTGAGAAATTCCAAGCCGGCTTGAAAATCGCCGACCATTTGCGCGGGCGGATAATTTCCCAGCTTGCCGGGCGCATTGGCTTCGCCCACCGCCGCGCTGCCGCCATCGCGCGAAAGCAAATCTATCGCGAGTGCCACATAGCCCGCCTTTGCCAGACGCCGCGCAACATCCTTGATATGCGCCGTCAAGCCGCGATTTTCATGGCACACCAGAATCGCCGCGTGCGTCTCATTATCGTTCGGGCGCGCGAGGTACGCTTGAACCGTTGCGCCTTGTGAAGGAAATTCTACGTCCTGCCATTGAATCGCGGGGTCGTCTTGGCTCACCGGCACATTGTTGGTATTTGGCATCACGGTCGCCGTCGCTTGCACCGTCAGCGTCGGGTCGGGCGCAGTGGTCGTCGCGGTTGCGGGAGCTGTAGTGGCGGCAGGCGCTGCGGTCGCCACAGCCGTCGCGGGAACCAGAGTCGGCGGGGCTTGCGTCGGTGAAACCAAAGTGGGCGGCGGCGCGGTGGTCGGCGTGGCTTGGGGCGCGGGCGCGCACGCCGCAATCATTGCCGCTGCCGCCGACGCGCCGACAAGGCCTGTGAGACGTTTCAACGCATCACGGCGCGACAAATGTCCTTGTTCGTAATCTTCGATGAACTCGTCAATCAAATATTGTTTCAAACTGTCATCGCGGTGTGGCTCGGTCACTGGTTTCCTCCTTAAATAAAAAACCCGGCGCGCAAAAAAATTTACGCATCCGGGTGAAGCGGAACGTGGAAGGGGCAACTTGACAGCTGCCAAATGGGCGGGGCAGGGGTCGAACCCGCGACCTCCTCGGTGTAAACGAGGCGCTCTGACCAACTGAGCTACTCGCCCAAACACTCGGACGCGAATGTATCATTGCCCTGAAGGTTTGTCAATTCGTTTCGTGCGGCAGGCAAGGCAACTGCAAAGTCGCGCCAATTGTCATTTCGAGCGGATGCGAGAAATCTCAACCTTTCGTGACAAATGAGATTTCTCACAGAGTTTACCCCGAAGGATTGAGGGGTTCGAAATGACATATCCTTGTCAAGGGACTTTGCGGTCGCCTTAGTGCGGCAGGTTGCAGCTCACATTTGGGGTGAGTTTAATCGGGCGATTCATTGACAACCCAAATAGATTCCGCATCAAGACGTGACAGGTTTCCGAAAACCTGTCACGTCTGAACGCTACAGACTGCAACTTTTGGCCGAGTTCACTAATCGGCAAAGGCCGATTTTGCCATATGTTGTTGCGAATTCTATCCGCCCAAAACGAGACCCATTGATTTACAAGCAGAGCTTGCATCATTTCCATTTTTGCGCTGCGTTGTAGTACAATGCGTTGCTATGTGTGTGAACGAAACGCACAGGAGAATCATGCGTGATACACAAAAAATAATACGTCTCGCGCTCGCCGTTTTGATTACGGGAATTTGGCTTGCGGCGCCTCTTGCGCGCGTGCGCGCCGCGCCGAACGCGCGCGATTGCAGCGCGGGCAACGCGACCATTCTCACACCGCAAAGCGGCGCGACGGTTGCCGGGATTGTGCAAATTGAAGGCACCGCTTCGCTCGGCGGCGATTTCCAATATTACAAGCTGGAGGTCGCGCCAATGGGCACCGAAGCATGGGGCGATTTGGCGGGGCAGGCAAAGGAACAGGTGGTGAACGGACAATTGGGCGTATGGGACAGCGCGTCCGTGAGCGACGGCGCGTACATGATTCGCTTGCGCGTGGTGGACCCCACCGGCAATTATTGCGAAGCGACCGTCACCAATATCAAAGTGCAAAATTCGTCGCCGCCCACGCCGACCGTTTTTGAACCACCCACGCCGCAAGAGACCGAAGCGCCGCCGATTCAAAACGCGGTGCCCACGCCCGTTCCGACAACGCCTTCCGCGCAAGGCACACCTGCTGCAACCATCACCCCGCCGCGCGCGGTTCCGTCACGCACACCCGAAGCGGGTTCCGGCGGCATTGGTGGAATTGAAATTGACCAAATTGTGGCGGCGGTCGGCGATTTCTTTGTCGCGCTCGGACGCATCTTTTTGTTTGGCGTCATCGCGATGGCGAGTATTTTCTTTTTCGTTGGCGTCGTCTATTTCGTGCGCCGCGTGCTGTAACGCCTATGCCGGACTTTAATCAGCTCCTCAACTCGCTGCTCTCTTCCATGCCTGATTTGGTTGACGCATTCTGGCGCGGCGGACAGTACGCGATTGGCATTTTTATTTTGCTTGGCATCATTTCATTTTTGCGTCGTTATCTTTAGAGTAGGGGCAACGCATTTGCAACGTTTCTTGCGTAATTGTAAGACAGCCCGGCAAATGCGTCGCCCCTACGCCTATGTTACATGCCCGTTTCCACGAAATGGCTCGCGCGCAAATTACAACGCGGCGATACCGTGCTCGAGGCGTACAAGCCGCTCAAGCTGATTGTCGGACTCGGCAATCCGGGAATCAAGTACGCGCGCAATCGGCACAACGTTGGTTTCATGGCGCTCGCGCATCTCGCGCGCAGTGAACATTCGCGTTCCGGCGAACACGTCGAATTTAAGCGTCAACGCTTTAACGCGCAGTTGGCAGAAATCAAATTGGACGGCGAACGCGTGCTTTTAGCGCGACCCCAAACGTACATGAACGCGAGCGGCAGCGCGGTGGCAAGACTCGCCGCGTTTTATCATTTGCCGCGTCCGGCGGTGCTCGTCGTGTACGATGATTTGGATTTACCGCTCGGAAAAATTCGGCTGCGCGCAAACGGCAGTTCGGGCGGGCATCACGGCATGGAATCCATCATCCACGCGCTCGGCGGCACGGACATTCCGCGCTTGCGTATCGGCATCGGACGCCCCGACTCGAAACAGGATGTGGGACACGTGCTCGGAAATTTTTCGGATGACGAACAGAGTATTTTGGATGATGTGCTGCGCCGCGCCGAGAACGCGCTGCGCGTGTGGGTACGGGATGGGATTGTCAAGGCGATGAACGAATACAATGGACCGTGAGCGCATTCCTTTTGCCATCGGGCGTCGCACAAAACATACAACTTGATTTGTCCATTGTTTATTGTCCATTGTCCATTTGCGAATGAATTTATCCGGACTGTTAGCTCTCCTCGACCAAACGCCTGAATTTCAGGCGCTGTTGGCGCGGCTGGAAAAACCGCGCGTGACAGAACCGCTTCAGGTGCTCGATGCGGCGCGTCCGTACGTCCTTGCCGCGTTGCAAGAAAAACGCGTGCAGCCGATGGTGATTGTTACCGCGCGGACGGAACGCGCGAAACAATTGTTTGTGGATTTGACCGCGTGGAGCGCACAGCCCGAACGCGTTTTCTTTTTTGCGGAACCCGACCCGCTGTTGTACGAACGGATGCCGTGGACGACGGAAACCATCGCCGCGCGACTTGCGGCATTGTCCGCGCTTTCGGTCACGGCGTCCGGTTCACCGCCCGTCATTCTCACCACAATGCGCGCGCTGATGACGCGCACCGCGCCGCACGCGGAATTTCAACGCGGCGTGTTTGTGCTGCGGCGCGGCGCAAGTTTATCGCTGACGAATTTACTGCGCGCGTGGACAGAATTGGGTTATGTCTCATCGCCCGTAGTGGACGCGCCCGGGCTGTATTCGCGGCGCGGCGGGATTGTGGATATTTGGCTGCCTTCGCAAACCAGTCCCGTGCGCATCGAGCTCATCGGCGACGAAATTGAAACCCTGCGCGAATTCGACCCCGCGACCCAGCGTTCGGGCAAAGTGATTGATGCGCTGATGATTACGCCCGCGAGCGAGGCGGAAATTTCGCGCGCGCCGCAAGTGGCAGACACCGCGCGCGCGTGGGACATGACGAATGTGCATCCCGTCGCGGCGAACGGCTTTCGCCAAGATTTTGAACAGCTCGAAAACAAGCAGCGCTTTCGCGGCATTGAATTTTATTTGCCCTACTTTTATGCGGACGCCGCGACGCTGTTGGACTATATGCCGCCGGACGCGCTCATCGTCGCCGACGATTGGCCAGAGCTGGAGGCGATGACCGAGCAATTTGAACAGCAAGCCGAACAAGTGCGCGAAGATTTGGAAGCGCGCGGCGAAATTCCGCGCAATCTTTTGAAACCGTACTTTACGTGGCATGAGCTGCGCGAGAAAATGTTCCGGTTTGCGCGTTTGCTGTTTGATTATCGCGGTATTCAAGAGGCGCCGACTCTGCCCTTTGCGCCGGGCGAACGTTTTGGCGGACAGGTACGCCGCGTCGTGGATGAAATGATGGCACAGCGCGAAAGCGGCGCGCGCGTCATTGCGGTGACGCGGCAAGCGGAACGGTTGTGCGAACTTTTGCGCGACCGCGATTTCCATGTCAAGCCCAAAACCGAAATCACTTTTGCGCCCGAGCCGGGACACATTGTTTTGGTGCAAGGCGCGTTGACAGAGGGATGGAGACTGGAGACCGGAGACTCCAAGCTCAAGTCTCCAGTCTCTAATCTCTTGTTGTTGACGGATGCCGAAATTTTCGGTTGGTCGCGTCCCAAGCCGCGCCGCATTGCGACACAGTACACGCGCGCGCAAGCGCCCGAAGCATTTTTCGCGGATTTGGCGGAAGGCGATTACATTGTTCACATTGACCACGGCATCGGCGTATTCAAGGGTCTGCAGAAAATGGATTTCGGCGGACCCGACACCGAATATCTGTTGCTCGAATACGCGCACGGCGATAAATTGTACGTCCCCGTGCATCAACTCGACCGCCTGAGTCGTTACATCGCGCCCGGCGGACACAAACCGACACTGCATCGTCTCGGCACGGCAGAATGGGCCCAAGTCAAAGAGCGCACGAAAAAAGCGGTTGCCGATATTGCGCGCGATTTGTTGGAATTGTACGCCACGCGCGAAATTGTGAGCGGGCACGCGTTTTCCGATGATACACAGTGGCAGCACGAACTCGAAGCGTCGTTTCCGTACGTCGAGACGCCCGACCAACTCAATGTCATCGAGCAAGTGAAACGCGACATGATGCAAAAACGCCCGATGGACCGACTCGTCGTCGGCGATGTGGGCTATGGCAAAACCGAAGTCGCACTGCGCGCCGCATTCAAAGCAGTGATGGACGGCAAACAAGTCGCGATTCTGGTGCCCACCACCGTGCTCGCGCAGCAGCATTACAATACGTTTCAAGAACGTCTCGCGCCGTTTCCCGTCAACGTCGAAATGTTGTCGCGCTTTCGTTCGGACCGCGAACAGGATGAAATTGTAAAAAATTTGGCAGAGGGCGCGATTGATATTGTCATCGGCACGCACCGCATTTTGTCGCAAGATGTTTCGTTCAAAGATTTGGGGCTGTTGATTGTGGACGAGGAACAGCGCTTTGGCGTACAGCACAAAGAACGTTTAAAGCAACTGCGCGCGCATGTGGACGTACTCACCTTGACCGCGACGCCGATTCCGCGCACGCTGTATCTCTCGTTAAGCGGCGCGCGCGACATGAGCACGATTGAAACGCCGCCCGACGAACGTTTGCCGATTCGCACCTATGTCGCCGCGTATGAAGAAGGTCTGGTGCGCGACGCGATCTTGCGCGAACTGGACCGCGGCGGGCAAGTGTTTTTTGTGCGCAATCGTGTACAAGGCATCGGCATCATCGCAGAGCAATTACGCAAACTCGTACCCGAAGCGCGCATCGGCATCGGACACGGACAAATGCCCGAAGAGCAGCTCGAAACGGTGATGAGCGAATTCGCCGCGGGCAAGTACGATGTGCTGGTGTGCACGACGATTATCGAAAGCGGCATTGATATTCCCAACGCCAACACCATCATCATCAACAACGCGGACAAATTCGGACTCGCGCAGCTGTATCAATTGCGCGGGCGCGTGGGGCGCAGTGCGGCGCGCGCGTATGCGTATTTTTTATACAACAAACAAGCAAACATCTCCGACGACGCGCGCGCGCGTTTGCAGACCATTGCCGAAGCAAGCGAACTCGGCGCGGGTTTTCAAGTGGCGATGCGCGATTTGGAAATTCGCGGCGCGGGGGAAATTCTCGGCGCGCGGCAATCGGGACACATCGCTGCCGTCGGTCTGGACTTGTACGCGCGCTTGCTCGCGGGCGCGATTCAAGACGCGCGCGCGTCGAGCCGAGCCGCAGAACCGGAACGCGGCAACGGCAAACATACTTTACGCGAAGGCGAACCACTGAATCCCGCCCAGCGCATCTTGAACGCGCCTTCGATTGATTTGCCGCTCGTTTCGCAAATCCCGCAAGACTATGTGACCGACAATGCCCTGCGCTTGCGTCTGTATCGCCGCCTCGCCGATGTGAACGACGATTCGCACGTGAACGATTTGACGCGCGAATTTCAAGACCGCTTTGGTCCCCTGCCCGAACAAGTGCAAAATTTGTTGTACTTGATTCGCGTCAAACTCGCCGCCACGCGCGTCCATGCCGCCAGCGTGACGCTCGACGATGCGCGCATCATGGTACGTTTTCGCGGCGAGGACACTGCGCGCATGGAACGCGTGAATAAAAAGTACGGACAGCGCGTGCGCGCCTCGCGTGACCGCATGTGGCTGCCCGGTCCCGAAGTGGACGCGCAGTGGCGCGACCATTTGTTGGCCGTGCTCAATTGGCTGGCGCGCACGCGGACGGACGCGCCGCAGTGAACGCGTTCGTGTAAAAATGAAATGGGACTGACCTCACTGCCCGCGCAACTCGCGGGCATTCTCATTGGCGGCATCGTCCTCGCGTATTGGTTCGGGTATGGGGCGGCGCGTTGGCTGCTGCCGCGCGAACTCGCGCCGTACCAGTGGCTGCTCATGCCTGCCGTCGGCTTGACGCTGTTCAGTCTCGTCGCGCCCCCCCTCGCGTTGTTGGGAGTGAACAGTGCGACCTTGCTGTGGATTTTGTTGCCGCTTGCATCGGTGGTGAACGCGTCGGCGTGGTGGCGCGCGCCGCGCGTCCGGGACCCCATAGCACAGCGCGAAATGGTCGCGCCCCTCATTATTGCAGGCGGTGCGTTCCTCTTTGCAGTACTGCCGCTTTTCGCCTACGGCTATCTCACTGTGCTGGGCTATAACATGGACGGCACGGTCTATGTCGCACAAGCGGAATTCGCAAAACAAGTTGGGCTCTCTAGCCAACAACTGCGCTCGATTCCATCGCCGTTTGCGGTTCCTGCTGCTGAGGTCATCGAAGCCGGTGTGGGTGTGGGCGCGTCGTTGTGGCTCTCGCTCTATAGCCAATTGTGGCAGCGCGACGCTTTTTATTTGTTTGCGCCGGTGTTGGCGTTGTGGCACGCTTCAAGTTTTCTCGGCGTGTTCGTGCTATATCGGAGAATGTTTCGTTTACATTTCTGGACCGCCATCCTCGCCCTCGCCGCGCTCGCGTTGAATGGCACGCGGCTTTTGATTCCGCTCGACAATTTTGCGCCGCACACGTTTGGACTGGTCCTTTTGCCTTTAGAGTGGATGGCAACACAACTGTATTTTGAAACCCGCACGCGCCGCGCGTTCTTGCTCGCGGCCAGCTCGTTCGGCGCGCAAGTGATTTGTTATCCGCAAGCAACACCATTCTATCTCCTGCCCTTTGCGCTTGAGATTGCACTGTCCCTGCGCGGCGCAAACACCCTGCGGCACATCGAAAGTGGGGCGCGCGTCGGCGTGCTGGCAGCACTGCTTTGTCCCGTCGCCGTTTGGATGTTGTATGAAAATTCTGTGCCCGAAGTGGGAATGGTGGCGCAAGCCATCGGCGGAACGCTGCAAACATTTCTTTCCCCCGCCGAAGGGTTGGGCTTTAACGCGCTGCGCGTGTTGGAACATCCCGAACTCGTCGCGTGGGATACGCATGTGCGCGCGGTGTGGGATGTGTTGGCGTGGGGCGGCGTTTTGATTGCGAGTGCGTTGGGAGGCGTGGGCTTGTACGTGAGTTTCAAAACCGAACGCGCACTGCTCGCCGCGAGTGGAGTCACCTTATTGGCGCTGACGGGCTGGATGGTTTTCGCGCAAAAGTATCCGTACGGATTTTTCAAAGTGCTCGCGACGAGTCTGTTTGTGTTTGTGGCGTTGATTGCGTTCGGCGCGCAGGTCTGGATTGAAAGCTGGCGTGCATCGGCGCGTGGGAAACGCTGGCTCGTTGTGCCGACGCTGATGATTGTGTTTCTATTTTTGCTCTTGGGCGTCAGCATGTTCTGGTTTCAAAACACGTTCGCGCAGCGCGCGCCGGTGGTTACGCGCAAGTTGATTCAATTGTCCAACAGTCAAAACATTCTTGCGCCCAACGCTTCGATTTACTTGGCGTTGACACGCCGTCCGAATCCGCGCTTGTATTGGGCTGCCTATTTTTTGCGCGCGCATCCGTTGTTTGGCGATGGGCGCGTCGCGTATTCCGAAATTCATAACGCGACGAAAGGCGGTATCTATGATTACGCGCTGCTCACGCGCAACGAGAATCCCGCCGACAATGATTTGCCCGATGAGCCGGTTTGGGAAGACCGCTGGACGGTGTTGTATGCGCGCCGCTAAATTCGCCGTTTGAAAGCTGTGTTAAAATTCTCGCCGTGTCCGCCTTTACCGAAAACAAATACCTCGTCCTGCTCCGCGAAAATCCCGACTATCGCAAATTGTATTCCGGACAAATCGTTTCCCTGCTCGGCGATTGGTTTGAATACATCGCCGTTCAAACGCTCGTCTTTCAATTGACCAATTCGGGACTCGCCGCCGGACTTGCCATTATCGCTTCCAATCTCCCCGCGTTCTTTTTGATTCCGCTTGCCGGTTCCATCGCCGACCGTTTTGACCGCCGCAAAATTATGATTGCAATGGATTTGGTGCGCGCGGTCATTGCGCTGTCGTTGTTGCTGGTCCGCACCGCCGACCAAATTTGGATGGTGTATGTGTTTCAAACGCTGTCGGTGTTGTTTGCGAGTTTTTTCAATCCCGCGCTGAACGCGGCGATTCCCAACTTGGTGAAACGCGACCAACTGCTCACGGCTAACGCGTTATCGAGCGCGACGTGGGGGACGATGCTCGCGGTGGGAAGTTTCGCGGGGGGCGTGGCGATTGCGACGTTGGGACGCGATATGGCGTTTGTGTTGAACTCGCTTTCGTTTTTCGCGTCCGCGTTTTTTGTGTGGCGCATCGCGCGTTCCTTTTCCGAACAACGCAGCACGGCACAGCGCGGACTCAATCCGTTTGCCGATTTTTCGGAAGGATTCAAGTACGCGATTGCGCGCCCGCAAGTGTTTTGGTTGATGCTCGTCAAGGCGGGCGGCGGCGTCGCGGGCGGAGTAATTTTGCTGCTCACCGTTTTTTCCTTCGAGGTCTTTTTCCCGCATGCGGACGCGAATACGCAAGGCGCAGGCGTGGGCTTGTTACAAGCGGCGCGCGGCTTGGGCATTCTCATCGGTCCGCTGTTGATTGCGCGCGTGGTGGGCAATCAAATCGGACGCGCGCAAAAATTGATTATGCTCGGCTTTTTGCTGACGGGGACGAGTTACATTTTCTTTGGCATCGCGCCGACCATTGTGGTGGGCATGGTCTTTGTATTTCTCGCGCACGCGGGCTGGGGCAGCAATTGGACGTTGAGCGCGGCGCTGTTGCAGCGACTGGTGCCCGACCATATTCGCGGACGAATTTTTTCGATGGACTTGGGCATTCTCACGCTGACGCTCGCCGCCTCGACCTTTATCACCGGCATTGCGGTAGATAACTTTAGCCCGCATTACGTCGCGCTCGCGTTGGGCATCACGTTTATTTGTTACGGCGCGTTTTGGTCTGCCGGCGTGTTCCTCAGTCAACGCCACGCGCCCGAAAAATGGACAGAGGGTTCGATGAGTCACGAGTTTGTTCAAGAACACGCGGACGCGCCGCCGTTGGGGGCGGAATAGACATGGATTTAATTTTGATTCGACACGGACAATCGCAGTGGAATGCCGACCAGACGGGCGGCGAAGATGCGCCGCTGACCGCGCTCGGACGCGAACAGGCGCGCCGCGCGGGCATCTATTGCCGCGCGCAATTCAAACTGCGCGCGCTGTACGCGAGCACGTACGCGCGCGCCCAAGACACGGCACAAATCATCAACTCGTTTTTGAAACTGGAAGAGATTGCGTATCTGGATGAACTGCGCGAGTTCAGTGAAGAGTATTCCCAATTCATGTTGCAGTTCGATTCGCCCATCGCCGCGCTCGAATTGAACTCTGCGGTGCCGCCCGCGCAAATTTCCGAATACTATATTTCGTTTCACGCGCGCGTACTCGACGGAGTGCGAAAAATTTTGACCGCGCATCAAGCTTGGTTCGACACCGACGCGCAAATCGGCATTGTCTCTCACGGCGGGACGATGGGCACGATTTTGCGCGCGCTCGCGGGCAGTCATCATTTTTCGCTCAACACGGAAAATACGGGGATGCACATTTTGCGGTGGCAAGAAAAACGCTGGCACATTCTCGCCATCAATCGCACGGAACATTTGGAATGCAATGAGTGGGAGCACGAGCGCGGCAAGGACGCGTAAAGAGAATGCACAATGGACAATGGACAAGGCACAACGGGCAACAAACAATGAACAATGCACAATGCACAATGCACAAGGCGCAATGAATTGGCAATGCGCGATTTGCGACAGGCAATATTCATGAGCAAATGGGATGAGCTGAAACGCGTTCAAGTGTTTCGCGGCAATTGGTTTTCGATTCAACAATCGGATTTGGAATTGGCAGACGGTTCGGTGGGACGCGGCTGGTACTGGCTCGCTTTTGACGCGCCCGCCGTCGGCGTTGTGGCGGTGCGGGATGACGGCGCGATTTTGTTGGTGCATCAATTCCGTTTCACTACGCGTACAAGCGGCTGGGAAATTCCGGCGGGACGCGTCGAGACGAACGAGCTGCCGCAAGATGCCGCGCGGCGCGAGCTGCGCGAAGAAACGGGACATTACGCGCGCGTGCTGGAACCGCTCGCGCATTACCATCCGTCGAACGGTTCGTCGAATCAGGAATTTATTTTGTTTGTCGCGCGCGGCATGGAAAAAGATGGCGCGATTCAGGACACGAATGAAGTGGACGACGCGCGTTGGTTCAGCGCGGACGCGGTGCGGACGATGCTGGCGCGCAATGAAATTCTGGATGGCATGTCGGCGACGGGGCTGTTGTGGTATTTCTTCAAGCAGAGCCAAGCGCCAGACGTTGAACGTTAGGCGCAAGACATTGAACTATGACGAATGAGCAGTTTGAAATTTTGGTGGATGAAGCAGTGGCAGCCATTCCCGCGCGTTTTCGGAATGCGATTGACAATCTCGCGATTGTGGTGGAAGAATTTCCGGACGCGTGGACGCTGCAATCTGTCGGCGCGAGCAGTCCGTACAACTTGCTCGGCTTTTATCACGGGGTGCCCTTGACCCAACGCACGCAAAATTATGCGAACGTCGCGCCCGACCGTATCAGCATTTATCGCCAACCGATTCTCGCGCAGTGCCGCACGGAAAGCGAAATCCGCGCGATGGTGATGCGGGTGGTGCATCACGAAATTGCCCATCACTTTGGGATTGACGATGACCGTCTGATGGAAATTGGAGCATATTAAAAAAAACTCGCCGGCATGTTACCGGCGAGTTTTTTATCTGCGGCGTTCCCGATTCCAAAAGTAAAACCACAACCCCGCGCTGATTACGCAAAACACGGCGACGACAATGATGAGCATCATCATGTTGCGCTGATTGAACGCCTGCACAAACTCACCCTCAGGATTCAGCTGTGTCTGGATAAAGAGAAATAGTACAACTGTGAAAAACACGCCCCACAACAATTTGTTGTGCGCGAAAAAGTCGCGTCCCATATTGCCGTACACGGGAACCAATTCAAAGAACAGGGTTTGAATTCCGACCGCGAAAATTAAAAGGAACAATGTGGCAAGCCACATGTCCGCGCCCGGCGTTTGAGGAATCAATGCCGAGACTGCCCAACCGAGCAAAGCGGTAATGCCAACCGCCACGAGCCCCAATGTCGCAAGCGTTGCCGGATGTCCCTTGAGTTCCCCGCGCGCGCTGCCCGCGCTGCCAAACACAATGCCCGGCGCGAGTCCTACAAACCGCGACAAGACCATCGAAGCCATCGCCAGCCCCGCGTTTGCGCCATTAACGCTCACACTTGCCTGTCCACCATAACGCCGCGAGTAAATTACAATCGCGATGTCGTCAATCACACTCACAAGTCCGACACTC
Organism: Chloroflexota bacterium; assembly: GCA_029778615.1. Classification (GTDB taxonomy): domain Bacteria; phylum Chloroflexota; class Anaerolineae; order UBA4142; family SHND01; genus SHND01. The sequence continues at coordinate 7,570 of JAKOPZ010000174.1, read as the reverse complement.
AACATCACGGCGACGACGAGCAGCAGCCAACCGGGGTTGCCAAAACTGAAACTCGGGTCGAGGAAAGAAAATATCAAGCCATAGAGAAACAAGACGATGAGGAGCTTGATGCCTTCCCACACCCAATGCAGACCGCGCGTCTCCATGTTCGCGTCCAACGCCGCGCCCGCTGCCACAATCGCCGCGAGGGGACGCGTAAGCGGCGCGAGCCAGCCCTTGATTTCATCTTCGTGTTCTTCCAGTACATTGCTCTGCACGGTACCGAAAAAGCCAAACAGCAAGGCAAGAATGAGCGCGAGCAAAAGATTGGGAAGGACTTTGGCAAAGCCGCCGCTGAATGCTTGCTGCGGTGTCTTGACGTTCTGCACAAACCACGGCATGTTGAAATCCGCAAGCCCGCCAATGGCAATCAGCGGGAACCCGCCGCCGACGCCGAGTGCGCCGCCGCCTGCTGTACCCGTCGGTGTCGGCGTGGGGGTCGGTCCGCCCGCGATTCCTCCGAGCGGCGTGGGTGATTCCAAAAGACCGGGAGTTCCGAGCGGCGCGCCGGGGGTTGCCGTCTCTGTTCCTGCTTGAGCAACCACTGTCCCCGTTTGCGCGGCGGCAGTTTGAGCGACAGAGGTCTGGGCAAGTACGGTCTGCGTCGCAGCAATGTTGGTTCCCACAGCATCCGGCGTGTTTGTGCCGAGGACTGCGGGCGTAACGGTTGCGGTAAGTAAAAGATTCGGCGTTGCCGTCTCTGTGACCGTCGCGACAGATGTTTCGGTGGGCGTTTGCGAGGTCACCAACAATAGAGTTGGCGTAGATGTTGGCGCAATGCCGGTTGCCGAAGGTGTGTTGCTCGCACCTGCGGTGGGAACGAACGGTGTAAAGGTCGCGGTGGGTTTTTCGGGACCTTCTTTGGGAGTGTTGGTGGCAGTCGGAACAAAGGGCGTATTGGTTTTGGTCGGGACTTTGGTGTTGGTTGGCGTCGCGGTGCCCGGCGTTGCGGTTGATGTAAATGTTTTCGTTGGTTTCGGGGTTTTCGACGGCGTTGTGGTAGCGGTGGCGGTTGTCGTATTCGTTGGCGTCGCACTCGCGGTGTTGCTCGCGGTTGGCGTTGCGGTGTTGGTTGATGTTGCGGTTGCGGTATTCGTCGCCGTACTTGTTGCGGTGGCAGTTGCGGTATTCGTCGGCGTATCCGTCGGTGTATTCGTCGCCGTCGCGGTTGGTGTATCCGTCGGTGTATCCGTCGCCGTCGCGGTGGGCGTATCCGTCGGTGTATCCGTCGCCGTCGCGGTGGGCGTATCGGTGGGTGTATCGGTTGGCGTGTTAGTTGGTGTTGCCGTTGGTGTGTCGCTGGGTGTATTGGTGGGAGTAAAAGTCGGCGCGGCAGCGACAACAACACAGTTGGAAAATTCGGAGGTGTTGTTGGTTTGAGTTGCGCTCGGTCCGGTGTACGTTGTGGTACCGGAAATTCCATTGCCTACGGGCGAAGTTGTAGTAAAGGTGTGAACAAACGAATCTGAAGTGCTGACAAGTGTTGCGTCAAACGAGCCAATGAATAATTTCCCTTGGGCGGGACAAGTTGGATTGTCAAAAAATTCAAAATGGTACGAATCACCAACGCTACCGCTCATTGTCCACACAATCGTCGTACTCCCCGATTCTGCCGATGTAAGGACTTGGGAAATTTGTCCGTCGTTTCCGGTTACAGTGCTGGGAACGAGATTGATGCCTTGGGAATTGTTGAAAATGGAATTGCCAAGGATACGGTTCAGATGCGCGGCAACACCTCCCGGCGCCGCTACCGAAACACCATCGCCGCGATTATGGGCGATGACATTGCAGGCGTTATCGCACGCGCCTTCAGTGGTGTTCGTTCCGCCAACGGTATTGCTATTGCTGTCAACAATGGAAATTCCGTCGCCGCTGTTGGTTGCAGCCGTTGTGCCATCCGCTTGAACGCCGATGTAATTGCCTTGAATGGTGTTGCCGTCAGAGCTGCCGAGAAAAATTCCGGGCGCGCCGTTGTACGAAACAATGTTGCAGCCGTTGTCGCACGCACCATCCGTTTTGGTGGCTGTGCCGACAATGGTGCTCATGGTCGCAGACGCCGCAGCGGTTAGCGAAATTCCGAAATCAGAATTTCCGAGGTCAGTGCTTCCATCAATGCCAATGCCAATGCGATTGCCCTGAATGCTGTTGCCGGTATTTCCGCCGCCGTCTATCTCGATGCCATTCGCGCCGTTCAAGCCGATGATGTTGCCGATAATGTTGTTGTCGGTTGACGCGCCCGAACCTTCGAGAATGTGAACACCATCGCCAACGTTTAGTACGTCCGTCAGCGTGCTGTCCTGAATGACTCCTGTGCCCGCCGGGTTTGTGCCGATACGGTTGCTGGTGATGGAATTATTGCTCGCGTTGCTGAGAAAAATTCCGTCGCCGCCGTTGCCCGTGATAGTGTTTTGTTCGCCCGCGAGCGCGGTGCCAATGATGTTGGCATCCGAACCGGTGATTTCGATACCATTCGCGCCATTCGAAACATTCCCTGCATTGGCGGGGTTGGGCGAATTGCCAACGTAATTGCCGACGACCTTGTTGTTGGTCGCGGTCGCGTTGCGAATTTGCACTCCGCTTTGATTGTTTCCCGCGATGACGTTATCTTCGAAACCGTTGATGCCGCCGTGATTCGGTCCGCCGACAATATTATTTGAAGCATCGTCAATGCGAATGCCGTACGTATTGGGCAGCGAAAGCGTTGCATCCCAATTCACGCCAATAAAATTTCCGGTGATGGTGTTGCTGCCGCTTGCGGCATCGCGAATCCAAATACCGACGGCATCGGTATTGCGATGGCTGGAAATAACATTGCACTCGCCATCACACTGCGCGAGCGAGGTACGACTCCCGCCAATTACATTGCCGGACGCGCCCAACTCGATGACGATACCGTTGTTGTTGTCGCCATTGTCGTTACACCCCAACGTAGTACCAATACAGTTGGTCTGAATTGTGTTGCCGTCCGTGCGAATGACAATGCCATCGCCGGGGAAATTCTGAATGACCAAGCCCTTGATGATGCTATTGTCCGAGCCCGTATCCAAAACGAGACCGTCGCCGCTCGCCAACGCGCCGCCGCTAATGGCAATAATCGGAGGCAGTGTCGAGTCATAGTCCGGGTCAGTGGTTCCATCAATTGTGACCGCGTCTGTAATCGCGGGTAATGGCGAGGCAAGAATGATTGTGTTGGCAACGCCCGGAATATCGAACGTTATGGTGTCATGGACAGGATTGTTTGCGTTGGCGTCAAGAATCGCTTGGCGCAAAGAGCCGGCGCCACTCGTATTCGTGTTGGTGACGAGAAATGTCGCGTGGATAGCGCTTGGCGAATTCGGCGCGGGGTAGGAAACAGTTGGCGCAGCCGGCGGCGCGACTTTTTGAACCATCAATGCTGCCGTCGTCTTGTTGTTCGCCTTTACAATGTCGCTCGTCGCGCTCGAAACATTCGCCTTGAATCTCAATTCGCTTTTTGTCGTTTCAATTTGCGCGCGCACTTGAATCGTCACCTGCGCGTTCGCGCGCAGACGCCCGAGTTTGCAGACGAGCACGCGGCGTTCGCCCGGCGCGGGAGCAACACAATTTCCGCGCGCAGGTTCCACGACTTGAATCGTCGCGCCCTTTGGAATGCGCGCGTTCATTTTGACGCGTTTCGCGATGGCGGGTCCGTTATTTTGAATGCTGTACGTGTAGGTAATCGTTTCGCCCGCCGCCGTTTCCGCCGAGGCGAACGCGACCGAAATTTCCAAATCGGCGTTGGGCGCATCGGCGTGCGCGGCAGGGGTCGCGGGAGTTTTTGCAGTGAGGGCAAAGAGGATAAAGCAAATGCCAAGCAGAGCTGCCAAAAGGGCGCGAATTGCTTTTGGCGTGCGGAGCGCCGAATGTTGTTTCATAGGGGGAGCCGCATGGATTGTACGCAATCTCCAAAATCACGCAAGAGGCGTATAATGCGGAATGCACAATGCACAATGCCAAATGCACAAAGAAGGAGCGATGATGCCAACATTTGACGAGTACGTGGCACAAAACCGCGAACGATTTTTGGACGAGCTCAAAGACTTTACCTCGCAGCCGAGTGTTGCCGCGCAAAAGCTGGGCATGGACGAAATGGCGCAAAAGGTGAAAGCGCGTTTGGAAAAGTTGGGCGCGCAGGCGCGCGTGATTCCTGTCGAAAGCGGATTCCCCGTCGTGTACGGCGAAATCGGCAGCGGCGCGAAAACGCTGTTGATTTATGACCACTATGATGTACAACCGCCCGAACCGTTCGAGTTGTGGGACTCGCCGCCGTGGGCGCCGGAAATTCGCGACGGGAAATTTTACGCGCGCGGCGTCGCCGACAACAAAGCAGATTTGCTCCTGCGTCTTCAGGCAGTGGAAAGTTGGCTCGCCACCGAAGGGGCACTGCCGCTCAAAATCAAGTGGGTCATCGAAGGCGAAGAAGAAATCGGCAGTCCGAATCTGGGCAAATTTGTCGCGGCGAATCACGCTCTGATTCAAGGCGCCGACGGCTGTTTGTGGGAATTTGGCGCGAAAGATTCGCACGAGAATCCGATGTTGATTTGCGGCTTGAAAGGTATTCTCTATGTCGAGCTGCACGCGCACGGTGCCAATCGTGATTTGCATTCCGGCGCGGCGAGCATTGTGGAAAATCCTGCGTGGCGTTTGGTGTGGGCATTATCTACATTAAAGAATTCGCGCGATGAAATTACGATTGACGGCTATGCGGAAACGGTGCGCGAACCCACCGCGTTGGAATTGGACGCCGCGTCACACATTCCCTTTGACACCAATCTGGAACTGGAAAAATTCGGCGTGAAACAATTCATCAACGGCGTGCGCGATTTCGACGCGGTGAAAAAATTATATTTCACGCCGACGGTCACGATTTGCGGGCTGCATTCGGGCTATACGGGACCCGGCGGCAAAACCGTTTTGCCGAATCACGCGTTTGTGAAATTGGATTTTCGCCTCGTGCCCGACCAAACGCCCGACGCGATTTTGAAACTGCTCCGCCAACATCTCGACGCGCACGGTTTCGCGGACATTGAAATTCAACTCACCGAAGCGGGCGAACACGTCGCGCGTTCGCCGCTCGACAGCGCTATTGTGCAAGCCGCGCAGCAAGCCGCGCGCACAACATACGGACGCGAACCCGTTGTTTATCCGACAGCGGCGGGCAGTGGTCCGATGTACGAATTGTGTCAACAGTTGAACATTCCCGCCGTCAGCGCGGGCGCGGGCTATCCTGAATCGCGCGGACACGCGCCGAATGAAAATATCCGCGTCGCAGATTATTTTGAGGGCATCACGTTCGTGCGCGAGTTGATCAAAAACTTTGCCGCGAACTAATATGTTCGCCAAATCGTAGTAACGACTTCCAGTCGTTTCGTACAAATGATTGGGGCAATATAGTACATCGCACCTGCTATCCGGGCATTGGGTGAGAATATTGGCGAATTAAGCGGCAGTTTGATTTCCGTCGCGACGGAAAAACAAAAGGTAGAGCAGCAGAATTTGCTCTACCTTTTTTGTATTCGGCAGCCGTCACGCCGCTTATTGAATCGTGAACTGTGCCATCTTGGAACCTTTACAGCCAAAACTGTTGCACGCTTTCACTTTCCAAAAATACGTATGCCCTTTGCTCAATGTTTTTGTTTTCGCGTTCGTAACCGAGAGCGCGGGACTTTTTTCAATCGGCTGACCGGCGGCGCTGTCTTGCTTGACGATGAATTTGTAGGTTGTCGCGCACTGCGCCGCGTTCCATTTCAACGTCACCACTTGTTTCTTTACGGTCGCATTGTTCTTTGGTGTTTGGAGCGTTGGCTTGGCAGGTTTAGTATTGCAGCCCGTCGGCGTCGGTGTCGGCGTCGGCACACCACCATTCGTCACTTGAAAACATTTTGAAAATTCTGACGTGCCCGCGCCGGGTTTGGTCGTCAATGCCGTAATGTATTTTCCCGCTGCCACGGCGCTCGCTGGGACAAACGAAATATTTGCATTCCCATTTGCATCCGTCGCTACGGTTGTATAACCGAGCCGCGTCGCGCCTTCACCATATCCCGAACTATCGCACGCACCGCTCGCGTAAAAATCAATTTGAATGGACTGGGTGTTGGCGCTCGTGTTCAATGTCCCTTTGATAGTCGTCGTGCCGCCATTCGTCACCGCAGAGGTCAGCACGGGGAAATTTTGCAAATCGTTCGCGCCCGTGTCGCCATCGCCGGAGTCATTGAGCGTTACGCCATTGTTTCCGAGGTCAACGGCGAGATTGCCGTTATCGTGAAATGAATTGTTGTAAAAATTATTTTGACTGCCGCTCAGCACAAGAATTCCTGTATTGCCGTTGTACGCGATGGTGTTGCCCGAAATATAATTGCTGGAAGAATAAATCGAAATGCCTGAATTTGTATTCCCCGTCGCGTTGTCATTGTCCGCCGGAACGCCAATCAAGTTGTTGACGATTTGATTTCCCGTCGAGCCGGAAAACGCTTCGACGCCGTGCCAGCCGTTTTGATAAATCGCGTTGCGCGCCGCTAACGTATTTCCGCCAATGTGATTGCCCGATGCGTACAAGGCGATGCCGTCCTGCGCGTTGGTGTCAATAATGTCTCCCGTAATTGTGTCGCCGCCGCTCGAAGCGTGAATGCCCGCGCCGTCAAAGTTATAGATTTCCAGTCCCTTGACGGTAACATTGACGCCAATGTCCAAGCCGTGCGCGTTTGCCACGTTTCCGCCGTACAAACGAATCATGATATTTGCATTGAATCCGTTCTGCGACGTATTAAAACTCGCGCCGGGCTGACCCGAATACCCATCAATCGTCGTGCCGCTTGCCACAAACGGGAGTGCCGTCGTCGGCGCAATTGTGCAAGGACAATTTGCAAGATAGAACGCAATCGTTTCAGAGGCATTCAAGCCACAGCCCGAATCAATCCACCAATGGTCCGGTTCGTACCCTTGAAAATGGCAGCCAGAGAGCAAATTCTTTTCCGTATCGGTGACCGGGCGAGCCAAGCCGTACGTATTATTCGTGCCGTCAAACGCAACCAAGAGCGCTTCGCGCAGCGTAAGCTGACTGTCGGCGGTGTTGTTGTCCGCCGCGCTCGTCACAGTGAACCAAGGCGTCGTGTCGGGCGCAGCCGCCGCGCTCGCAGAGAGCAAAAGCGCCAAGAGACCGGGCAGCGCCAGCGCGAGAATGAATTTCGTGAGCCGTGTGAATAAGGTTTTCATTTTGAGGGTTCTCCTTCTGAACTTGCGAACGGTGATTCGCGTTAAGTTGTTTGCCGTTGACAGTGCGCATTAAAGCAGAGTGCCGGGTTCCGAGTAATATCCATTAGGGATATAATCACTGATACAAGGCGACCGCTCGGTGACAAGATGCTGCAAACCGCGCAAAGGACAGACTCGAATCTGCTGACGTTTGGCGAATGGCTGAGGCGGCGGCGCGGCGCGCTTGACCTCACGCGTGAAAAACTCGCCTGGCGCGTCGGCTGTTCCACCATCACCATCAAAAAAATCGAATCGGGTGATT
>JAKOPZ010000173.1 GCA_029778615.1 Chloroflexota bacterium | reverse complement strand
TTCAGCCGTTGCTGTATTTGTTTGGGTATAGGTTGCCATGTCTTTTTCCTCCTTGAGTCAAAAGATTCGTGCGGAAGCTATTCCTCACGCACGCGCTCGTACGCGCGCGAGAGATTTTTTGCTCCGAAAAGAATTGCTACCCCAATCGCCGTTGCCGAAAACACAATCGCTTGCAGCCACGGCATCAGCGCGTCGGGCGCGACGCTGTGAAACAATTCGGGAAACGTGTTTGCCGAAGCATGAAAGAGAATGACGAGCAAGACGCTGCCGCGCGTGTTGTTGAAAAGCCACGTTGCCAAAACAGACGCCGCAAGAGCTTGAAACAAAAAAGCAAACAACGGTTCATTCGCCTGATTGCCGCCCACACCGCCGCCTGCGGTAAGAAACAACGGCAAATGAAAAAGGAACCACGGAATCCCCAGAATGAGACTTGCGGCAAGCGCTTGATAACGCGCCTGGAGACGCGGCAGCGCAAAACCGCGCCAGCCGAGTTCTTCGCCGTTGAGTACAGCGTGTGCGAGTAGCGAAACGACAAGCATGAGAACGAGTTCGACCGAGAATGGCGGATTCGCGCGCAACGTCCCGCCAAGCATGACGTACATTTGCGCCGCCAGCAGGAACAGAATGGCGGGAAGCAAAATTGCCGCCGCGTACCATCGGATGCCGACGCGCCAAATCAGCAAGCGCCCCAGCAATTTGCGAGTGCCTGTACTGCCGCGCGTGACGCCCGTGACAAGGAGCGCCGCAATCGTCGGACCGTACCCCATGAGCGCGACGACGAGAATTCCGGGACCTTCCAACGTCAGTCGCCATGGCAAAATCCCGTATGAACCGAGCGCGTCCAAAAGCATGAACGTCCATGTGAACGCAAACGCGAGCGCAAAAAAAACGAGCAGCGCATGACGCGTGACAAAACCTTTGAGAGATGAATTTACAGGAACGGTCGTGATGGGTGCGGACATTTTTTTCCTTTCTACTGCGTGATGTTGGGGAGAGAATAGCATTGGAGAGGTTGCAATGTCATGCTCCAAAAGTTGTATTGGGGGTTGTAAAAAAAAGCCCGAACCTTTATTCATACAAAGGTTCGGGCAAATGTGGTGGCAAACGCAAGCGCGTTACAATAATTTCAATTCTTGCGCGCGGACGAGCGCCTGCGTGCGACTCGTCACCTCCAGTTTCGCGTAAATGTTGCTGATATGGCGTTTCACCGTCGGCAGCGCGATGACAAGTTTGTCGGCGATGTCTTGATTTGACGCGCCGGATGCGATGAGACGCAGGACTTGGAGCTCGCGTTCGCTCAACGACTCGAAAAGGATTTGGGATTTTTGATTTATGATTTTTGATTTACTCGGAACTTGGACGGAGACCTCACCAAAAGCTGCCAATATTTTTTCTACATAATCTCGCAGCTCCGAATCTCCAGTCTCCAGTCTCCAATCTCTCAACATCCTTCGCATCGCCTCGCCTTCGTCCACAAACAGCCGCACAAAATTTTCCGCGCGGGCGTGTTGCAACGCGCGTTCCAAATGCGTGTGCGCTTGCATTTTTTGGTTTGCGCGCGCATGGTTCAATGCCAGCAGCATTTCCGTTTCCAGCACCACCGCGTCGCGCCCGGCGGCGCGCGCGGATTCTTGGAGGCGTTCCAATAAATCTTGTGCCTCTTGCGTGCGCGCTTGGTGAATCCAAACGCGCACGCGCGTCAGTTCTTCCAATTCGCGCGTCAACGGAATGTCATCGCGCGAAATTATTTCGGCGTGTGCTGCCCATTCGACTGCGCGCGCAGGTTCACCCTGCCGTAGTGCCGCGCGCGCGTGCCACGCTCGAAACGCCCGCCATAGAAATTCTATCTTGGCATCCTCCAGCAATTCCGTCACGCGCGCCAGAATCGCGCGTGCCTCTGCCGCGTCGTTCTGCGCCAATGCGACGCGCAACAAATCCATTTCAATGTCGAACGCTGCCCACGGGCGCGCGGGCGCGCTGATACGCGCGCGCGCCCTTTCCAACAGGACGCGACTCTCTGCCAATTCATTCCACTCGTATTCAAGTCTGCCATATCCACCATACAAATAGCCCGCGAGCGGCGTACCGTCCAAATTGTGCGCCTCTGCATCGGCGACGGCGTTGACAAAAATTTCGCGCGCGGCGCGCAATTGCCCTTGCATCAAACGGGCATGCCCCAAGTGCATTCGCCCATAAAGTCCCAGATACAGCGCGTCAATTTGATGCGAGATTTCAATTCCCGCGCGCAGTGCGTCGCTTGCGTGATGCGGCTCGCCGCGCGTGCCATACGCAATCCCACAATTGATTTGGGTCATACCGCGCCAAAGCATACTGGCTTGCGCCAAATCGCGCAGCGCGCGCTCTGCCAACTCAATTGTGCGCGCGGTGTCCGTTTGATTGCTTGCATTCATGCCCGCGACGGCAAGCAAGCGCCCGCGCAATTCGCGCGTATTGGCGTCCTTTGGGTCCAACAATGTTTGCGCGCGTGTGACCAGTTCTTGGATGCGCAGATAGTGAGAGGGCGCGCGCAACGTGAGCGAGAGCGCCTGCACGAGCAAGAGACGCGGGTCATTCTCAAGACGTTCTGGCGGAAATGCGGCGAGCCAGCGTTCCAGCGTCGCCAATTCGGCGCGGCGCAATGCTTGTTCGGTGTGCGCTTCCACCAAGCGCGCCGCGCGTTCCCAATCCTGCGCGTCGAGCGCATGTTGGATGGCTTCGCCGACCAATTCATTTTTTTCAAACCATTCGCTCGCGATTCGATGCAGCTCGAAAATTTTTTGCGCGCCAAATTTTTGTTTCAACCGCGCGCGTAACACTTCGGCAAACAAAAAGTGATAACGATACCATTCCGTGTTTTCATCCAACGGAATCAAAAACAAATTCCGTTTATACAATTCATTCAATTGCGTTTGCGCGTCGTTCGCGTTCGTCAGCGCGCGGCACAACTCTGCGTTGAAGCGTTCAAGAATGGATGTTTGTTCCAAAAATGTTTCCACCGCGACGGGCTGCCGCTTTAGCACTTCTTCGGCAAGATACGTGATGATGTAACGTTGATTGCCCGAAAACGATTCGATAAATTCCGCGACGTTCGCGCGTTCCGCGAGCGCGAGCGCGGCGAGCTGCAAACCCGCAATCCATCCTTCGGTGCGCGTCTGCAATTTTTCAATTTGCGCGTCCGTCAATTGCAAAGCCATCGCGTCGCTGAAAAATTGCGCGGCTTCGCTCGCCGTCCAACGCAAATCGGACGCGCGCAATTCATTCAATTGATTCCGCGCGCGCCAACGCGCCAACGCCCACGGTGGGTCAATTCGCGTCGTTACCAGCACGTGCGCGTGCGCGGGCAAATGCTCAATGAAAAAATCCAGCGCCTGATGCAGTGCGTCATTTTCAATCCAATGATAATCGTCCAACACTAGAAAAATTTCCGCATCATGCGCGCTCAATGCGTTGATGAGAGGCGCGAGAATATCTTGTATCGAAACGAGCGGCGCTTGGAGCTGCGCGTCAAAATTTTCTCCTAACGCGGGATACGCCGCTTGCAGCGCGGCGAGCAAGTACGCAAGAAAACGCGCGGGGTCATTGTCATCGGCATCGAGCGAGAGCCACGCGCACGGTGACGCTTGCTGCGCGCACCATTCGCGCACGAGCGTTGTTTTGCCAAAACCTGCGGCGGCGGTGATGATGGTGAGCGGTCTCAAACGCACGCGCTCTAATTTTTCCAAAAGGCGCGGGCGCGCAATCAGAGAGGAACGCAGGGGCGGAAGCGTATATTTGGTGCGAAGCAGCGGTGTGGACATGAGCGCGCAACATTCTACAACTTTTTTGCGAATTCAAGCGCACATGCGAAAAATTCGTATCATGCAACAATATAGGACTTGCGCATAGTTGTTTCGAGCCGTCTTTGCGAAAAATCTCGCGCAGTAAAACCGAGATACTCAATGTGCAACTCTTTCGCGGGACAAATGTCATTTCGAGCCGTTCCCTCAATGCTTCGGGACAAGTTTTGCGAGAAATCTCATTCGCGCCTTGCGAGATTTCTCGCTCCGCTCGAAATGACAAAAGTGTTGCACATTAGGTTGAGATTTCTCATTGCATTCGAAATGACATGTGTAAGTCCTGAATAGTTGGATTTGGTAGCGCAAATTTGAAATTTGCGGTACTTGGGCGAAGGGATGTAAGGAATATGATTTGGCTGCAACAAAGAACAGGGCTACAATAGTGCAAAATTTCACAAAGGAACGCGGCATGGCAGTTCCAAACGGCAAGTTGAAAAACGGATTCATTCGGTTTGCAGACGTCACCAAAACCTTTCACGAAGGCGATATGGACCGCGCCGTACTGCAAGGCGTGAACGCACATATCGCGCGGGGTGAATTTGTCGCGATTGTTGGGCGCAGTGGCAGCGGCAAAAGCACGCTGCTCAATTTGCTCGCGGGTCTCGACACGCCCACGCGCGGCGATATTTTTTTTGGCGCGACGAACATTGCAAAATTGAATGACCATGACCGCACGTTGTTTCGCCGTAAGCACATCGGCTTTGTGTTTCAATTTTTTAATCTCATTCCCACACTCACCGTCCGCGAAAATGTGTTGATGACCGCCGAACTCGCGGGCTGGAAAGAAAGTGACGCGCGCACACAGGCAAATCGTTTGCTCGACGCAGTGGGCTTGCGCGAACGCGCGAATGTTTTTCCCGACAAACTTTCGGGCGGCGAACAGCAGCGCGTTGCTATCGCGCGCGCGTTGTGCGCGGACGCGGAATTGATTCTCGCCGACGAACCCACAGGCAACCTCGACGCGGAAACGGGCGCGAAAATTTTGGACCTGCTCACAACGCTCGCGCGCGAACGCGAAAAAACGTTGGTGATGGTGACGCATTCAAGCGATGTGGCGGAACAAGCGGACCGAGTGCTGCGGATGGAGCATGGGAGGTTGGAGACTGGAGACTGGAGATTGGAGGCGAGTAAGAGGTGAGCGGTAGGCGGTGAGCGGTATGAACATTCTGATGGCGCGTAAATTTTATCTTGTCGTCTCGCTGGGGGCGGTCGCGTCTGCTGTCGTTTTCTTGATTTTTGTTCTCTCTACAAATCGCGAAAACAAAACCGTCTCCAAACCATCAGACTATTCAATTCAATTAAAGGAAAAAAAATGGGATACCACTATCACGGGACAATTCACGTTCAAGGATGTTCACACGCGCGAAATGCTTCCGATTTTGATTCTCGACCTCATTGTTTCCAATACAACCGCACAAGAATTTTTATTCAATTGCAACTTGGTACAATCGAACGATAACTTGCAAACGATTCAAGATATTTATTTTCCTTTTTGGGCGCTCAATATCAAACGCGCGGATGATTTACGTTTCGCCAAAATACCTCCCAATGGTACGCGAACAGGCAAGCTGGCATTTCAACTTGCTCCCACCGAAAAAAATCTTTGGCTCGATTGCGGCGGTGATGTAAAGATTCAAGTTCAATAAAATAAAGATTTGCACATGTCCTTTCGAGCCCCTCAATCCTTCGGGGTGAACTCGGCAAGAAATCTCAACTGGAGCCAATGAGATTTCTCGCAAGGGCGGCTCGAAATGACAATTACATCATTCACCTTACGCATGTCATTTCGAACCCCTCAATCCTTCGGGGTAAACTCTGTGAGAAATCTCAGTTTTTTCCACCGAGATTTCTCGCAAGACCGCTCGAAATGACAATTACATCAGTCTCCAATCTCTAATCTCTAATCTCCAGTCTCCACCATGAAACTCACCCTCTTCAAAACCATCCTCCGCGACCAACTGCATCGTCCATGGCTGACGCTGTTGTTGATAATTTCTGTCGCGCTCGGCGTCGCTGTCGTCGTCGCGGTGGATTTGGCGAACGCGTCGGCGACGCGCGCGTTTCAACTTTCGACCGAAGTGATTGTCGGCAAAGCAACGCATCAAATTGTCGGCGGCGCGAATGGTTTTGACGATTCGGTTTATCGCAACTTGAGATTGAGTGGTTTTCGCAACAGTGCGCCGATTGTGGAAGGATACGCGGGCGCGCAAGAGTTGGGCGGGCAAACGATGCGCGTGTTGGGAATTGATTTGTTTGCCGAGCCGCCTTTTCGTACTTACATCACGGCGGGGACAAATGTTTCGCTCGACGCGCTCGCCGCGTTTTATACGCAATCGGGCGCGGTGCTGATTAGCGCGGACAGCGCGGCGAGGTGGGGACTGGAGACTGGAGACTATCTCACGTTGCAAATTGGAACGAACAAGAAGCGCGTGCAGATTGTTGGCTTGATGCAGCAGCCGAATCAAGTTTCGTCGCGCGTGTTGGAAGGATTGATTCTCACCGACATTGCGAGCGCGCAAGAATTGTTTGGGGTGAATGGAAAATTGACGCGAGTTGATTTGATTGCGACTGACAAAGAAGCGATTGAAATCGCTACTACGCTGCCAAGTGGATTGCGCCTCGCGCGCGCGTCGGAACAAGCGGATACGGTGACGCAATTGACTGCCGCGTTTCAATTGAATCTCACCGCGTTTTCTTTGCTCGCGCTCGCGGTGGGAATGTTTTTGATTTACAACACGGTGATGTTTAGTGTGGTGCAGCGGCGCCGCATGTTGGGCATTATGCGCTGCGTGGGCGTGACGGGACGCGAAATTTTTGTTTTGATAATGGGCGAAGCCGCGTTATTGGGATTGCTCGGTTCATTGCTCGGACTTGGGTTGGGAATTTTGCTCGGACGTTTAACCGTCGCACTCGTGACGCAAACGATTAACGACTTGTATTTTACGTTGACGGTGAGCGATGTAAATGTGGATGCGTTGAGTTTGGTGAAAGGTTTGCTGCTCGGAATTTTTTCCGCGCTTCTCGCCGCCGCGCTGCCTGCGTATGAAGCATCGTCCGTTCCCGCCGTTACCGTGTTGCAGCGTTCGGATTTGGAAGACCGCATTCGTCGTTTGCTGCCGCGTTTGAATATCATTGGCGCGATTCTGATTCTTGTCGGCGCGGCGATTTTAATTTTTGGACAAAGCAACGTGTCGTTATTGTTCGGCGGAATTTTTGTCGCGTTGTTTGGACTTACAATGTACGTTCCCGTCGTCACCGTTTTTTTGATGCGAATTGCCACCGCGACAATTGGGAAATTTGGTTTGATTTCGCGCATGGCATCGCGCACGGTGACGCAAGCGTTGAGCCGCACATCGGTTGCGATTGCTTCGTTGATGGTTGCCGTCGCGGTGACGATTGGCGTGACGGTGATGATTGCGTCGTTTCGTTCGACGGTCGAAAATTGGTTGGGGCAAACGCTCAACGCGGATTTTTATATTTCGCCGCCGCTCACGGGCGCGAATCGGATTGTGACAATGGACCCCGCGTTGGTGGAAAAAGCGCGCGGTGTGGAAGGTGTGCAAAATATCGAAGTGCTGCGAAGTGTGACGGTGCGGGGATTGGAGAAGGGGAACGAGAGACTGGAGACTGGAGATTGGAGACTGAACGCGACGAGTGGGGGGCGTGCGCGCGAATCGCGTATCTTTCGCAGTTACAGCGGTGACCCGAACAAAATTTATGAGCAATTGAATTCTGGCGCGATTGCGGTAACCGAACCGTTTGCGAACAAGCATCATGTCGCGGAAGGTGATACGCTGACGTTGTTGACGGACAACGGCACGCAAACATTTCCGATTGTCGGCGTGTATTACGATTATTCGAGTGACCAGGGTTCGATTTTGATGGCGCTCGACGTGTATCGAAAATTTTGGAACGACAATGCGATTTCGGGATTCTCTGTGTACGTCGCGCCGAACGCGGATGTGAATCAAGTAGAAGATGCCGTGCGCGTTGCGTTAAGCGGAAACGATGTTGTTGTCCAGAGCAATCGCGCATTACGCGACGCGGCGTTGGTGATTTTTGACCGCACGTTTGCGATTACACAAGCACTGCGCGTCATCGCCGTCGCCGTCGCGTTCATCGGAATTTTGTCCGCGTTGATGGCATTGCAATTGGAACGCACGCGCGAACTCGGCACCTTGCGCGCAACGGGCATGACATTGCGACAATTGTGGCGATTGACATTACTCGAAAGCGGCTTGATGGGCGCGGCGGCAGGAATTTTGGCGATTCCCGTTGGCTTGCTGCTCGCCGCGATTTTGATTTACGTTATCAACTTGCGTTCGTTCGGCTGGACAATTTTTTTCACAAGCGTTCCCGAAGTGTACGTGCAGGCGTTGTTGGTTTCGATTGTGGCATCGCTGATTGCGGCGATTTATCCGATGCTGCGGCTGTCGAATTTGCAAGTGATTGAGGCGTTGAGGGAAGAGTGAGAGGGTGACAGGGTGACAAGGTGGCAGGGTGACAAGGTGACAGGGTGACAGGGTGACAGGGTGACAAGGTGACAAGGTGACAGGGTGACAGAGCGAACGGGTGAAGAGGTGATTTGGTGAAAACTCAAAATGCTTTGCATTTGAACTTTTTTCAGTGATGCGAAATGTATCAACATTCTCGAAATGCAAAGCTTTTTTCAGACGGCGAATTCAATTCGCTGGTGGTG
The DNA here is from genome assembly GCA_029778615.1 of Chloroflexota bacterium. Lineage (GTDB taxonomy): Bacteria > Chloroflexota > Anaerolineae > UBA4142 > SHND01 > SHND01. The sequence continues at coordinate 9,285 of JAKOPZ010000173.1, read as the reverse complement.
CGAAATGTATCAACATTCTCGAAATGCAAAGCTTTTTTCAGACAGCGAATTCAATTCGCTGGTGGTGCGAAATGTATCAACATTCTCGAAATGCAAAGCTTTTTTCAGACGGCGAATTCAATTCGCTGGTGATGCGAGATTTATCAACATTCACAAATGAAACGAATTATCGTTTTTTCAATTCTCTTGCTAGTTGTTATGAGCGCCGCGTTTTTGTATTGGCGTTCGCAACAGCGCGCGCCCATAGCAACCGAAATCGTTGCGTTGCAATCGGCGCAGGGCGCGGAAGGTTTTGCGCGCGTGACGGAACCGCGCGTGATGCAGTTTCCGCAAGACCATGGACCGCATTTCGATTACCAAACGGAATGGTGGTACTACACGGGAAATTTGCAGGCAGAGGATGGCAGACGATTCGGGTATCAATTGACTTTTTTTCGACGCGGGATTACGCCAGGGGTTGTGAGCGCGCGAAATTCCGATTGGGCGACGAACCAAATTTATTTTGCGCATTTTGCAATCACGGACGAAAAAAATAATACGCACAATGAAACGGAAATTTTTGAACGCGGCGCGGCGGGACTCGCGGGCGCAAGCGGTGAGCCGTTTCGCGTGTGGATTGAGAACTGGTCGGCGGAGGGTGCGAATCGTGATGCGTCAAACGTCAAGTTGATTGCCGATGATGGCAAGATGAGTTTGAATTTGGAATTGAAGGCGAGCAAACCGCCCGTCGTTCACGGTGAAAACGGTGTGTCGCAAAAAACAGAAACGCCTGGGAACGCGTCGTACTATGTTTCGTTTACGCGGATGCCAACACAAGGCACAGTGCGTATCAATGACGAGACGTTTTCGGTCACAGGAAATTCCTGGTTCGACCATGAATGGGGCACGACGGGGCTCGGCGTGAACGCGGCGGGCTGGGACTGGTTTTCGATTCAACTCGACGACAATCGCGAATTGATGTTTTTTCAAATTCGCAACAAAGATGGAAACATCGAACCATTGTCTTCGGGAACACTTGTCGAGTCTGACGGCACGACAAAATTTTTGAAACGCGACGATGTAAAAATTACGCCGCAAGAATTCTGGACGAGCAATTTTTCGCAAGGAAAATATCCGAGCAAATGGAATGTGAAAAGCGAGATTGGCAATTTTGATTTGACGCTGACGCCGTTGATTCCAGACCAAGAAATGCGCGTGTCGTTCACCTATTGGGAAGGCGCGGTGAATGTGACAGGAACATCGAATGGAAAAAATTTGCGCGGTCAAGGTTATGTGGAAATGACGGGGTATGGAAATGCGCGCGGGGATGTGGGGTATTGAGGAAACGAGTAGCAGGTAGCAGGTAGCAGGGGTTTAGACGTTCCCCTGCTACCTGCTACTTGCTACCTACTACGGATAAATGGAAATCGCACCTGACTTTACGCTGACCGATACACAGGGCAACGAAATACGCTTGTCAGATTTTCGCGGCAAGAAAAATGTCGTGCTGACGTTTTTGCGCGGGTTTACTTGACCACACTGCCGCAAGCATTTGGCGCAGTTGCGTCAACACTATGAGGAATTTGTAAAACGCGATACGGAAATTCTCGCCGTGGGTCCCGATGGCGCGACGGCGTTCAAATTGTTTTGGGCGACAAACAAAATGCCGTTTATCGGCTTGGCGGACAGTAATCACGAGGTCGCCGATTTGTACGAGCAACAAGTAAAGCTGCTCAAATTCGGACGAATGCCCGCGCTGCTCATTGTGGACAAAAAGGGACGCATCCGTTTTTCGCATTACGCCGAGAACATGCGCGATTATCCTGAATTGCAAGAGCTGTACGAGGTATTGGATATATTGCATCCTGCGTCGAGCAAGCCCAAGCAACACGCGGCATAGTGGATGCAAAAAAAATTTCCCGATGAAAATCTCATCGGGAAATTTTTTTATTTGACGTTGAAACTGCGCCAATCCGATTTTGTTTTGCCTGCGTCGCCGACGGCGGTCACTTGCCAATAGTAGGTTTGTCCTTTGACCAACGCTTTGGTTACAAACAGCGCGTCACTCAATTTCGCTTTCTTTTGCACTTTGCTGCCTTGCGGCGAACCGAGTTTAAGCATCACGGTGTACGTTTGCACACATGTGCCGGGATTCCACTTCAAAGTCACCTGGGGACCTTTGACTCGTTTGTTGTTTTTGGGCGCGCGCAGTACGGGCGGGGCAGGTTTCATTTGGCACACTTCGACCGCGCCAATGTCCACTGCCGCGCCTTGCGGACGCGAGATGCCGCGTTGGTCAGTGGACGGCGCGCCGATAGCGCCGCCATTATCAATCAGGGGACTAGCTGTCTGCGGCAAATGCGTTTGCGTTGCGCCGCCGTTGTTGGCAAGCGCGTTCAGCATTGCGGCTGTATTGTTGCGGTCACCGACTTTATTGAAAAACGCGGTGCAAGAGTTGTCGTCGGAAAGATTGAACCCCTCTGAGGTGAGGGTCGGCGGCGACTGTCCATCGTTGCAATTCTCTCCACTAGCGCCTTTGACAATTACAGTGTTCTTGACCATGAACTTTTGCCCGCTGTACGTGTTACTCTCGATACCGCCGCCGCTCAGAGTCGCACTATTCTGATAGAGCGTACTAGCCGAGAGCGTCACGTTGGCTTTGACATTGTAGATCGCACCGCCAAATTGCGCCGAGTTGCCAGAGAACGTGACGTTCGTAATAGTGGGACCGGCGCCCCAATTGTACAAACCTCCGCCCGCGCTGGCAGTGTTATGGTCGAGAGTGGATTTGGTCAGCGTAAAACCACTATCGCTCATGACGCCTCCGCCAACGTTGCTTGCCGAGTTATATTGGATGGTCGAATCGGTAATGTTCGTCGTACCATGATTTTCAATCGCGCCCCCGTTCATGGCAGTTGCTTGATTGTACGCTGCCGTACTGCTGCTGAACGCGAGCGTTGAATTGCGAAACACATAGATTGCGCCACCGCTGCGCGCCTTGTTGTTGTTGAACACGCTATGCTCTATCGTCACCGGCGCGCCATCCCACAGTAAAATTGCGCCGCCCCACCCATCGGTCGTACTCGTCGTTTCATTGTCGTGAAAATTGCTGTACGTGATATGCGTGACGGCTTGGCTGAAACGCGGATAGACCGCGCCGCCGTTCGCCCCTCGGTTGTTGGCAAATTCGCTTTGCGTAATCGTCAGCACGCCGTACGTCACAATTGCGCCGCCGCTCGCATCGGCAGTGTTGTCAATGAATTTGCTGTACGCGACGAGCAGCGTGCCATTGTTGTAAATCGCGCCGCCGTCGCCTGCGCCGTGCGCTTTGGTCAGAGTCAGATTGTTGAGGGAAAGCATCGCGCCGGACGCAACATTGAAAATGCGCGCCGCGCTGTTGCCGCTCAACGTGATGCTGCCGCCGCCATCAATTGTAATGTTGCCGGTAATGGGCGGCAGCACGCCGCCGGTCAAAACAATTGTCGCCACGCCGCAGTTAAAGCTGAGCGTACCGCCGCCGCTGGTTTGCAGTGCATTGATTTTGTTGCGCAAGTCGGTGTCGCTGCTGCAATTGGTTACCACTTGGTCGGCAGCATAGAGACGCGGCGCGCCGATTAGCCACATCAATACCAGAACAAGCCCAAGCGCCAGACGAGTAAAATTGTATAGTTGCATCAAGACCTCGCATTATTGAATGGTAAAGAACCGCGCGACGGATCTCGCGCAGCCGTTCGGAGGATTACATGCTTTTACGAACCATTTGTATTTTTTCCCCGCTGTTAACGCGTCAGTTTTGTATTTTAATACGGTCAACCCTGCTTGCTTGTCCGCCGTCTTTCCCGTTGTCGCATCTTTAACGAGCACTGTATATTTTTTCGCGCACATCGCCGCATTCCATTTCAAGGTCGGTCGCGTGGTCGTCACGATTTTGTTGGGCGCAGGTTTTTTCAGCGTCGGCGCGGCAGGTTTTCCGCATGGTGCGACCTCCACCGAACCGACATCGTAATACGTGCCTTGCGGACGCGTGATGCCGCGTTGGTCCACACTCGGCGCGTCGTCGTCTGTGCCGTTGTCAATCGCGGGACTGCCATATTGCGGCAAGTGCGTTGCCGTTGAGCCGCCGTTGTTCGCGAGCGGATTGAGCATAACATTCAAGTTATCGCGTGTGACACCAAAGTTGCATGTGTTGTCCGACGAAAGATTGAATTGGGAAAGGATGGGACTGGTCGAAAACGCGCAATTCCCACCCGTCGGGCTGTTGGCGACGAGCACGTTCGTGAGATTGAGACTTGTGTTTTGCCCTGTATTCAAAATACCGCCGCCCGATGTACCGGATGCCGAATTGCCAAAAAACGTAACGTTGCTCAAGCGCGCGGTGCCGCCCTCGTTTTTGAGACCGCCGCCATACGTCGCCTGATTTCCGGACAGCGTGACGTTGGTTAAAAACAATGTGCCAAAATTGTTAATGCCGCCGCCGTGGTCCGCTCGATTGCCGGACAGCGTGACGCCGGTTAGATGTGCGGTCCCTTGATTGTAAAGACCCGCGCCGTTAGTGGTCTGGCTGTTCTCGCGCAGCGTACTGTTCATCAAAGTCAACGTTCCGTTGGGCATGATGAAGAATGCGCCGCCGGACTGTCCGCCGTTATTTGTAAAAAGACTATTTTGGGCAGTCACCGCGAGATTGTCCACGAGTAACGCCCCGCCTTGTCCTTCGGGATAGTTTCCCACCGCGAGATTCTGGTCAAAGGCGATGCCGTTGATGCTCAACGTGGTCGCATTTACTTCGCGCCGCGCATAAATGGCGCCGCCATTGCCGGCCTCGTTTTTGACAAATTGACTGTTCGAGATGATGAGCGGACCACTCGACCAGACCGCGCCGCCGCGACCTGTGGACAGACCGGCATAATTTTCCTCGAATTTGTTTGAATCGAGATTAAGTATGCCGGGATTCAGAATTGCGCCGCCGTGCGCGTTGTCAAAGGGCAGCGTATTGTTGAGAAACTCGCTGTTGCGAATTTCCGCGATACTATAGTTATACACCGCGCCGCCGCCCGCGTTCGAACTGTTGTTGACGAACTGGACGTTCGTGACATAGAGCGTTCCGAAATTCCGAATCGCGCCGCCTTCATAAATTGCAAAGCCGTGAAAGAGCTGCATGTCCGAAAGTATGAACGTCTTGCCGCTGCTGATGTTGAACATCCGGTACTGGTCTGCTCCATCAATGGTGATATTGTTGCTACCGCCGATGGTCAGATTGTCGGTGATGGCGGGCAGACTCGCGCCTAGTGTTATCGTACCGCTGACCGCAAACTCTATCTCATCGGGGTCGGCGCTGGCAGGACCGCATTCTGTCGCAGATGTCCCGTTCGCGGAGATAATCGCTTCGCGCAAAGTGCAGACGCCGTCAAACGCCGTAACGTCGGCGAGCGAGTTCACCGTATAGACAAGCCCCGCCGCGCGCGCGGGCGCAGGCGAGCCCAAGCCGAGTGCGATAAGCGCGAGCATCAACCCGACAATGAAAAATTTTCTCTGTTTCATTTCTCGCTCACTCGTCATTTGCCGCCGATGTGTTTTGCGTTAATGGCGCGGTTTGTTCCAATGCCGCGAGCCGCGCTTGAATCTCTGCTAACGTTTCTTGCAACGCACGATTTTCTTGCGCTAACGCGTTCACTTGCGCGCGCAGCGCGACCACTTCCGACGCGGTGTTTTCGCCAAAATTCGCAAACACTTGAATCGTTCCATCGGCGTTCGCGTCTTGCAGCGCGTACCCGATAATTTTGCACGCGCCCGTTGCTTTCATTCCGTATCCTGCTTTGGACGATGAAGTGATGGGGTCGCCGCGTTTTATCGCGCCGTTCTCCACCGTGACCTTTGCCGGAAAATATCCATAAATCGCGAGCGGCAAATAGTTCGCGTTGAGTTTCGCGCCGTCCGCGCCCGATTCGGGTTTGACGATATAGCCGAGCAAATTGTTGTCACATGCCGTCGCGGATTTTTGTACGGCGAACGGTCCGTGTGTATCGCCGTACGGATTTTTCACACTTGGCGCGATGCTCACGAGGTCGGCAGTTTCGGGAAAGCCTTTGCCGCCGTCAATCGTCGGCACGTACTCGGCGGCGGAATTGCAGACCGAAAAATATTTTGTGCCGGCACCATCGGTGGAATAACAGACATGCTGCGTGGTAGGTAAAGTCAACGTGCCAAATGCTACGAGACCGCTATTCCGTACTCCAAACAGCAAGTTGCCGTTGGTGTTTTCGATTTTGAGAACATAGGTGCCCGAGTTGGTATTAGAAGTCCGAATGTGCAACTTGCTGTCAGGGTTCGGCGTACCGATGCCCACATTGCCATTTGCGCCCGCCGTCAGCACCGCGCCTGCCGGTGTATAAAGATTCACGTCGCCGACATAGGATGTGAGGTATGTATCGGAATCGCCTGAACTCCCATCGCCGACATAGCCAATCCCCGTCCCGCTGCTGTCGTACCAACTGACATACGCGCCGTTAGGGTCGCCGACTTGGGTGCCTTGTACTCGCAGTCCCTCGCCAACGCCTGCGGTGTGAATTTTCGCCTGCGGGCTGTTCGTCCCGATGCCGACGTTGCCGTTCGTGTCAATCACCAAGCGCGATTGCCCCGTGTTATCATCCTTGATATAAAACTTGCCCGCGAGCGTGCCCGCCGTCGAACCAAACACGCCGGTGTAATAGCGACGCGCGTCCGTCACGTATTCGGTCTGCGCGATGCCATTGCTTTGATTCGATTCGAGACGCTGCACCGCATTTGCTCCGACGAGATGCAATAATTGCGCCGGATTGATTGTGCCGATGCCCAGCGCGCCGTTTGTGCCGATGCGCATTCGCTCGATTTTGTTCGTTTTGAAAATGAGCGGTTGATTGTTTTTGGTGCCCAAAAAATTCGCGGCGGTGATTTTGTTGCCTTTGATTGACCAAGGCGTTTGGATTGCCTTGGGCGCCGCAGCGTTTTCCGCGCGCGCCGATGGAGCCGCATCACCGATTCCGAGCGCGAGGGCGAACGCACCGAGCACGGCGGCGAACGCGAACGAGATAGCCAGTTTCTGCTTGTTCACAGTTCCTCCTTGTGAAAGCGGTTGAAAGGATTTGATTTGCCCGGGGTTGGATGCGCGGTGATGCAGGGGAAAAAAGAATGACGTGGGCGGACTGACCGTTAGTCTATCAGATTTTGGCGTGCTTGGGGTGACTTTTTGTGAACAACAACATTACAAAAAGGATATCATTGCGTTTCAGCAAATTTGGCGGCAGGGGCAAACGTTCACCATTGAACACGTGATGGCGTTGATTGCACCAGACCAAAGCGGAACGACGCCGAGTTCGCGCAGCGTCGCGTATTGAACGTGCGGACGAACCGAGAGGGCGAGCATCACGCAAACCGCGCGCGAATCCAGTCGAGATGCTCGTCGTAATGACCATACGTGTCGCCAATGATGAGATTCAAGAGTGGCGAACCGTCGCGCGCGGGAAAATAATTCGGGTCAAAAATTTCGGCATCACTCAAACCGGAAATCGTTTCCACTGCGCGCATAAATGCCTCGCGAAAATCGTCCAGCACTCGGTCGAGCGGACGTTCTTTATTTTGCTCAAACCACTGCGCGTTCAAGCGGTGCATCTGTTCTTGCTCTGTGCCTTCGCCGACCGAAAATTGCTCCGTCCACGCTTTCGGCGTTTCCCCGCGATGGTATTGCGCGACGGAATCCAGCGCCAAATTTTCCCACGCCGCAAGATGCGCGAGAGAATCCTTGACCGACCAGCCGTCGTCCAGCGCGGGCTCGCGCATTTGCGCGGGCGAGAGCGCCGAAAGCAATTCTTCCATGTCCGCGTGGCGTTCGCGGATGCGCTGTAACAATTCTTGTTTGGTAGTGGGATGACTCATAAATTTTGCTGTGCCTCGCTCATCCACTGCCGATGTTCGTCGTAATGTTCGAACGTATTGCCCGCAATCATATCGAATGCGGGACTGCCGTTGCGCCACGCGAAACGATTGGGGTCAAAAATATCGTTCTCGTTCATTTGCGCGACGAAATCAAAAATGGCGCGATGCGTCGCGCGAAAATCGCGCAGCACATCGTCGAGCGAACGATTTTTATTGTGCTCGAACAAATGCGTATTCAATTTTTCCATCACCGCTTCGCGTTCGGCTTCGCTGTCGTATTGAAATCCTTCCACGAAACGTTTAACCTGTTCGCCGCGCAATGAACGCGTCAGCCAGTCGAGCGTCATCTTTTCCCAATCTACGAGATGCGCGAGCGAATCCTTGACGCTCCATCCTTCGTTCAAAAGCGGTGCGGTTTTTTCGTCATCGCTCAACGCTGCGAGGAAACGCACCATGTCTTGATGCGCGCGTTCGATTTCGTCAAGCAGTTCTTGTTTGTTCATTCGAGTCCCATCCTTTGTAAAAATGCGTGTCCGAGTTCGACTAAAACATCGGGCGCGAAAATCTGCAACACGGCAATCATGGCGAGCGCGGCGCAAAAAATAAACAGCACAATACCAAACAAGCGTCCGGGCAAACTCAATACAAAACGCACCACCGCATTGCTCGCCTGCGCGTCACTGGCAAAAATCATTGTCAACGCAAACAACATTCCAATCACGCTCCCGACAAGCGTCAATACGTTCGCACCGAGCGGCGATGCAAAAAATTGCTGCACGTACGCAGGAATCGGCGCGCGCGGATTCAACGCCGCGAGAATTCCATAACCGAGCAAGAGCAATCCGCCGAGCGCAAAAAGAATCCCCCACACGCGCGCCAACAATTCTTCGACGCGTTCCCAAACGTGAATCCCGCGCTGGAAAATTCGCAGTTCGCGCGTTTGAATTGCGTTCGCGCCCCACGCCACAATCGCGGCGCCGAACGCGGCGAGTCCGAGATTTTCCACGCGCGCAAGGTCCAGAAAATTGCCAATGCCAAAGACGACGATGGCGAGAATGGCGAAGCCCGTCCCAACGTCGTCGAGCGTTTTGAAGCGTTCGAGCCACGCTTGAATTTGATTCATTCTTTTTTACGACGCGGCTTGGTTGGTTTGGACGCAGCCGTATCTTTATCGGACGATGTTTTTGGCGCGCGCGATGGCTTTTTCGCGAGAGCGGTTTTTTTCTCAACCGCCTTTGCTTTCACCGATTTCGCGCTTTGTGTTGTTGCTTTTTTCTCTGCGCGTGCTGTTGCTGCGGAGCGAGGTGCGGCTGTACGGATGGGACGTTCGCCGTCGCGTTCTCCGGGCGCGGATTTGGAACGCTGCGGCAAGGAACGCTGCGGTGAGGAACGCTGCGG
>JAKOPZ010000172.1 GCA_029778615.1 Chloroflexota bacterium | reverse complement strand
TCAAGACACAATTTGGGTCAAAGTTAAAGTAGTTTTTTCCTTTAGTTTGAAAGATCGGCATAGCCGCCGTCGTCGTCGTGGCTGGGGATGATGTGGGCAAGCGTGCAGTTCGATTGTCCACATCATCCCCAGCCTGGCACTGGCTCTGTCGCGCGCGGCGTTCAGTTCAAGTACACTTGTGCCGGTGTGCGATAGTCCAGTGCTTGATGCGGTCGTTCGTGATTGTAAAAGTCAAAGTAACGGGTCAAGCCGTGACGCGCCTCCTTCGGTGAGCCATACTCATGGAGATACACTTCTTCATACTTGACGCTGCGCCACAAGCGTTCGGTGAAAATGTTGTCCAGCGCGCGTCCGCGTCCATCCATGCTGATGGCAATCTGTTTCTGGACGAGCCGCTCAATATATTGTGGACTGGTAAACGGGTAGATTTGATGGTCGGGATGCGGTTTGCTCAAGTGTGGTCCTGGCACCATGGCGACCAGTCCCATTTCGCGCATATGGCGCTGCACGGCTTTCCGATTCACGATGAAGTCCGGACGTAACGCCACGGCAATCTTGCGCGAGCCATAGAACGGATGGTCGGTATATATCGCGTCAATCCGATGTTTGATGGCAACCTCTTGCGGTGACGGTGGCTTGGGCTGATAATACAAACCCGTGCGATTGAGCGTGAGCAGCTCGCATTGCGCGGTGAGCGGCAAGTGCACCGCGTCACGCTCCCAGAGTGCCAACCGCTCACTCCGCCGGAGGTTCGATGCCAGATTTTTTTTTGAGCCACTCCAGTTGAGTGGTTAGTCTGCCAATCTCGGCATAGAGCGCGTGAATGCGTTTTTCATTCGCCGCGCGCTGGGCGGCATCCTGTTTGCCTTGGGGCTCAAAGAGCGTGTGTAGTTCCTTGAGCGCATGGGCTTTCCACTCATAGATTTGCGTGGGATGAATTTGTTTGGCAGACGCAATTTGATTGATAGTTTGGTCTTCTTTGAAAACTTCGATGACCGTGTCGGCTTTGAAATTGGGTGAATGGCGTTTTCGCATACCTGTATTTTACACTTTATTTTGACTCAATTTCGTGTCCGAATTTACGGGTCCATTATA
>JAKOPZ010000018.1 GCA_029778615.1 Chloroflexota bacterium | reverse complement strand
GCTTGCGCTCGCGCGCGACCTTACCGCCACTGCGCCGACGCCCTATGACCGCGCAATCGCGCTGGAAAATTATTTGCGAACAATTCCCTACACATTGGATTTGCCCACGCCGCCGCCCGACCGCGATGTGACTGATTATTTTTTGTTTGACCTCCGACGCGGCTATTGTGATTATTACGCGACGGCAATGGCGGTCCTCGCGCGCGCGGCGGGTTTGCCCGCGCGGATTGCGGTCGGTTATGCCACCGGTGACTTTGACGCGACGCGCAACGAATATGTGGTCACCGAAGCGAGCGCCCATTCGTGGACGCAAGTCTATTTTCCCGAATACGGTTGGGTGGATTTTGAACCGACGAGCGCGCGCGCCATCATCCAATACGATTCGCCGGGCGCGTTCGCCGAACCGGAACTGCCCGCACAACCTGAAGCGGAAGTGGGGAATGTTGCCCCCGCGCGCGGCGTGTCGCCCAATGCGTGGTACGTGCTCTCTATCGCGCTGCTCGCGATTCCGTTTGCGCTTGGGCTCTTGATGATTTTCGATTCCTTGCGGCTGGCGCGAATGACGGCAGCGCGCGCCGTGCCGCTGTTGTATCAACGCGTTTTTTATCTCGCGCGGTCGCTCGGTTTGCCGGTTACCGCGAGTGCTACGCCAAACCAAGTGGCGGCGCTGCTTGCGGATTATTTTGCATCGTTCGCGCGTCCGCAAAGAATTGCACCCTGGATGCATTCCGCCGCGCAGCCCATTGCAAACATTGTGGAACTGTACGTCAACAGCACGTATGGAGCGTATGCAGTCTCGAATGCCGAGCGCGCGGCAGCCATTCAACAGTGGCAGCATGCCCGAACGCGCGCGTGGCTCGCACGCGCGATTCATTTTTTCCAAGCCGGTGCGCGCCGGGTGCGCCGCTCAGTCCGCGCATAAAATGCGTTGCTCCATTTTCCACGCGTGGGGATGAATGGCAACGGCGCGATAAAGTCGCGGACGCACGCGCCGTGTGAACTGCGCGAGGCATTCCAAATATTTTTCGCGCGTGTCATTCCACTGAAAGCCATACGCGTCCCGCACGCGCGCCGGCAGCAGTCCGATGCCGACAAAACTAAAGGCGCGCGTCAATTGACCGCGCGGTGTGGGCGCGAACAACGCCGCCAAAATCGCGCGCGCCGTTTCGGTAATTTCCAGCGTTTCACTCGACAGCATCGCGCCCATATACTCGCGAAAGGCGTCATAGCCGGGCGGAATGACATGCTCGGCAATGCCCAACAATCGCGCCAAACGCGCGCAATCGTCGTAATAGGCGCAGCGTTCGGCAGCGGTCAGCGGCGCGACAAATTGTTCATATACGCGGGGCACGGAATCTATCAATGTTGCCAAGACCCAAAACTGCAAGTGGGGGTCACGCGCGTCGTACTGTGAATCTGCCGTCACGCCGTTGACGCGCGCATGACATTTGTGAAAATGTTTCAACGCCGCGCGCCTTGCCTCTTCCGTACCGAACGAAATTTCCGTCATCGTTTTCATGGTGCGATACAAACGTCCAAACGGGTCGCCGCGATAATTGCTGTGGTGCGCGACACCGGCGGCAATGGCGGGATGCGCCAATTCCAAAAGCAGCGCGCGCGGTCCCGCCAGCGCAATGAGCCATTCGCAGTTGACGCGCCAGTATACGCTGTGCACTGAAAAAAACGGGACCCGTAGTGGTTCGTTCGCCATGCGTGTTTCTTAGTACTACTTTGTCACTTGACAGTCGGGCGATTCAAATCGCGGCAACCGATGGCGAAATCGGCCTACGCCGATTGAGATTTTGTCCAATTTGGCGCATTTTTCAGTCTGCGGAGGCAGACTTGGCTATGCGCTGCGATTTCCAATCGCCCAAGAGTCAATCTGACAAAGTAGTATTAGGCGCGCAGCATTACGAGCGCGAATGCCAACAGCACTTCGGCAATCAACAGCCCCGCAAAGAACCATCCCAGCATGTTACCTGAGGACGTGCGTTTCTTGGACCAAAACATGTTGCCTCCCTTGAAAATATCCGCTGTCAAGCGGCAATTGGGATAACGGGTTTCAGTTCAACTTGAAAGCCCAATTGCTCCAACCGTTTCACGGCACGCCGCTTGACCGCTTCTTTGTTGCGTTCATCAAAATAGTTGGGACCCAAGTCCTTGTAGTCTTGTTGCCGAGTAATCATGTGAAATCCAGTCACCAACAAACTATGCG
>JAKOPZ010000171.1 GCA_029778615.1 Chloroflexota bacterium | reverse complement strand
GGCGGACGCCAAAAGTGGATTGACGAAGGGCGCGAACTTGCCAAAGATGCTCCGTCATATCCGGCAACCGATTATCGCGCGCCGGACCGTGACGACCATACAATTCGCGCCTTTCGCGATGATGTGCTCGAGCACATTGAAAAAAATCTGCCGTTGGTGGATGTTCGTTCGCCGCAAGAGTACAGCGGTGAATTGCTGCACATGCCGGGCTATCCGCAAGAAGGCGCACTGCGCGGCGGACATGTCCCCGGCGCCAAATCCATTCCGTGGGCAAAAAACGTTACCGAAAAAGCAACATTCAAAACGCCTGACGATTTGCGCGCGTTGTACGAACCAAATGGCGTGACGCCCGACCGCGACATTATCGCGTATTGCCGCATCGGCGAACGTTCATCGCTCTCGTGGTTTGTGCTGAGGTATTTGCTCGGTTATCCAAACGTTCGCAATTACGACGGCTCGTGGACCGAATGGGGCAATCTCGTCGCCGCGCCGATTGAAAAGTAGTACGTATTACGTAGCAGATAGCAGGTAGTCATTGAACGCCGTGCTACATGATACCTGCTACCTGCTAGCCAAATCATGACTCGCCAAGACTATATCGAATTTATTCTCGACCATTACAATAATCCTCATCACAAAGGCAAACTCGACGACCCGGATATTCTCGTCAACGGCGGCAATCCGGGCTGTGGCGACATTGTTACCATTTTTGTCAAAGTGGATGACAATGACCGCATCGTCGAAGCATCCTTTGATGGACAGGGTTGTACAATCAGCATGGCGGCGTCCTCGCTCTTGATGGACAAAATTATTGGCAAAACCATTGCAGAGGTAAACGCGATGGACTATAACGAGTTGGTGGAGGAATTGGGGCGCGAGGTAGTTCAATCACGCATGCGCTGCGCAACACTGGCGATGGATACGATAAAAGCGGGGGTGCGCGCGTATCCTTCGCACAAAGCCACCGGCAAAAAACTAGTCGCGCCAATTATATTGTCCGAAACATTTCGCGGCGACGAATTGGGGTAGGGAACGCCTGCCGGTTGGGTAGGGAACGCCTGCCGGTTGGGTAGGGAACGCCTGCCGGTTAGGTAGGGAACGCTCGCCGCAGCGTTCCCTTACGGAGGAACGAATGAACGAATTCCCAGAAAACAATCTTACAGAAACAAAAACTATCGAACCCGTGAATGGCGCGGATGACCCGCTGGCGCGTCCCAGCTATCCGCTCGTCACGCCCGGCAGTCCCGAAGACACCATCAAAAAAGCATTGCGCCAAGTCTTTGACCCCGAAATCGGGTTGGAGGTTATCCAACTCGGACTCATCCGTGAGATTTTGTTGGACAATGACCCCGCCGAAATCAAAATGATGCTGACAACGCCATTCTGTCCGTACGGCGGCTGGCTCATTCAGCAAATCAAAGACGTGAGCGAATCCGTTTCGGGCAAAAAAATCAAAGTGACGGTGCTGCCCGATTTGTGGAGTCCCGAATTAATGGAAGACCCGGGGCTGTTGACGGGATGGTAGTGCAAGTAACAAGTAAGCAGGTAGACAGGTAGAGACGTTACTTGCCTACCTGTTTCCTTTTTTTGCTTGCTCCCTGTTTCCCGATTTTCCATGTCTACTCTTAACGTCTCTTCCATTCGCGAAGATTTCCCCATCCTTCAACAATTCGTACATGGCAAACCGCTCGTGTATCTGGATTCCGCCGCGACTTCGCAAAAACCGGAAAGCGTGCTTCGCGCGCTCGACACGTATTATCGCACCACGAACGCAAACATCCATCGCGGCATTTATCAACTTGCCGAACAAGCGACGGAACAGTACGAGAACGCGCGCAAACAAGTACAGAAATTCATCAACGCGAAATCGTGGCGCGAAATTATTTTCACGCGCAACGCGACCGAAGCATTGAATCTCGTCGCGTACTCGTACGGACGCGCCAACCTCCGCGCGGGGGATGAAATCGTCATTTCCGTTCTCGAGCATCACTCGAACATCGTGCCGTGGCAATTGCTCGCGCAAGAAAAAAACGCGACGCTGAAACATATTCCCGTTGACGGACAAGGACAACTCGCGCTCGACGATTTGGAAAACCTCCTCACGGAAAAAACCAAAATCGTCGCGGTCACGATGATGTCGAACGTTACCGGCGCGATTACGCCGCTCGACAAAATTATTGCGCGCGCGCATTCAGTCGGCGCGGTCGTCGTTGTGGACGCCGCGCAAGCCGCGCCGCATTTGCCGCTGGACGTGCGCGCGCTGGATGCGGATTTTGTCGCGTTCAGCGGACACAAAATGCTTGGACCTTTTATCGGCGTCTTGTATGGCAAACGCGCGCTGCTCGAAGCGATGCCGCCCTTTCTCGGCGGCGGCGACATGATTCGCCAAGTGCATTTGCAAGAATCCACATGGAACGAACTGCCGCACAAATTTGAAGCCGGCACGCCCGCGATTGCGGAAGCGATTGGCATGGGCGCGGCAATTGATTATTTGAACGCGCTCGGTATGGAAAATGTGCGCGCACATGAAATGGAATTGACACAGTACGCGCTCGACAAATTGCAAGAGGTCCCCACATTGCGCGTCATCGGTCCAACCGCAAGCGCGCAGCGCGGCGGACTCGCGGCGTTCGAAATGCAAGCGGAAGGAACTTTTCCGAGCATTCATCCGCACGACATTGCCGCCATCCTCGACCGCGACGCGATTTGCATTCGCGCGGGACATCACTGTGCGCAGCCACTGCATGATTTTTACGATTTGCCTGCCACCGCGCGCGCCAGTTTTTACGTGTACAATACGCCCGACGAAATTGACCAACTCGTGGCATCGTTGCAAAATGTGAGAAAGATGTTTAACAAATAAAAAGTAAAAAGCTCAAAGCTAAAAGTTTCTTCTTTACTTTTAGCTTTTGACTTTTAGCTTTAAGCTTGATGTATTGTGGACGATTTATATAAAGAAGTTATCCTCGACCATTATCAGCATCCGCACAATCACGGCACGCTGCCCGACGCGACCAATTCGTACGAAGATTCCAATCCTTTGTGCGGCGATAAAATTCGGATGGAAATGAAAATCGAAAATGGCGTTGTCACGGATGTCAAGTTCACAGGAAAGGGCTGTGCTATTTCTCAAGCATCCGCGTCCATGCTCACCGACGAAATCAAGGGCAAGTCGCTCGAAGAAATCAAACACATTGACAAACAAGTTGTGCTGGACCTCTTGGGGATTCCGCTGGGACCTTCAAGAATCAAATGCGCGCTGCTGCCGTTAAAAGTCATCAAGGCGAGCGCATACGGAATTCACGAGTGGGGTGATGAGGAGGAGGAGTGAATATGGGACAAGTCATTGCTTTGACCGCCGAAGCGGAAGCGCCTCCAAAACCTAAAAGCAAAATTTCCTATGAAGAATTTTTGGAATGGTACGATGATCAACATGCCGAATGGGTTGATGGAGAAATCATCATGGGGCAACCACCTACGTTTGAACATCAAGCGGATTCAGATTTTTTGACTGCGCTTTTGCGGCTCTTTGTGGAAGCGCGCGACTTGGGCGTTATTGTATCCGCTCCATTTCAAATGCGTCTAAAAGACCAAAAAAGTGGGCGCGAACCCGATATGCTGTTTGTTGCAAAAGAAAATATGGAGCGCATCAAGCGAACCTATCTGGATGGACCCGCCGATTTGGTGATTGAAATTATGTCGCCGGAGAGCGTAGGACGCGATCGCGGCGATAAATTTGTCGAGTACGAAGCGGCAGGCATACGCGAGTACTGGTTGATTGACCCACAGCGCAAACAAGCGGAATTCTATCGGCTCGATGAGGAAAATCGTTATCAAACGGTTTTCAGCGGAAAAGAAGGAGTTTTTCACTCTCAAGTGGTTGATAGATTTTATTTGCGTGTGGAATGGCTTTGGCAGAAACCGCTTCCGAAAGTGCTGCCAATTCTGAAAGAAATGGGAATTTTCTGATGTCGGACTTTGTTACCGTCGCGCGCGTCGGCGATGTCAAAAACGGTCAAGTCAAAACATTTCACGTGAACGGCAAAGATATTGCGTTGTGCAATGTCGAAGGCACGTACTTTGCCACACAAGATTTATGCACGCATGATGGCGGTCCGTTGGGCGAAGGCGAATTGTGGGGCTATGACATTGAGTGTCCGCGTCACGGCGGACGTTTTGACGTACGCACAGGACAGGTGACCGCTTTACCGCCGATGTTCCCCATCAAAACATTTCCTGTTCGTGTCGAGGAAGATGACATCCAAGTTGCCATAGAATAGAGTTCGCGTAGAATACACCGCGAACGTTTTGCGTTTGCAAACACCCGATGCCCGCGTGTTAGTGCACGTGGGCTTTTTTTTAGCTCGCCAATTCCAAGCGCGCAGCTTCTTTTCAATTTTCCTTTGCGCCGCTTGAGTGAGCCAAATTCCCACGAAGGAGCAAGCACATGAACCTCCGCATTCCCGGTCCCGTCACCGTTCCCGAAGACATTCTCGAGGAAGCGAGTCGCCAAATGATTGACCATCGCGGTCCGCAATTTGCTGCGATGCAAAATCGCCTTGTTAAAAATCTCAAAACAAGTTTTCAAACAAAAAATGATATTTTGTTATTCACCGCGTCAGGCACCGGTGGACTTGAATCGGCAGTTGTCAATACTCTTTCACCCGGCGATTCGGTCCTCGCGTTCGTTGCCGGAGAATTCGGTGAACGCATCGCGCGCATCGCGCAAACGTACGGTGCGAACGTCAACAAAATCAAATTTGAAAATGGTCAGGGCATTGACCCCGCACGCGTTGCGCAAGAATTGAAAAACGCGCCGCAGACCAAAGCGGTGCTCGTCACACACAACGAAACCTCCACAGGCATCATGCACCCGTTGCAAGAAATTTCTAACGCCGTGCGCGCGAATTCGGACGCGGTGTTGATTGTGGACGGCGTAAGTTCCATGCTCACCGCCGACGCGCAAATTGACAATTGGGGGATTGATGTGATGGTGTCCGCCTCGCAAAAAGCGTGGGCGTGTCCCCCCGGCGTCGCGATGATTTCCGTTTCCGAACGCGCATGGAAGGCGCACGCCAACGCGAAAACGCCGCGCTTTTATTTCGATTGGACAGAGACCAAAAATTGGTTAGAAAAAGGACAGACGCCGTTCACACCCGCCGTGTCCGTTTATTACGCGCTCGACCTCGCGCTCGAAAAAATTCTCGCGGAAGGTTTGCAAAATGTATTCGCGCGCCACGCGCGCATTGCAGCATTGACACGCGCCCAAGCCAAGTCATTGGGTTTTCGCATGTTCGGCGATGAGCGCTACGCGTCGAACGCGGTCACCGCGCTGTACGCGCCGGATGGTGTGGACACCGAAGCATTACGCAAAGCCGCGCGCGAAGAATATGAACTCATCATCGGCGGCGGACAGGGACCGATGCGCGGCAAAATTATTCGCGTCGGACATCTTGGCTGGGTTCAAGAGCAAGAGATTCATGATTGCTTTGCGGTCATCGGACACATTCTCGAAAAAGTGGCGGCATAACAAAAACTGCGGCGGAATGTTCCGCCGCAGTTTTTGTTTGTCCTAAATAATCGCCTCTTCGCGGTACTCGCCCCACTCTTGGCGCAGCACATCCATCATTTCTTGCAGTGTCGCATACGCGTTCACCGCATCAAGAAAATACGGCATCAAATTTTCATGCGGCTTGCGCGCCACATGTCGAATCGCGTTCAACGTTTCACCCACGCGCACGTTATCGCGCTCGCGGCGTACACGATTCAAGCGTTCGATTTGATGCCGCGCACCGGCTTCGTCCACGCGCAATAGTGGCACGCGTAATGTTTCATCGGTCACGTAATCATTTACGCCGACGATGATGCGCTCTTTGGCGTCAATCTCGCGTTGATACCGCGACGCGGCTTCGGCAATTTCGCGCTGCTGAAACCCGCGCTCGATTGCAGGCAGCATCCCGCCGAAATTTTCAATCTTGCGAAAATATTCGTACGCCTCCGCTTCCAATTTATTCGTCAGCGCTTCCACAAAATAACTGCCGCCGAACGGGTCCACCACATTCGTCACACCGCTTTCTTCCGCAATAATTTGCTGGGTTCGCAAAGCAATCACCGCCGCATGTTCGCTCGGCAATGCCCACGCTTCATCCAACGAATTTGTGTGCAATGATTGTGTTCCGCCCATTACTGCCGCCAACGCTTGCAGCGCCACGCGCGCGACATTATTCATCGGCTGCTGCGCGGTGAGTGACACGCCCGCCGTTTGGGTATGAAACCGCATGAGCCACGAGCGCGGATTTTTCGCGCCGAACGTTTCTTTCATCTCACGCGCCCAGATTCGCCGCGCCGCGCGATACTTGGCAATCTCTTCAAAAAAATCATTGTGCGCGTTAAAGAAAAATGAAAGACGCGGTGCGAACGCGTCCACATCCAGACCGCGCGCGATTGCCCAACGCACATACTCAAATCCATCGGACAACGTGAACGCCAATTCTTGCACCGCCGTCGAACCCGCTTCGCGAATGTGATACCCCGAAATCGAAATCGTATTCCATTTCGGCAATTCGCGCGTGCCAAATTCCACCGTGTCGGTGACAAGTCGCATCGAAGGTTCGGGCGGAAAGATAAATTCCTTTTGTGCGATGTATTCTTTTAAAATATCGTTCTGCAACGTGCCGCCCAATTTTTCGCGCGGGATGCCGCGCTTTTCCGCCGCCGCGATATACATTGCCCAAATGATTGCCGCAGGCGAATTGATGGTCATCGAAGTCGTCACTTGGTCAACGGGAATTCCATCAAACAAAATTTCCATGTCCGCAAGCGACGAGACTGCGACACCGCATTTTCCAAATTCGCCCAACGCTTGCGGCGCGTCCGTGTCATACCCGTACAACGTCGGCATATCGAACGCGGTCGAAAGTCCCGTTTCGCCATGTTCGAGCAAATATTTGAAACGCGCGTTCGTTTCTTCTGCCGTGCCGAATCCCGCAAACATTCGCATCGTCCAAACTTTGGTGCGATACATTGTTTGATGCACGCCGCGCGTGAACGGAAATTCTCCCGCGTCATTCAAATCGCGGGCATAGTCCATTTCCGAAATATCGAGCGGAGTATATAGTCGTTCGATTTCTTCGGAGGAAGTCGTGATAAATTTTTTCGCGCGTTCGGGATTTTTTCCCAATGATTTTTGCAGCGTCGTCTCTTCCCATTTGTCGCGCGCGTCGCGAATGTGTTCCAATTCATTTGGGTCAAACATTTCTCAACTCCTCGAACCAAACATTGCATTTCACATGTCACGTTATATGGAACGTTGCGGCATGGAACGTTGCGGCATGGAACGTTGCGGCATGGAACGTTGCGGCATGGAACGTTGCGGCATGGAACGTTGCGGCACGGAACATTGCAGCATGGAACGTTGCGGCACGGAACGTTGCGGCATGGAACGTTGCGGCATGGAACGTTGCGGCATGGAACGTTGCGGCATGGAACGTTGCGGCACGGAACGTTGCGGCACGGAACGTTGCGGCACGGAACGTTGCGGCACGGAACGTTGCGGCACGGAACGTTGCGGCGAACGTTCCCTACACACGTTTCACGTTTCACGGAACGTTGCGGTGAACGCTCCTTACGTTTGACGGTTCACGTTTCACGGGTTCGGTTTCTGATACAACTCGATGAGAACCCCGTGCGCGCTTTTCGGATGAATGAACGCGTATTGCATGCCACTCGCATTCACACGCGGCGTTTCGTCAATCAACTGCGCGCCGTTCTCTTTTAATTGCGCCATCGCGGCTTGAATATCATCCACCTCAAAACAAATGTGATGAATCCCCTCGCCGCGTTTCGCCAAAAATTTTCCCAGTCCGCTTTCCGCGTCATGCGTTTGCACCAACTCGACCTCACTTCCGCCAACAGGCAAAAACGCCACGTCCGTTTTCCCGCCTTCTTCGGAAGCAACATGGTCGAGTTTCATTCCCAACGCGCTTTCAAAAAATTTCAGCGCGTCGTCAATGTTTTGTACGGCAATGCCAATGTGGTCTAGGCGTTTAATCATTTTGGCTCCGTGCAGCGCGCAGCCAGAAAAAATAGTCCCCGCGCGAAACTTCAATGGATGAAAATCCAAATTGCCTCATTCGCGCGCACAATTCTTCCGGCGCGTAATACTCTTTTACGATGCTAAACGTCCGCCCATCATTCAACGTGCGTGCTTGGATATTTTCATTTGTCGGAATCACATTCTTTGTCCCGCGCGGTTCGTCCAAAATAAAAACAGTCCCATTCGATTTCAATGCGCGGCGAACGCGCTGCAAAAACAAATCGAGTTGCGCGTCCGGAACATGCGAAAGCCAGAACGCCATGAACACCAATTCGTATTCCTGTGTCGCCTCCCACTCGAACAAATTCACACATTCATAGTTCACGCGCGCATCATTTACCTGTGCGCGATTGAGTTCCAACATTTCGGGCGCGGCATCCAACGCGGTCAAATGTTCAGTGTGCTGTGTCAACAAGCGTGTCCACACACCCGTGCCGCACGCCAATTCTAAAATGTCGGTGTATTGCGGCAGCGCGTGAACTACGCGTTCCGCGTCGCGCCATTCGCGCGCCATCGGAGTGTCACCAGCGCCAAGTGTTGGCAATGCCGTTTCCTCGTACTCGCTCGCCCGCGCGCGATAATATGCGATTTGTTCCCGAAGCAGAGTGTCACTCATCTTGGCGCCGCAATCTCCAATCTCCAGTCTCCAGTCTCCAATCCTCAAAACGCCGCATTCCCGCGATACTCGCCAAACACACGCCGCAACGTATCCGAAATTTCCCCAACCGTCGCGTACGATTCAACACAGTGCAAAATGCGCGGCATCAAATTTTCCGTACCACGCGCGGCATTCTCCAACGCGCGCAGTGATTCTTCGCATCGCGCCGTATCACGCGTCGCGCGCAATTCTCGCAAACGCGCTTTTTGTTTTTCTTGCGCGGCGGGACTGGGACGCAAAATGTGCGGCTTGATTTCTTCGTCCATCACAAACTTGTTCACGCCGACCACCGTGCGTTCGTTTTCATCCACCGCTTTTTGAAATTTCCACGCCGACTCTTGAATTTCGCGATTGATGAACCCCGTTTCAATCGCACGCTGCGCGCCGCCGATTTTTTCAATTTGCGCGAGATAATCACGCACGCGATTTTCAATTTCATCGGTGAGATGTTCAATGTAATAACTGCCCGCGACGGGGTCAACCGTATTCGTCACGCCCGATTCATAACCGATGATTTGTTGTGTGCGTAACGCGATTTGCGCGGACTCTTGTGTGGGCAAGGCAAGTGCTTCATCATACGAATTCGTGTGCAGTGACTGCGTTCCGCCCAACACCGCCGCCATCGCTTCGATTGCCGTGCGGACGATATTGTTTTCGGGCTGCTGCGCGGTGAGTGAAACGCCCGCCGTTTGCGTGTGAAAACGCAGCATCATGGACTGGGCTTTTTGCGCGCCAAATTTTTCCTTGATGATGCTCGCCCACAATCGCCGCGCTGCGCGGAACTTTGCAATCTCTTCGCAAAAATCCATTTGGGACACAAAGAAAAAGGAAAGCTGCGGCGCGAACTCATCAATCTTCATTCCGCGCGCCAGTGATGCATTCACATATTCAATCGCATTCGCAAATGTGAACGCGATTTCTTGTACCGCCGTCGCGCCCGCTTCCCGAATGTGATAGCCCGAAATCGAAATCGGATTCCATCCGGGCAACTCGCGCGCACAGTACTCAATTACATCAACAGTCAAACGGAGCGATTCTTGCGGCGGATAAATGTACGTGCCGCGCGCAATGTATTCTTTCAAAATATCATTTTGCGTCGTCCCGCGAATTTTCGCGTTCGTCGCGCCTTGCTTGCGCGCAACCGCGACATACAACGCGAGCAAAATCGGCGCAGTGGCGTTGATGGTCATGGACGTTGAAACTTGGTCGAGTGGAATTCCATCAAACAACTGCTCCATGTCTTGCAGCGACGAAATCGGCACGCCCACTTTCCCCACTTCGCCTTCCGCCATTTGCGCGTCGGAATCGTATCCCGTCTGTGTGGGCAAATCGAACGC
>JAKOPZ010000170.1 GCA_029778615.1 Chloroflexota bacterium | reverse complement strand
TTTCGTTCCCTACGAACGCCGTTTCGTTCCAAATGCGCGCGGCGTATTCAAACGTCTCGCGAATCGGCAACACCACGCGATGTGTTTGCGCCAGCGCGAAAAATGTTTCCCATTCGATTTCGTTCGCGCATGCGTGCAACAAGAGCATGACATCGCTCGCACGCAGCATCGGCGACGCGCCGCGCGCGTGTGCGCCAAACAGCGCGGTGTGGAGGAGCTGCGCGGTGGGATTCAGCGTCAACACGGGGACCTCGCTCATTTTCGTTTCTTGCGCGGCGCGCCAAAATTCCGCGTCGGCATCAACGGAATTGCAATGGGGAATGAGCTGCCACTGCAAAATAATTTGTTCGCCGCGCGCATTTTGAAACGCGTGGAAAAAACGCGCGGTCAAATACTTGTCGAGAACGCGTTCGGAAATTTCGGGCGTCGGCGTCCAACCGTTTTGCGCGAGCAGTTGGTACGCACGGCGCGCGTGGGATGTGCGAACGAGAATGCCGCAGTCCGCCGCGCCGTATTGGAGAACGTATTCCTTGTCATGGCGCGAGGCGAACGCGCCGCCGTACAACACGAGCGTTTCGATTTTCGCCTCGCGCAAATTCCTTAAGGTTGGCGCAAGTGCGCGGAAAAATAAATTGTTGGTCACCCACGCCTTGCGCGCGATGCCTTGAAATTTTCCATACAGCGGCGGACGGAATTGCTGCGCCGCCAAATTGCGCGCGAGTTGCGGCAGCAGCCGATATTCGTCCGTGTTGAGATGGTCGTCCCAATCAATTTGCGCGTTCCACGCATGAAACTGTTCGACGGCTGCCGCGTCGCGCAGAAAACTCGCGCGCTGTAGCTGCGCGTACCGCGCTGCCAGAAATTGGGTTTGAGGAACATTCATCAGAAATAGGATGCGTCCGCGCCGCGTGAAAAAAATACCGCGTCGGAAAAAAAGCCGCCGCGGAAACTGTTGGCGCGATTATACAAAGGTTTGGCGGCGGGTCAAGGCAAATTCGTTTGCCTCTGGTCGGGATGCGTTTATAATGACATATCGCCCCGCGCGTGACGCCGCGTCTTGAGATGCGGGCTGCGCGGTGCGCGTGTGCGATTTGCATTCTCTCCGGTTATGTCGCTGATCGAAAAAAATTTTCGCTACAACTATACGGTTGGTTTGGTGAATGGCGCGGTGTTTGGGTTTGTGGACGCGCTGATTGCGCCTTCGCTTACCCTCGCGTTATTTGTCACCCAACTCGGCGGCTCCAGTTTTTTGGTGGGGCTGCTCTCGGCAATTTACAATGGCGGTTGGTTCATTCCGCAGTTTTTGATTGCCCATCGCTTGCAGCAGCTGCCGCTCAAGAAACCCGTGTACGCGAGCGCGGCGGTCATTCGCATTGTATGTTGGTTGTTGATTGTGCTGGCAACCTACATGCTCGGCGCGCAGAATCCGTCGCTGCTGCTCGGCATCTTTTTTGTCTTGATGACCATCTATTCCTTTGCGGCGGGGTTCGCGGGGAACGCGTTCATGACCATTGTTGCCAAAGTGATTCCGGTGGCGCGGCGGGGTTCATTTTTTGGCTGGCGCGAATTTGCAGGGACGGCAGCCGGTCTGCTCGCCGGTTATTTGGTGGCGGTGGCGTTGAGCGCGGAGCGCGGTTATCGCTTTCCGGAAAATTTTGGGATTCTGTTTGTGGTCGCGTTCGGCGCCATCGGCGTTGGCTTGTTCGGTTTCTCGCTCGTGCGCGAACCGCGCGAAACGATTACGGGCGAGGGCATGACCTTTTTTCAACAACTGCGCGTGGCGCGCCGCATTGTCGGCGAGAATCACGCGTATCGCCGCTATTTGCTTACGCGCTTTGTGCTGGCGGCGGGCGATTTGGCAACGCCATTCTATGCGATTTACGCGACCAAACAATTGGGCGCGCCCGATTCGATTGTGGGCTTGTACATCGGTTTGACCACTTTTGCCGCGCTGCTCGCGACGCCCGTGTTATCGCATATGAGCGACCATCACAAATTGGATTGGGTCATGCTGCTCGCGGCAGCGGCGACGCCGTTTATTCCCTTGTTGGCGTTGTTGTTGGGCACGCTCGGGCGCGGCGAAGCGATTGCGTTTGCGTTCAGCTTGATATTTTTTGTGTATGGCATTGCGCGCACGGCGGCGAACATTGCCTTTCCCACGTACTTGTTGAATCTCGCGCCGCCGGAACAACGTTCGCTGTATATCGGTTTCACAAATACGCTGTTGGGCATCGCCACATTCATTCCGATTGTGGGCGGCACACTGCTGGATTTGTTTGGCTTTACACCGCTGTTCGTTTTGACGTTCGCAATGGCGAGTGTGGGCTTGTGGCTCGCGTGGGGTCTGCGCAAACTCGCGCGCGTATCTGTGGCAGCGCATGTGGCGTGACGCGCGGGACCTTTGCGTCACACAACTCGAATATCTGTTCTGTAGAAAGGAAATCTTTGACACACCCGAAACGCGCACGTATAATCGCGCGTTCTAGTCAAAAAAGTAATCATGAGAGAAACAAATACGCGTACTGTTGCCGAGCAAAAACCGCTGGGCGTAATTGATTCGGTGAGCGCGGGCTTGGCGTTGGTATGGCGGCGCCCCTGGACGCTCTTGATTCCGATTTTGTTGGATGCTTTGATTTGGATGCTGCCGCGTCTTTCGTTGACGCAGCTGTTTCGCCCGTACGTGGAACAAATGTTGAGCATGGCAACGCTGTCGTCCGACCCGCAGGCGGCAGAGGAAACGCGCCAGGCGTTACAGCAGATGATTGAATCGTTCAATCTGTTGGGCTTGGTGACGACGGCATTGAACGCGGTGACGCGCGTGCCCACGCTGCTCGCGGTGGATGCGGCGGAGCTGCACAGTCCGATTTCTGCATGGGCATTCACTTTGCCCCTGCAATCGCCGACTCTGTTGGTTGTGCTTTTCATTCCACTCTTTTTGTTGGGGCTGTTGGCGGTCGCGGTGTACCTGGAATGGATTGCGCAAGGCGCGCGCCCATTGGAAACGGCAGTCGCAGGCGCGGCGGTCATGCGTATCGCGCGCTTGTGGCTGCGCTTGATTTTATTTTCGCTGCTGCTTGTCGGCTTTTTGTTTGCGGCAAGTTTGGTCTTGCTGTTTTTGCAGCTGGTCTTTAACAGCGCGGAGCTGGGCGCATTTGCCACCCTCGTCATCACCGTCGCGTTGTTTTGGCTTTTCATTTACTTTTTCTTTGTGCCAAGCGCGGCGGCGGTGAGCGACATCAGCATTCGTGAAGCGTTGAAACGCAGCAGTTTGTTATTCCGCGCGTTCTTTTGGTCCACGCTCGCGCTCGTCGCGCTGTCCGTCTTTTTGGACCGGGGCATGGCGGTCATTTGGGATGGATTCATCGTGAGCGCGTTGGGCGTGGTGATTGGCATTGTCGCGAATGCGTTCATCGGTACGGCGTTGATTGCCGCTTCGATGGTGTATTATCAAGACCGCATGAACTTGTTTGAACGAATGCGCCAAAAAGTGAAATCTGCACGCAAATCATAAACCTACGGACGGTGCCCTATGCGCCTCGCAGTCATTTCGGATCTTCACGGCAACGCGTATGCCCTCGACCGGGTCCTTGACGATTTAGACGCTCATCCCGCCGACGCGATGGTATGTCTCGGCGATGCCATTCAAGGCGGCAGTCAACCGCACGAAACGGTGATGCGTTTGCGCTCGCTCGCCATTCCGATTGTGATGGGCAACGCCGACGCGTGGCTCTTGAGCGGTATCGAATCGAGCGCGGAAAACATTCCGCCCGAACGTCTGGCGAAAATGCAGGCGGTGCGTGAATGGTCGCTCTCGAAATTATCGGACCAAGACCGCGCGTTCATTCAATCCTTTCAGCCGACGATTACAATCCCACTTTCGGACACGAAAAAATTATTGTGCTATCACGGCACGCCCGCGTCGTACGATCAAGTTTTGCTCCCCGAGACGTCCTACGAAACGTTTGTCAACGCGCTTGGCGGCGATGCAGGATTTATGTATTGCGGCGGACACACGCACGTCCAATTTGTGCGACGCGTCCGCGACACGTTTCATTGCAATCCGGGCAGCGTCGGACTCGCATACAGTCATCATCAACCCGAAGACAATTTCAAATTCGATGCGGTGGCAGAATACGCAGTGCTGACGGTGGAAGGCGAACGCGTCGCTTTGGAATTTCGCCGCGTGCCGTACGACGTGAACGCGGTGATTGAAAATTATCGCGCGAGCGGCAGACCGTTCGCGGAGGAAATGATAAAACAGTACACGCGCGCGTAGGGGCGAAGCATTGGCAGTCGCGCTAGCGACTCGACGCGCGGTTGTAAATGTCAATGCTTCGCCCCTACTGTGAATTCATCAATGCCATCGCCATCATTCACCGTCTCGACCGAAATTCGCGCGGGACCCAGCGTGGTGTTTGCGTATGTGTCCGATTTGGCAAAGCATGGCGAGTGGGCGGGAAATGAATTGCGCGTCGAACCGATTGACAATTCTCCCATCGGCGTCGGGAAAAAATATCGTTCGTATGCGAACGTGCGCGGGCGCGAGTTTCACGCCGATTTGATGGTCACGGAATTTTCGCCGCCGACGGGGTTTGCGTTCGCGGGCAGCGACGAAACTGGAAAATTTTCGCACCGCTTTGCGTTTGAAAAAATCGAAAACGGAACGCGCGTGACGCGCACGGTGCGTTTTGATTTATCATTGGGGCAATATATTTTTTATTTGTTCGCATTGAATCGTGTGCGGCTGCCGGTGGCGCGGGCGGCGTTGGAGAATTTACAAGCTCGTTTCAACTAACAGGTATGCCGCAACAAACCTCTTCCGATTCCAATGAATTTGGCGAGGCGCTCGTATTGGCGGGGCTCGCGCTCGCGTTGTGGAAAGGGCTCGAATACGTTTCGGGCAGCAGCAAGACCGAAGAATCGCAGCGGCTCGTTCAAGAAGCAAACGCGTTGTACGAACGCGGGGAAATCAAAAGCGCGATTGAGAAATTGGGCAAGGCAATTGAAAAGGACAAGCAGAACGCGCTCGCCTACAATCAAATTGCGTGGTTTCTTGCCACCAACGCGTCAACTCTGCCGCCGTCCGAAGCGCGCACAAATGAATTGCAGCAAGCGTTCAATTATGCAACGCGCGCGGTCGAGCTCGAAACGAATCCCCAAGTCAAAGGCAATTACTACGACACACTCGCCGAAGTCTATTTTCAAAACGGACAGTACGACGAAGCAATTGTGGAATTTAAACGCGCGCTGACCCTCGCGCCCGATTTGGACAAGACAGATTCTGCGTATCCGGCGAATTTTCGACTCGGCATTTGTTATCAAGCAAAAAACAATCTGACTGCGGCGCGTGAAGCATTCTTGCGCGCGATTGCCGACGGCACACAAAATCCCTTTGTCTATGGCGCGCTCGGCGATACGTGCTTTAACTTGGGTTCGTACCACGAAGCGGTCCAGTACTATACCCAAGTGCCGACACTCGGCAGCAAATGGAAATTCCCCGATTCGCAATTTGCGCGCCAATGGATGGCGAACGTGTTGGTGAACGCGGGTTCGGCGTACTATCATCTGGGCAATCTGGCGGAATGGAAACGGATGAATGAACACGCGCGGCAGTTCGACCCCGCGAGTCCTTATCCGTTGGCGAATCTCGCATCGGAACGCGCGCGCTCAAGTGACGCGACAGGGATGCGCCAATATCTGGAAGCGGCGATGCCGCTGCTGATTGTCGAACGCGACCAAGCGCTGATTTCGTTTTTCAAGACCGAACCGAACTTTGAACCGTACCGCGCGATGGTCTATCAACTCTTGCTGGGACATCAAAAAATCAGTCCGCGCGAATTTGCGGAATGGCGCACGGCGCAAAACGCGACGCCGCCGGCAAATGTGACCTACAACATTCACGGCGTCACAGCAAGCACGCTGGTCATTGGCGATGAAAACCGCGTGCGCGTGCAAACCAACAAAAGTGATGCGCGCGCCGACGCGCTCCAAACCATTCGCACCGCGATTGAAACAGGCGATTTGTCGGCATTGAAAAAACAAGATGCGCTGCATTACGTAGAACAATTAGGACGTGCGCTCGCATCGCCCGACTCGCCACAGCGTAGCGAAGCGATTGCGCGTTACAAAGAAAAATTACAAGCCGAAGTGCAAGGCACAGCTGTTGCAAAGGTTATTGGCGGACCGCTGGGAAGTCTGATGTCATAGCGTGCAGTTATCAATCACTCTGAGTTCTTGTTTTTCACAATTCCAAGCATGAGCCAGCCAACAATTTTTGACCGCCTCACGCGCTTTGTGCGCGACGTTTTCAAGACCAATCTTGAGATTTTTCTCGAAGCATTAAAATTGAGTCCCAACGCCCAGGGTTATGTCAGCGGCTCTATCACCGAATTATTGCTCAAGCAAAAACTCGAACAGGAATATGGATTTCAAGTAAAGCGCATTCGCGAAAAATGGGAAGGGCGCAAACACCCGCAGCATCACGGCGATTTGTATTTTCGCAACGGAATAATGATTTGGTTGGAACAAAATGCAAAAGCAAAAAGAAAGAAAACTCAGAGAACAACAGCTCTTGTTTGCGGAAGACAGCTTGGTGCCTGCTGCATTACCCTCTCGCGCCTCATTGCAACCCGCTCCGAATTTATCCGCGCTCTTTGAAGAATGTCACAACTATATCTATGCCAATGAGGGTTTGTTAAAAGAAAAAATTTTTCACGAGTTTGTAAAATTACTTGTGATGAAATTGCATGACGAGCAAACGGAATCCGCACCTTTACAATTTGGAATTACGCAGAGCGAATACCGCAACATTCTCGCCAACAAACCAAGCGCGTTTGAAAAACGGCTTGACCATTTGTATCAAACGGTGCGCGCGAAATTCCCCGCGCTTTTGAGCGATGAACGTTTGCAGCTCAAACCGCTGACGTTAGGACATGTCATTTCGCGATTGCAGAATGTTTCATTGACGCGCACGCCCGGCGACATCAAAGGGGAAGCATTTCAAACCTTTACCTATCGCCATCAACGCGGCGACCGGGGCGAATTTTTTACGCCGCACCCCATCGTTCGGCTCGCGGTGGAGATGATTGACCCACAGCCCAACGAAATGGTGATTGACCCCGCGTGCGGCAGCGGGGGCTTTCTTATTCAAACCATCGCGCATGTCAGTGTAAGGCACGTGCGCCGCAACGTTCCCCCCGCGCGTGTTGACATGAGCGAATATGTTCAGCGGGCGATTCGCGGCATCGAATTTAATCCCGATGTCGCGCTGGCAGCGATGATTCGTTTGGCGTTTGAAGGCGGCACGGGTCAGGAGATTACGTGCACGAACGCGCTCGTGGAAAATCGCGCGTTGGAAAATCAATTTGATGTGGTGCTGACGAATCCGCCCTTTGGCAATAAAGGCAAAGTAGAAGACCAACGCATTTTGAAAGCGTACATGCTCGCGCGGCGTTGGAACAAAAATGGCGAACATGAATGGAAACCGAGCAATATTGTTTTGCCCGGACAATCGCCCGATATTCTGTTTATCGAACAATGTCTAAAATTCTTGAAACCCGGTGGACGCATGGCAATCGTTTTGCCCGATGGCATTTTGCAAAATGTCTCGAATAGTTCGGTTCGCCATTGGATTCGCGTGCACGCGCAGGTGATGGCTGTCGTTTCGATTCCGCAGGAAGCATTTGTGCCGTATGGAACGGGAATTAAAACCTCTTTGCTGTTGCTGCAAAAAAATCCCGCATCGCAAAAACAATTCTGTTTTATGGCACATCTTGAAAAAATCGGGTACGATGTCAAAGCACAGCCTATTTACAAAAAAGATTCGTTGGGACGCCCTTTGAAAAACGCGCAGGGAATTTTGCTTGTGGACAATGATGTAGAAACGATAGCTGGCGCATATGCATCGTTCAAACACAATGCGTCCATCCAAGCGACCGAAAAAATTTATACGATTCCAAATGCTGACTTGAACTCGCGTTTGGATGCCGAGCATTATCGTCCCGCCGACCAAGTTATGTTGCGCGCGCTCGCGGAGAATGGCGGCAAACGCCTTGATGAAATTGCAGAGATTGTGAGCGAAAGCGATGATTTCCGCTTTACGGGCGACAGCGAGATTCGCTACATTGCCATTTCCGATGTGGACGCGCGCACGATGCAAGTTATTTCACAACAAATTTTGCAGGCACATGAAGCGCCCTCCCGCGCAACCTATCGCGTTCAAACCGGCGATATTATCACAGCAATCTCCGGCGCAAGCACAGGCACAGCGCGTCAAGCCACCGCGTTGATTACGCAAGATGAAGAGGGCGCGATTTGTTCCAACGGATTCGCAGTGCTGCGAAACATTCACGGCGTCGAACCGTTGTATTTGCTCGCCTACATGCGAACCGAATTTTTCTTGCGTCAGGTGCGGCGCTTGATGACCGGTCACGCGATTCCCGCGATTTCAAATGATGATTTGGCGAGCATCCTGGTGCCAATTCCGCCCCGCACAGAACAAAAGCAAATTGCCGCCGCGATTTCTGGTATTATGGCGCTGCGCAAAGAGACGTTAAGGGCGGGCGAGAGCATTGTGGCTGAAACCGAAAAAATTATTCGTTCTTGTACGAGTTGAAAACATCCACGCTAAAAAATGAAAACGTAATACGCGATTTGCATACACAAGCGGGAAGGAGCGAAAATGAGCGTTAAAGAAAGATTTCAAGCGGAAATCCAAGCTCTTAGTCGAGCAGAACTAGATGAGCTGTTCATGTTAATTCTTCAGTTCTTGGAGCAAAAGCGTCAGAGCAAGAGCGGAGGTATCCTCTCACGACTTGCGCAAATTCAATTTGAGGGTCCAGAAGATTTATCGGTCAATCACAATCTCTACATCACAGGTGAAAAAGTTGCCAAACCCGATTCTGATTGACACCGCTTTTGTTCTCGCGTTAACAGACACTCGCGATCGCAATCATGCGCGCGCTATGCAATTGGCGCAAGAGTACGACAACGCGTCAATGATTATTACTGATGCAGTTTTGCTTGAAATCGGCGCGGCATTGGCATATGCCTTCAGAAAGCAAGCGGTACAGATCATAGAAGAGTTTCAATCGTCACCGCATGTCGATATCGTGCACTTGTCTGCAGAATTGTTTGAACAAGCATTTCAACTTTTCAAAAAATCTCAGGATAAAGAATGGAGTCTGACAGACTGCGTCTCATTTGTGGTAATGCAGCAGCGCGGAATTTCTCAAGCTCTAACCTTTGACCATCATTTTCAACAAGCGGGTTTTGTTGCTCTAATGCGTGAGGAATAACCATGCCCAAACAAAAAGATATCGAACTCGAAAATATCCCAACGGAAAATTATACCGCCGACAAAATCCAGGTGCTGGAAGGACTGGAAGCCGTGCGGCGGCGTCCCGGCATGTACATCGGCTCGACCGATATTCGCGGGCTGCATCAACTCGTGTACGAAGTCGTGGACAATGCCATTGACGAAGCGCTCGCGGGCAGCGCCGATTACATTACCATCACCATTGACAGCGACAATGTGGTGACGGTCACGGATAATGGGCGCGGCATTCCCGTTGACATTCATCCGCAAACGGGCAAGTCCGCGCTCGAAGTGGTGATGACCAAATTGCACGCGGGCGGCAAATTCGGCGGCGGCGGTTACAAAGTCGCGTCGGGGTTGCACGGTGTCGGCGTCAGCGCGGTCAACGCGCTCTCGGAATGGTTCGAGTCCACCGTGCGGCGCGATGGGAAATTGTACCGGCAAACGTACAAGCGCGGCGCGCCGCAAGGCGATGTAAAAGAGGTCGGCAAATATCCGGCGGGCGAACGCAGCGGGACGATTCAACGCTTCTTGCCGGACAAACAAATTTTCAAGACCATTGATTACAAATTCGAAGTGCTGCAGCAGCGGTTCCGCGAAATGGCGTTCCTCACCAAAGGATTGACCATCAAATTCCGCGATGAACGCGAAGACCGCGAAGTGACCTTTTATTTTGAAGGCGGCATCACGTCGTTCGTGCGCTACTTGAACAAGAATCGCAAAGCCCTGCACGCGCCGTTTCATGTGGGCGCGCCGGTCGAAGGCAATTACATCGAAGCGGCGATTCAATACACCACCGATTACAACGATTCTGTTTTTACGTTCGCCAACAATATCAACACGAGCGACGGCGGCACGCACCTCACCGGTTTTCGCAGCGCGCTCACGCGGTCATTGAATGATTACGCGCGGCGCAACAAAATTTTAAAAGAAGGTGAGAACGCGCTCACGGGCGAAGACACGCGCGAAGGGTTGACCGCGATTGTGTCGGTGAAATTGCAAGAGCCGCAGTTTGAATCGCAAACGAAAGCGAAATTGGGGAACGCCGAAGTTCGCACGCAGGTCGAGTCTGTCGTCGGCGAAGCGTTCAGCGAATGGCTGGAAGAGCATCCGAAAGAAGCCAAAGAGATTATTCAAAAAGGCATCACCGCCGCACGCGCGCGTGAAGCCGCGCGTCAAGCGCGCGATTTGGTGATTCGCAAAAGCGCGCTCGAATCCTTGTCGCTGCCGGGCAAACTCGCGGACTGCTCCGAACGCGAAGCGGAGAATGCCGAGTTGTATATTGTGGAGGGCGACAGCGCGGGCGGCTGTTTTTCGGGCGACACGCAAGTCGCGTTGGCAGATGGACGTGCGTTGAGTTTTCGAGAAATCATTGCGGAACAGCAGGCGGGCAAAAAATTATTCTGTTACACGATTCGCAACGACGGCAAAATCGGACTGGAAGAAATCAAGAATGCGCGGCGCACGAAACGCAACGTGAATGTTGTGCGCGTTGTTTTGGACAATGGCGCGGAAATTGTTTGCACGCCGGACCATCTTTTCATGCTGCGCAATGGAGCATACAAACGCGCGGATGAACTCGCGCAGGACGATTCACTCATGCCGTTGTATCGAAAGCTGTCGGACACAGCGGAACCCGGCATCACGATAGATGGATATGAAATGGTGTGGGACCCGCGTTCTGATTCGTGGTTGTTCACACATGTGCTCGCGGACTGGTACAATCGTTGGAAAAAAATCTATACCGAGTCCGACGGCGCACATTGCCATCACGTTGATTTCAACAAGCGCAATAACAATCCGACAAACATTCGGCGGATGGGAAAAGCGGAGCATTTGGCTTTGCACAGCGCGCAGTTAGAGAAAACACTCCATCGTCCCGATGTGAAAGCCAAAGGACGGGCGCTGCGTCAGAGTGACGCATTTCGCGCGAACATGAGCGAACGCATGAAGCAACCTGAAACGCGCGCGCTGCTGTCACAACAAGCCAAAGCACAATGGGCGGACGAAAATTTCAAGTCGTACATGATTCACAAATGGCGCGCATTTTTCAATCGTGACAAAAACTATCCGCGCGCGAATGCAGAGCGTTTGAATCAAGCCCAACAAGCATACTGGAATGACGAATCCAATCGGCGTGCCCAAGCGGAACGTGTTCGTACATATTTTGAGGAACATCCCGAAGCCCGCGAACATAACGCCGCAAAGGCGAATCAGGAATGGCAAAATCCGGAACTGGTCGAGTGGCGACGCCAAAAAACGCGCGAACAATGGACCCCCGAATTTCGCGCGCAGCGACGCCAAGCGTTGGACCAAACATACTATCGCAAAACAATCACCGCGCTCAAGCAATTTCAGGACAAAGACGGCACACTGAATCTGAACGCATATGATTCGTATCGAATAGAAACGCGCGACAAAACGCTTTTGCGCTTTGATACATTCTGCGAAACGTACTTTGGCGGCGACATGGAACGAGCGCGTGAGGCAGTTGTCCATTCCAACCACCGCATTGTCTCGGTCGAACAACTTTTCGAAACGATGGATGTGTACGACATCGAAGTACCCAATACGCACAATTTCGCGCTAGCCGGCGGTGTGTTCGTTCACAACAGCGCCAAACAAGGTCGAGATAGAAAGTTCCAAGCCATTCTCCCGCTGCGCGGCAAAATCATGAACGTCGAAAAATCGCGGCTCGACAAGATGCTGCAAAATGAAGAAATTCGCTCTCTCATTACGGCGATTGGCACGGGTGTCGGCAATAATTTTGATATGGCGAACCTGCGCTATTCGCGTGTGATTCTCATGTCCGATGCGGATGTGGACGGCGCGCACATTCGCACACTGCTGCTCACTTTCTTTTTCCGTTATATGCAGCCGTTGGTCGAACACGGACATTTGTATATCGCGCAGCCGCCATTGTACAAAGTCAAAATCGGCAAAGAGGAACAGTACGTGTACGACGACCATGCGCTGGAGGAACTGCGCAAGAAAAACAAGAACGGCAAATTTGATTTGCAGCGCTACAAAGGTCTCGGCGAAATGAATCCCGAACAGTTGTGGGAAACGACGATGAATCCGGAAAACCGCACGCTGTTGCAAGTGACCGTCGAAGATGCCGCCGAAGCCGACCGCACCTTCGATATGTTGATGGGCAACGAAGTGCCTCCGCGCAAGCGCTTTATCCAGACCCATGCCAAACACGCGAAATTGGATGTCTGAAAAAATCTCTTGACGAATCGCGCGATTCCTCGTAAAGTAATCAGCGCGCGTATAGAGCAAGCGGATAAAAAGAAAAGGGTGCGTTTCGGTTGTGTGTGCGCGAAACGCATCCTTTTTTGTGAGTAACTCACCTTACGCAGTAGCTGTCATTTCGAGCCTTTCTCGCGAGAAATCTCAGTGGAAAACCGAGATTTGTCACAGAGTTTACCCCGAAGGATTGAGGGGTTCGAAATGACATGCGTAACATCACTGAGTAATCGGCAATGCAGCCGGATGCACGTCCAAGTTAGTAAAGTGGAGGCGGTGCCGCCCGGACCTATGACTGACTTTGGCAAGCAATACCTTCCCCATTGGATTCGCGGGCGTCTCTTTTTGCTGAGCCCCGTGCTCCTCGTTTTGCCTCTGCTCGCGTGGTATTCGCCGACGCCCGCCATTTTTGGCTTGGCAGTTTTGCTCCTTTTCGATCTTGCCATTACCCTCACCGTTGCGCGCCTGATTGTGCGCTTTGGCACGCGCCCCTTTTTTGTCGCGTTCGCGCTTGATATTCTCGCCATCGCGCTTGCCATTCAGTACACCGGTGGAATCTCTGGCGGGTTTGCCACCGCCTACGTCGTCCTCGCCCTCAATTCCATACTTTTGCTCGGTCGTCACGCGTTTCTGCGCGTCGTGGTGATGATATTGTTCGCGCTCACAGTGCAGGTCATGCTCGAAGTGTTTGGCTTGGGTGCGGTGCACAGTAATCTGCCGCTGTGGATTGTGCTGATGGGGCAGGTCTTTTTGTTGGGGACACTGCTCTATACATCGTTTCTCGTTTCCCGAACGAGTTCTACGGTCTTGGCGCGTTGGCAAGATGAAAAGCACGTGGCGGAAACCGAACGCGCGTCTGCCGAACGCGAACAAACGCGTTGGGCATTAATCAACAATCTCGCGCTTGTGATTCAAGCCGCCAACACGCCGCAGCAAGTGTATGCTTCCATCGGCAATGAATTGGAACGCGAAAAAATGCACTGCGCCATTCTCGCATGGGCAGAGCCGGACGTCGCGTTTCGAATTGTCCACTTGTCGTCGGATGCGCGATTGCTGGAAACGGTGAGAGAAACGTTGAATGTGGACATGGCGGCATTGCGCCTCGCCGTCAATGATACGCCCGAGCTCGCGCAAGCGGTTACGCAGCAAGTGCCCGTCTTGGTACCCGATGCGTTGGCATTTGCACAACGGCTCTTGCCGAACACCCCGCGTTCGGAATTGCAAAACGCGCTCGCCCATATTCAGGCAGAGAATCTCCTGTGCGCGCCGATGATGAGTCAAGGCACCGTGACCGGCGTGTTGATGATTTGGGGAAATGATTTGAACGCAAGTGACCTCGCGCCGCTCGCCGCGCTCGCGCAGCAAGCCGCGTCGGCGTTGGAAAAAGCGCGGCTCCTTATGGAATTGCGTAAACGCGCCGCGCAGCTGGAATTGGTCAATGCGATTACCACGCGCGCAGGTTCAGCAGAAAACGCGGACGCGCTCATCGCGCCACTGGTGCAGCAAGTGGGCGAGCAATTTGGCTATCAAGTGGTCAGCATTTTGTTGATTGATGCGACGCGCAACGAACTGCACGTTGCCGCGAGTTACAGCACAATCGGTGACCGCGCGGCGGCACCGCGCCGCCAACCTCTCTTTCAAGGCATTCTCGGCTTGGTGGCGCGGACGGGCAAGCCCTATCTCGCGCGCAACACCCGCAGCGACCTTTACTATTATTCGCCGCATCCCGATGTGGACCCCGTGCGTTCCGAGTTGGCGCTGCCGCTGCACGCACAGGGCAGTATTCTCGGCGTGATGGATATTGAGAGCACACAGCCGGACGCGTTCGACGCGAGCGATGTGGATGCACTCACGCTGCTCGCCGAACAAGTCTCGACAGCCCTGACCAAAGCGCGCACTCTGACGTTGGAACAAAAACGCAGCGCGCAGCTCGCGCAGGTCAGCGAAATCGCCGCGCGCGCCGCTGCATCATCCGACCCCGACGCGATTGTGCAGACGATGGTGCAATTGGTGCAGGAACGCTTTGGCTATCATCACGTTTGCGTTGCGTTCTATCATGCCGAACCGAACGAAATGGAACAACGCGCTGCCGCCGGACCGAACGCCCATTTGTATCCATTGGGCAAGCGTTGGAACGCGAGTGAAGGTCTGATGGGACTTGCCGCGCACACGCGTCAAACCGTGTACAGCGGTGACCTCGCGCACGACCCGCGCTATTTGCCCGACCCGGACAAGGTTGCCAACTCGGCATTGGTCGTCCCGCTCGTCACCGGCAAAAACGTAATCGGCGTTCTGGATATTGAAAGCGAAGCATTCCACGCGTTCGAGGCTACTGATATTGGAGCGATGGAAACGCTGGCCAATCAAATGGCAGCCGCGTTAGAAAAAGCGCGCTCCCTGCAAGGCGAACGCCGCCGCGCCGCGCAAATGGCGATGGTGAATCGCATCGCCTCGCGCACCGCGCGCTTGATGCCAACCGAACAGCTGCTGCGCGAAGCGGTGGAAATGATTCGCGCCCAGTTCGGCTATTACAATGTCGCGGTGTTGCTGCGCGTCTCCGGACATTCCGGCGTGCGGTTGGTCGCCACAGTCGGCGGATTGACGCCCGTCCTCCAGCCGATTGAATATATTTCGGACGGCATTGTGGGCTATGTGGCAGAGACAGGCGCCACCTATCTGTGCCCCGATACAACGCAGGACGCGCGCTATTTTTCGCCCTTTGCCGACCGCGCGCGGGACCCGGTAAAAAGTGAATTGAGCATTCCGTTGCAGCGCGGCGAAAGTGTTATCGGAGTGTTGGACATTCAGAGCGAACAGCGTCATGCTTTTACACCCGACGACATTATCGCGTTGGAAGCATTGGCGGACCAACTCGCGGCGGCGCTCGAAAACGCGCGCTTGTTTGAATCGGAAGCGGAACGTGTAGCGCAGTTGGACGCGATTCGCATTCTTTCCCTCAAGCTCACGGCAGAACGCGACCCCGATACGGTGCTCGAATCCATCGTCGCGAGCGCGGCAGAATTGGTGGACGCGGACGGGTCCACTCTTTACATCGTGGATGAGGCGCGCGGCGCGCTGTATGTGCGCATCTCCAACCATCTACCGCGCAGTTATGTCGGCTATCGTCTCAAGTTGGGTGAAGGTTTGGCAGGACACGTTGCGGTGCACGGCACGCCGCTGTTAATCGAAGATTACGCGCGTTGGGAAGGACGCGCCGCCGTGTACGCACAGGAAGATTTTTCGCGCATGATGGGCGTGCCGCTCAAATGGCAAGGACGCGTGCTCGGCGTCATCAATTTGCATCGCAACCGCGACCGCGCCATGTTCAATGCTGACGAATTGCAAATTGCCAGCTTGTTCGCCGCGCAGGCGACCATCGCCTTGCAGAATGCGCGCTTGCTCAATGCGTTAGAAACGCGCTTGCAAGCGCAACAAACATTGAGCGATGCGTCCGTCTTGCTTTTGGAAACCACCGATGCCCAGGCGATTCTGGAACATGCCGTGTCTGCCGCGCGGCGCGCGCTGAATTGTGACATTGCGCTCATCTTGTTTCCCAACGCGGACGGACACTTGGTGGCGCGCACGGTTGATGGGGTGGCGCAAACGGATTTGCAAACATTGGCTGTGCCATTCGAACTGCCGGTTGGGCAAGGCGCTGCCAACAGCACGCGCCTGCCTGTCAAGTGGAACGATGTGGACGCGGTCCCCTTATTGCCTCTGCACCAGAGCATGAAGCGTCTCGGCTATCGCGCCGGACTTGCCGTTCCGATTTTGGTGAATGAAGCGGTCGCAGGCGTGATTGCGGTCAATTCGCGCGGCGAACGCCAATTTGACGAAACGGATATTCAAACGCTCGAGCTCTTGGCGAATCAGACCGCGAGCGCGTTGGAACGCGCGCGCTATTTTGTCCAAGTGCAGCGGCGCGTGCACGAGTTGAATTTGTTGTTTGAAGGATATCGCGCCACCGCGTCCACATTGGAACCCGACCAGGTGATTTTCCGACTGTTGGAACAGTTGGTGCGCGCGCTCGACGTGACAAGCGGGTATTTCATCCGCTATGATGCCGTCCGCCAAGAATTGACGCAGACGCTCGAATATTTTTCCGACGCCGCCAACGCGCACGAACGCGCTCCGGCGCGACCGTGGAAAATTGAACAGCTGCCCGAGATGGAAGATGTTTTTTCCAAAAGACTGAACATTACCCATGTCGCCGACCCGAAGGTTTCCGAACCGATGCGGCGGTTTATGGAACGCAACAGCGTTTACACAATTCTGCGCGTTCCGCTCGTTGCCGACGACAATGTGCTCGGCTATTTGAGTTTGTGGGAAACGCGCGCGGCGCGCGTTTGGACCCAAGACGAAACGCGCTTTGTGCAGACGATGGCATCGCAAGCGACCGCCGCGTTGGTGAACGCGCAATTGTATCAAGCCGCGCAGACGCGCACGCGCGAGCTGCAAGCGCTGCACGAAGCGAGCCGGTACATTAATACCTCATTGGATGTGCGCGCGATTTGCAAACGCAGTGTAGATTCGCTGTGTGATATTTTGGGGTATCATCACGTCAGCATTTATTTTCTCGAGAATGAAAAATTGCATATGCAAGTGCAGCGCGGCTATGACGCGCCGTTTCCGATTTTAGAAATGGACGAAGGCATTATTGCCGAGGCAGTCCGCACGCGCGAAACGATTTTCTTGGCAGATGTGCAGCACGAACCGCGCTATGTCGCCGCGCTGTCCGATGTGCAGTCCGAAATCGCGGTGCCGCTCATCGCCGGCGAGCGTGTGTTGGGCGCGTTGAATGTGGAGATTTTGAAAGGCGAAGTGTTATTGTCCGGCAGAGCGGAATTGACGCACTCTGACGTGCAGATGTTGACCACGTTTGCCAATCAACTGGTCGTCGCCATCGAAAATGCGCGTCTGTTTCAAGTGACCCAACAGAGTTTGGTCCAAGTCCGCACGCTGCACGCGGCGAGTCAGGTGGTCAATGCCGATTTGAAACTGGAAGCAGTTTTGGAGCGCGTCGCGCAAGAGTTTGTGACCGCGTTACGGGTGGACTTTTGTACATTGATGGAATTGGACGAGACGAATCAAGATTTGGTGGTGCTCTTTGATTTGGACCCCGAACCGCGCGCGCGCGTAAACATTGGCGACCGTTTTGGGCTGGCGCAAAATCCGCAGCTGTCGCGCGTGATGCAATCGGGCAAGCCGGAAGTGTTTCAAGTGGATGACCTGACGCTGCTGCCCGCCATTCGCCGCGACCTGGAACGCTATATGTGTCGTACCAATTTGACCCTGCCGCTTTTGCGCAAAGGACACGTTTTTGGCGTCATTGAATTGGGCGACCGCCGGCGTATTCGGCGCTTTGAGAACGACGAAATTCAATTGGCGGAAAGTCTGGCAAGTCAAGCCGCCGTCGCGTTGGAAAATGCGCGGCTGTACCGCGCGGCGCAAGAACGCATTCGCGAAGCGGAAACTCTCTATCGCTTTGCGCGTGAATTGGGCAGCACACTGGATATTCATCAATTGGGCGCGCGTGCGCTGGAATCGGCTGCGCGGCTTACGGACTATGACCTTGCCGAAGTGTGTTTGGTGCGCGAAAGCGATGGCGCATTGATTCCATTGGTGCTGCGCGGGCGTCCCGATTTGGAGCATGCCCAAGACGTTATCCCGCGCGGCCAAGGCGTGATGGGTTGGGTGGCGGAGCACGGGCGCGTGGTGCGGCTGGGTGATGTCACGCTCGACCCGCGCTACAAGCCGCTCTCGCCGCATATCATGTCGGAAATTTGTTTGCCGTTGAATGTGGGGACGCGCGTGATTGGCGTCTTGAATTTGGAAGCCAAAGCGCCGGGCGCGTTTGACGCCCATGCTGAAGAAATGTTGAGCGCGTTTGCGAGCCAGCTGGCGATTGCGATTGAAAACGCGCGGCTGTACGAACAGACCAAACGCGATGCCGAAGTGAAAGCGACGCTGCTGCGCGAACTTTCGCATCGCGTCAAAAACAATCTTGCCGCCATCACATCGCTCTTGTACATGGCGCTCGACGAGCCGCCGGAAGAGCGCGAACAAATCCTGAGTGAAACGCTGGGACGGGTGCAGAGCATGGCGCTCGCGCATGGTTTGTTGGCGCGTTCCGGTCTGGCGCAAGTCAATCTGGTTGATTTGGGACGTCAGGTCTTGAATGATACGGTACGCAATTTATCACGCCCCGGCATTTTGATTCAGGTGGATGTTTCGGGCGATACGGTTTTGGTGGGCGCGCATCAGACGACGACGTTGGCGTTGATTTTGAACGAACTGGCAACCAATTCCCTGCGTCACGGTTTTGCCAACGGAAGTTTGATGGACCCGCGCACACTGCGTTTTGGCGTACAAGCACTGGCGCGCGAAGTAGAATGCTTTATGGAAGACAATGGAACCGGTTTGCCCGAACACTTTCAAGTGGAGCTGGATGGAGGGCTGGGTTTGAATCTGGTCCGTACGCTGGTCGAAAAAGATTTGCATGGACGTTTTCAACTCGAACGGCGCGCGCCCTGGACGCGCGCAGAAATTCGATTTCGACTCGCAGACATGTAATCACTCGGCGTGATAACATGTGCGGTAAGGATGCAGCGATTATGAATTCCACATTGCGCGAATCAGTCAGCGCACGGGCGCCCGAGTCGGTGGAACATCAACAGCCCTGGCGGGTTGTGATTGCCG
The DNA here is from genome assembly GCA_029778615.1 of Chloroflexota bacterium. GTDB lineage: Bacteria > Chloroflexota > Anaerolineae > UBA4142 > SHND01 > SHND01. The sequence goes on along the minus strand of JAKOPZ010000170.1, from coordinate 1,861 downwards.
AAGACGAAGCGCTGCCCGCCGAATTGCTCAAACGCACCGTCAGGCGCTTGGGGCATTTGGTGGTCGGGAGCGCGCAAAATGGACTGGAAGCGATTGCGTTGACGCGCCAGTTGGTGCCGGATGTGGTGGTGATGGATTTGCGAATGCCGGTGATGGACGGCTGGGCGGCAATGGCGGAATTGACGCGCGAAATGTTGTCGCCGATTGTGGTGGTGAGCGCGCTGGATGACCGCGAGTCATTGGAGCAAGCGATTTTCGCGGGCGCGAGCGCGTACTTGACCAAGCCGGTGCGCGAAGAAGATTTGGAACGCGCGTTGGAACTGGCGGTGGCGCGTTTTGGCGACCTGCGCGAGATTCGGCAGCTGCGCGCCGAAGCGGAACAACATGTCGCGCGGCAAGCGAGCCAGATGCGCGAATTGGAACGCGTGATTCAAGAACTGCGCGAGGCGCAATTGCAGCTGGCGAGTGCCGCGCGCCGCGCGGCGGTCACCAGCTTGGCGCACGGACTGGCGCACGAAATTAACAACGCGCTCACGCCGATTATTGGCAACGCGCAAATTATTGCCCTGCTGCATGACGGGAACAGAGAAACGTTTGAACGCACACAGCAGATTATTACCCATGCGCGGCGTATTGCCGGTTGGACCGCTTCGTTTCGGCAGGTCACTATGGGCAGCACGCGCGAGCGCATAGAGTTTTCGTTCAACGATATTGCGCGCGACGTTTTCGGATTGTACACAGAACGGTTTGAGCGTTGGGGCATTACGACGCAGCTGGATTTGGACCAAACCTTGCCCGCCATGCACGGACGCCCAGACGAAATTCAAGAAGTGCTCATGTTGATTTTGCAGAATGCTGTGGAAGCGCTGCGCGGCGGCGGCGAAATTGAATTTTCCACGCGGTTTGACCGCGCGCGCGGATTGGTCGCCGTGCGTCTGACGGATACCGGCGTAGGAATTTTGCCCGAGCATTTGCCGCTGATTTTTCAGCCGGGCTTTACAACCAAAGGCGGTGTGGCGAATATGCTCTTGGGTTGGGGATTATTCACCGCGCAGCAAATTGTGCAAGCGCATCAAGGGGAAATTGAGCTGCATAGTCCACTTGAAAATTCGACGCGCGGGACAGAGGTTCAAATCCTTCTCCCGCTGAATCCTTCCGACACGGCGTAACATTTGACGGTTTGTACAGACTAACCGGCAGAGAATTTAAACCGTGAATGCGAATTCATTCAAACGATTCAATTAATTTTCATTTTCAGGAGGAATTTCATTGTGGGTACCTGGGATCCATTAGGCAAAGTACTGCGTTTGAAAAAGGCGAATCCGACGCGACCATTTGATCCCAAAGAAGGACGGCTGCCGCCGGGACAATATCTGACGGAAAAATTTCCGGTGTTGCATTACGGCAGTGTACCAAAATTTGACCCGAAAACGTGGGATTTCAAAATTTGGGGACTGGTCGAAAATCCGATTCGCTTGACGTGGGATGAATTTGTAAAATTACCGGCAGTAGAAGTTGTAACCGACATTCATTGCGTCACGCGCTGGAGCAAATTTGATACGAAATGGCAAGGTGTGCCGTGGAGTTGGGTGATGGAAACGGCGAAACCAAAACCGGAAGCGCGTTTCATCATGCTTCACAGCGAACACGGGTTCACCGCGAACGTGCCGCTCGAAGACGCGTTGAGCGATGAAAAAACAATGTTGGCGTACAAATACAACGACCTCCCTCTCGAACCTGACCATGGCTATCCGTTGCGTTTTCTCTTACCCCATCTTTATTTCTGGAAAAGCGCGAAATGGCTGCGCGGCATCGAATTCATGTCCAATGACCGCGCGGGGTTTTGGGAAGGGTACGGGTA
>JAKOPZ010000169.1 GCA_029778615.1 Chloroflexota bacterium | reverse complement strand
GACGCGCACCATGTTGCCGAGCGCTTGCACCGCGCGCGCGTGACTCGCCTCATCGTCGGGCAAGTAGGGGACGAGCGGATGCGCGTTGCCGTCCGCCGCGTGTCCGACAATGGACGCGCCGGGTAAATTCAGCGCGTTGATTTCTTGTGCGCACGCGGCGACGAGTTCGGGATATTTGGAAACGGGCGCGGCGACATCGCACACGAGAAACGAAATGCCCGGATGATTGCGTACCAACACTTCGTACGTCGAGTGCCGCATTTTCCACAAACGGTCGCGTTCCGCGCGTCCAACACCCGCTTCAAAAAAAATACAGCCGTGGTCATTGCACAATTCTTGCGCGAGATGGAGTTCATGTTCGATGGCGTGCGGTGTCGCGCTGTGAAATTCGATGAGCAGCGTTGGGTTTTCGTGCAGACGAAATTCGCCTGTCGTATTTAATTCGCTCACGGTGGCGACATCGAGAAATTCCAACGCGACGGGATTGAGTCCCGCGCCCATGATGGCGGACACGGCACGCGTCGCGCCCGCAACATTTTCAAACGACGCGACCACCGCGCTGAAATGTTCGGGAATCGGATTCAATTTCAGTGTCGCTTCGGTGACGATGCCGAGCGTGCCTTCCGAACCGATAAAGAGATGCACCAAATCATAACCGCTCGATGTTTTTTTGGAACGCGTGCCGGTGCGAATGATTTCGCCGTTTGCCAAAACAATTTCCAAACGATACACATTATCGCGCGTCGCGCCATAACCGGGCGTGCGCGTACCCGCCGCGTTGTTCGCAATCATACCGCCAATGCTCGCGTTCGCGCCGGGGTCGGGCGCGAAAAATAATCCGTGCGCCGCGAGTTTCACATTCATGTCTTTGTATTTGATGCCCGGCTGCACATCCACTTGAAAGTCGTCGTGATAGACGCGCAAAATTTTGTCCATGCGTAAAAAATCAATCACGATGCCGCCCGCGACAGGAATCGAATTGCCTTCGATGCTCGTTCCCGCGCCCCACGGCGTAATCGGAATTAAATTTTCGTTCGCAAATTTCAAGATTGCGGAAACTTGCTGCGCGTTTTCGGGAAAGACGACGGCGGCGGGCATGTGCGCGTCGTGAAACGATTGGTCACGCGCGTGATGTTCGCGTTCGGAAAAATTTGTGGTGACAAATTCGTCGCCGAGTGATTGTTTTAGAAATTGCAGCGCGTCGTCGGAGAGAGTTTGGACAGGAGAAATCATTTCGTATCCTTTGGGTTGAGTGCAAAGATTATATGTGATGCGAAATGCGCGCGTCAATCAAGAAAAAACCTCAAGCACAGTGTTCCTGCTTGAGGTTTTTTGAATCATGGCATTTTCACTCGCACCACTTTGCTCCACTCGCTGTGATTGTCGAGATACTTGACCTCGATTTTGTATCGATACACTTTACCGTGTAATGTCTTTTTGTCCGCAAAGCGATATTTGTTTCCTTCGGTGCTGCCCGCGTTTTGGGCTTGTTTGAATTTCGCGTTGATTTGTTTCCATTCGCCCTTGCCGGTTTTGCGATAGATGTTAAAGCCCGCGATGCGCGATTCGCTTGTGGTGCGCCATTTGACGACGACGTTGCCTTGAGCATTCACGCGCGCATTCACGCCATTCACATTCACCGCCGTCGTTCCGGTCGGCGCGAGAATGAGCGGACTGAGACTCGTGAGCGCGTTTGTCGCGGTGACGCAGTGATACGGCGCGTGCGTTGTTGTGTCGAGTGTTCCGCCGAGGTCGTCCCACGTCGAGCCGTTGTAATGCCACACATGCAGTGCGCTTTCGGTTTGCCCGTTGTACTGCGATGGATCATTCGGG
>JAKOPZ010000168.1 GCA_029778615.1 Chloroflexota bacterium | reverse complement strand
GTTACGGTAATTTCGTCGCGCGTATATTTCCGCGCCAACGGTTTCTTGTTTTCTCCCATCATTCAAAAAGTTTCCGCAGCGGTTCCATCCATTGCAATTGTTCGTCAATCGAAACGTTCGCCCAATTCATGTCCCAAAAGACTTGCGTAAAACCAATTGCCTTTGCGCGCGCGATGTCCTCTTGGATTTGTTCCAGCGAGCCGCCAAAGGGCTGTTGTGGGTTCGCGTTCGGCGCGGTATTTAAACGCGCGACGATTTGCAATTGCGTGACGTCGCGTCCCAACGCGCGCGCGGCAGCGAGAAATGCTTTGACATTGTGTTCGACGGGTTCCCACGCGCGCATCGAAGGTGTGATGCCGTTGGCGAGCCGCGCGGCGCGTTCCAGCGCCGCGTGCGCGTTCGCGCCAATCAAGAGCGGCATGGGGTTTTGTACCGGTTTTGGATTGATGTTCGATTCGGGAATCTTGTAAAAGCGTCCTTCAAATCTCACGGGGTCGGGGCCCCACACCGCGCGGAGCGCGTGCAGATATTCTTCAAAGCCCGCGCCGCGTCGCTTCAACGGCGTGTTCGTCGCAATATATTCGGTGTGCTGTGAACCTTGTCCCAAACCCGCAATCACGCGCCCGCCGCTCAATTGGTCGAGTGTGGCAAAGCGCTTGCCCAATTGCGGCGGCGATTGAAACAGTGCGTCCACCACGCTCGTGCCAAGTTTGATTTTTGCCGTGTGTGCGGCGACGAATGCTAACGCGTCGAGTGAATCGTACACGTTGCGATACACGTCGGGCAGCGGCGCGACAACGCCTTCGCGCCCGGGGACGGGCATTGGCGCGGTCGCGCGCAGGACGCGTTCAAAGGTCCACACCGCTGCGTACTCGAGCTCTTCGGCGCGCTGTGCGATTCTTTTGAGCGCGTCCGGCGAAGCATGATTTCCCGAGACAGGCAAGCCGATTCCGATTTGCATTTAAATTGTCCTCCCACGCGGCATTAGGGAATGCCCGCCGCGCCTTTCTCCTTCCACTCTTTTAACAAAAACCGCACCGCGCCCGGCAATCTGCGCGCCCACGCGCTTTCGGTGTGATGACCACCGCGTTCCGCCACATATTTCAAATCGGTGCGGAGGCGATAACCTTTTTCGCGCAAGAGTTCAAACAACGGACGCGCGCTCGGTTCGCGCGTGCCATTGTCCAAATAAATTTTACCGACATGGAATTGCGCCTCACGCGCGTATTTCAACATCGCGCCGCGTCCGACAAACAACGACGGACTCATTGCGCCGCACAAACCAAATATGTCGGGACGATTGAAAAACGCGTACAACGAAATCAGTCCGCCCATCGAAGAACCGAGAATGCCCGTCGCGTTTGGTTCCGTGTGAGTACGAAAATTGCGGTCAATGAAGGGCTTGAGCGATTCACACAAAAATTGTACGTACTCGTTTCCGAGACTGTGCCACTTGCCGGGAAACGGATTGTATTCATTGAGACGCGCATCGCCGCCGTGATAAATTCCCACCACAATCGCTTCGTAGCCGTCCGCGCTCAAACGCTCCATCGTTTCGTCCACTTGCCAATCTTGTCCTGCGTATGCGGTCAAATGGTCAAACAAATTTTGTCCGTCTTGCATATACAGCACGGGATATTTTTTTTCACTCGTCGCGTACGACGGCGGCAAATAAATCAACACATCGCGTTTATTTTGCAGCTGCGGACTCCACGCCTGCGGCACAATGCGCACATCCCCGCGCACATGATGCGCCGCGCGTTTTGCAAAATCCAAGTACGGCAAAATTTCCGCGCGTTTCAACACATTGCCGTTTTTGTCTTTGATGATTTCTGTCATGGGTAGATAGGTAGCAGGTAGATAGGTAGCAGGTAAAGAGGTAGCAGGTAGACTTTTCCTTACTCCTGTCACCGTGTCACCGTGTCACCATGTCACCATGTCACCATGTCACCTTGTCACTGTGTTCGCGTTTCCTCCATCACCTGCTCCGCCACTTGCTTCAAAACCTCCAACGGCTGCGCGCCCATCACGAGATATTTTTCATCAAACACAATTGCAGGCACCCCCGTCATTTGATTTTCATACGCGATACGTTCGTCGAGCAGCACTTGATTTCGGTATTCCACGTTTTGCAAAATTTCCGCGACGGGCGTTTCGATACCAACTTGGTTCAAGAGTTCTTGCTGCACATTTTCAGCACTCACATCGCGCCCATTCATCCAGTATGCGTCCAACGCGGCGTCGTGAAATTCATTCCCCTTGTTTTGCGCGTCCGCGAATTTTTTCAATTGATGCAGCGCGCGCGTGTTGATGCCAAACGGACCTTCATTGATTTCAATGCCGTAATCGCGTTTCACACGCGCGGCAAATATCGGACGGTTCGCTTCGATGCGCGCGCGATATTCGGGCGGAATCGGCGGAGAACCTTTCGGGCGCAACTCGAACGCGCGCCAGTGCAATTCTACAGGATGTGATTCGTTGAGGCGCTTGAGACTCAAGCCCGCCACAAAACACCACGGTCAGACAAAATCCGACCAAACGTCAATGCGAATCGGCTGCATATCCAATTTCCAGTCTCCAGTCTCCAGTTATCAGTTATTGACCGTCAACACAACGCCATTTTTCGACGGGTCGCGAGCAAGCAAACCCGCGTCCGTTTCTTCCAATTCGAATCCTGCCGCGCGTACGCGATTGGCGACGCGCGTGAGTTCATCCGAATTGGGAATGTTGATGGTAAAGTATTGCAGACCGACGGAATCGCGCGGCGGGGTCGGCGCGTTCGCGCTTTCCCAGCTGTTCATGCCGAGATGATGATGATAGCCGCCTGCGGAAAGAAACGCGGCAGTGCCGCCGAGATTCGCCATTTCGTCCAAGCCAATTACATCGCGATAAAATTTCGCATCGCGCGTGACATTCGCCGCTTTCAAGTGCATGTGTCCGAGAACTGTATCGCGGTGCAGACCTTGCCACTCGTCGGTTTCGTTTTGCAATTCGCTCAACACGCCGCGCACATCCACAGGTAATGTCCCCATTTGAAAATTTCCATTTTTGTCGTACCAATCGCTGCGCGGACGGTCACGATAGACTTCGATGCCGTTGTTGTCGGGGTCGCTCAAATAAATCGCTTCGCTCACGATATGGTCGCCAAAGCCGAGTTGAATTTCCGCTTCGCCGAGACGACGCAGCGAACGCGCGAGTTCAAAACGCGACGGGACGAGAATGGCAAAATGGTACAGCCCTGTTGCGAAACGTTGAATTTTCGCGTCGGGATTTTCGGTGAGTACGAGTAAATCATCGGCGCCGGCGCCGAGATGCGCGACGCCTTTTTCGTTTTTGTGAATTTTGAATCCGAGTACGTTTTGATAAAACGGCAGGGCTGTTTTGAAATCGCGCACGGTGAGATGCACGTAGCCGATATGGGTATCGGGGTGAATGGAAATGTCGCGGGTTTGTGGTTTGGGAAATGTTGCTTGCATGGTTTTCTTTGTGGTAGTGACGAATTTATTCGGCGTGTCAGAGGAACGAATGAATTCGTTACTACGAATGGCTATGCCAAAAATTTCGGTAAATAAAAATTCAAAAAGCGCAGTTCGGATTCGTTGGACACGGTCAAATTCTTCTTGCGAGACAATTTGTAGGGATGGGTCAAAAAAAGTATCACCCGCATAGTCTCGGGTGTATTTGCTATCTGCATACTTGCGGCACCATTGGATTCGCCCGCAATAGAGTGGATTGCGAGCAATATCCATAACATCATGGATAGTAATAGGGCGTGTTTTCTTACCCCATCTTGCCATAAACCTCTTTTGCTGAATCGGTATCTCGATGCCTTTGCGCGTCAATTCCCGCGCAACCTCATGCCCGCTTTTGTATTGAATCATTTCAAATATACGACGAATCAGCGGAGCCCACTGGAGGTCTATCTCACGTTTCTTTAGATGTCTTCCACGCTTGTTAATCTCACCCGAATCTACCAACTTGTAGCCAACCCTCGCGCGCCCGCCGATAAATTTACCCTGCCTCGCCCGTTCTTTCAAGCCGCGCATCGAAATGAACATAAAGGATCGTTTTTCGCGCGCAGCGAACCAATTTTCGAGAAAATACTGATCTTGGTCATTTTCTCGCTCAAAGTCGTATACTTTGCCGTTAAAGTCAATAACTTTGACACCGTTCTCTTGGCATGTCAAGCGAATCACCGCGCTGTCAAGGCAACTGCAAAGTCGCGCCAATTGTCATTTCGAGCGGATGCGAGAAATCTCAACCTCTCGTGACAAACGAGATTTCTCACAGAATTTACCCCGAAGGATTGAGGGGTTCGAAATGACATATCCTTGTCAAGGGACTTTGCAGTCGCCTTACCGCGCCGTCAATCATATCCTCGTCGCGTGTGAGGCGCGAGAGCATAGGGACAATTAACGCGCCGACGCGGTGCCCTTCATTACCATTTGTTATGTCTTTCAAGATGCCTTGCATGATTGGTCGGTTGGCTAATTCTTCGCCGCTCTTGATCTCGACCCTTACCTGAGCTTCGATAGCAGGGCATACAAAAACGGCTCGACCAGACAGTGACGCGTTTGTCTTTTGGGGTTGAGCAAGCAAAGCGGTCAGATTGGGCCCTTTTACTTTGTCACCTTCTTTTAAGGTCATTTGACAATCCCCAGCGCAACGCTGCCAAGAGTATGCTAGCGTTATGCGACACGTCTTGGCATTTTTTCTTGGCGCGCTCGTTTTGGCGGCATGTTCAACTGCACCTCCGCCGACGGTGCATTTTGCGGACACGGAACCCGTTTCGTCCGCGACTTTTTCATCCTCAAGCACCAAACCCCTCCGTATCGCGGTGGCTGCCGTCATTTCACCCAAAGGCAATGTAGAAAGCTACAGCGCGCTGCTTGAATACATTGGCGCAAAATTACATCGCCCGGTTGAACTGGTGCAGCGCATGACATATGCCGAAGTGAATGAATTGATTCAGCGCGGTGACGTGGACATGGCATTCGTCTGCACGAGCGCGTATATTATCGGACAGCGCGAGTTTGGGATGGAATTGTTGGTCGCGCCACAAGTGCAGGGCGAAACCGCGTACTATTCCCTTTTGATTGTCCCTTCTGACAGCCCGGCGCGTTCCATGCAGGATTTGCGCGGCAAAACGTTTGCCTTTACGGACCCGCTCTCGCTAACCGGACGCGCGTATCCAACGCAATTGATAAGCACACTCACATCCACCCACGAAGAATTTTTTGCGCGCACATTCTTCACGTACAGTCACGATAACGCGATTCGCGCAGTTGCGAATGGCATAGCCGATGGCGCGAACGTGGACAATTTGGTGTATGAGTATTTAATTGCGCGTGAGCCAAGCATTGGCGCCAAAACGCGCGTCATTCATCGTTCGCCACCGTTTGGCATCCCGCCCGTTGTCGTCAATCCAAAACTCGACCCGCAGCTCAAACTCTTGCTGCGCGAAATTTTGATACAAGCAGACCAAGAGGAACCGGGACGGACAATTTTGAAGGACTTGATGATTGACCGCTTTGTCGTCGTTTCGGATCACATTTACGATTCTGCGCGCGCAATGGAACTGCAAGTGAATCTCGCGCCATAACCATTCATCGCTCGCTATGGTTTTCTGATTTTCTATGAATCTCACGCTGCCAATCTCGAACCAAACCAATTTCATTGGCTCCACGCGCGCGTGGCTGCTGCGCCCCAGCGTGCGCGCCAAAATCATGGGCATTGTCTTGGGCTTGGTATTGTTGTTGGGGTTTGGAATTATTTGGCAGGTGCGAATCAGCATGACCACCGCGCTTACCGCGCGCTTGCAGGAACGCGGGGTCTCGATTGCGCGCGACCTCGCGGCGCGTTCGGCAGATTGGATATTGATTAACAACACGTATGCGCTGCATGAACTCGTACAGGACACGTTGAGCAACAACAGTGATTTGCGGTATGTGTTTGTCTTGGACGCGGAGGGGCGCGTTTTGGTTCATTCCTTTGCCGATGGATTTCCGCGCAATCTGCTGGAGCAAAATCAAGTTGCGCCCACCGAGCGCGCACATACCGTCGAATTTACAACCGACGAAGGCATCATTCACGATATTGCTGTCCCCATCTTTGAGGGACGCGCTGGAACTGCGCGCATTGGTCTCGACGAAAACAGCGTTCAACGCGCGGTGAATGATTTGACTTGGCAGATGCTTTTGACAACGCTGGTGGTTTCGATGCTCGGCATCGGCGCAGCATACATTCTGACGTTAGTATTGACGCGCCCCATTCGCACGCTCGTTAACGCGACCCAAGCCGTCGCGCAGGGCGACCTCTCGCAGCGCGCGCCCGAATGGGGTGACGATGAACTCGGCAAACTCTCACGCGCGTTCAACCAAATGGTTGGCGACCTCGCCATCGGACAAGCGACCATGGACAAACGCCACCGCGAATTGAGCGCGCTCAATGCCGTAGCCAATGCGGTCAACGCGCCCGCGCCACTAAATACAGTCCTCGACCGCGCGCTGCACGCCGTTCTCGGCACGTTGGCGTTAAAGGGCGGCTGGGTCTTTTTGTTTGACCGTAGCGGCAATGAAATTCAATTGACGAGTTGGATTGGTCTGCCGCAGGAACTTGCCGCGCAAGAAGTTTCCACCGCGCTGCGCGGTTGTCCATGCACCACCGCCATTCGCGAACAACATGCCCAAATCGTCGCGCCGCTCCCATCCAATTGTCCACTGCGCCATGCGCGCTTGCAGAATGCGCACGCGGTTGCGTCGCACGTCACCGTGCCAATTTTGGCGCGCGGGCGTGTGTTGGGCGTGTTTGGTGTCGTGAGTGATGAACCGGATGCGTTTCAACCGGACGAGGTGCATCTCTTGGAAGCGATTGGACAGCAATTGGGCAGCGCGGTGGAGAATGTGCGACTGTGGGATGATTTGCGCGAAAAAGAGCGCGTGCGCGGACAGCTGCTTGACAAGGTGATTACCGCGCAAGAGCAAGAACGCAAACGCATCGCGCGCGAGCTGCATGATGATACGGGCCAGGCAATCACCTCATTGATGGTTGGTTTGCGCGCAGTGAGCGACACGTGCGAACCGACGACGCGTCCACAGCTCAAAGCATTGCGCGACATTGCCGCACAATCTTTGGATGCGGTCAAGCGTCTCGCGCGCGAACTGCGTCCGCCCTTGCTTGACGATTTGGGACTCGCCGCCGCGTTGGAACGGTACATCACAACGTATCGCCAAACGTACGCGTTGAGTGTGGATTTGGAATTGACGGGTTTTCGCGGCGATGAACGTCTCGCGCCTGAAGTCGAATTGACCGTGTATCGCATCATTCAAGAAGCGTTGACGAATGTGGCGAAACATGCCCACGCCAAAAATGTGAGCATCGTCGTCGAACGAAAACCTTTGGCGCTTGTTGCGATTGTGGAAGACGATGGACACGGGTTTGATGTACGCGCGATTGTCGAGGGCAGACAAGAAGGACGACTTGGACTTGCGGGGATGCGCGAGCGCGCGGAACTGGTCGGCGGGCGCGTACAGTTTGAATCCGCCGAACGCAAGGGTTCAAGTGTCTTTGTAGAGATTCCGATTCAAGAGCAACTCTATGAAAGTGCGAATTCTATTGGCAGATGACCATGCAGTTTTGCGCGCGGGACTCAAATTATTGTTGAACGCGCAAAACGATATGCAAGTCATCGGCGAAGCAACCACAGGACCCGAAGCATTGAATGCTGCGCGCACTCTTGGACCCGACCTTGTGATTCTCGATGTGGGAATGCCGGGGATGGATGGGTTAGAAGCGCTGCGTCAAATTAAACGCGCACACCCGCAGATGCAAGTTTTGATATTGACGATGCACGAAGAAGAAGGATACCTGCGGCGCGCGTTGGAAGGAGGCGCCGCAGGATATTGTCCCAAGAGCGCGGCGGATGCAGAATTAATTTCCGCGATTCGCGCCGTCATGCGCGGCAACGTGTATATTCATCCGTCGCACACGAAATTATTGTTGGATGGCATGTTGCCCACTGCGAACGCGAACACCACAATTCAGATGAACGCGGAATTGAGCGAGCGCGAACACGCGGTCTTGCGACTTGTTGCGTTGGGACACACGAATCAAGAGATTGCCGACCAATTGGCGTTGAGCGTCAAGACCGTCGAAAGCTATCGCGCGCGCGGAATGGAAAAGTTGGGTTTGGCAAGCCGTGCCGCGTTGGTGCGATACGCGATGCAGCAGGGCTGGTTGAATGAGTGAGCTGCAAGGTTTTCCCTCGCATCGTTTGAAGCGTTTAGGGAAAACCCTTGCATTGTGACAAGTTGCACAGGATTTCCCTGCTATACTCGTTAATTCTTTTTTGATATGTTTGGCGCAGAGAACCAAGCTCTGCGCTTTTTCTTTTTTTGGAATAGAGGAGGATGGAATATGCCTGTCACCAGTGAACAAAACGTATCCGCTCCATCTCAAACACAAGATGCCCCGTTCGCACCGCAAGATGTGCTGCTGCGAATGCAGGCGGATTTGAAACGCGCGCTGCAAAAACCCGCGCACGAACGACGCTGGATTATGGTGATTGATTTGCGGAAATGCGTCGGCTGCTCGGCATGTACAATCGGCTGCGTAGTAGAAAACAAATTGCCGCCCGGCGTGGTGTATCGTCCGGTGATTGAAGAAGAAATCGGAACGTATCCGAATGTCACGCGCCGCTTTTTGCCGCGCCCGTGTATGCAGTGCGACAATCCGCCCTGCGTTCCCGTGTGTCCCGTGAACGCGACGTATCAACGCGCGGACGGCATTGTCGAAATCAATTACAACCAGTGCATCGGCTGCCGCTACTGCGTGACCGCCTGTCCGTATGGCGCGCGCACGTTCGACTTTGGCGCGACGTATTCGGAAGGCACACCGGAAGCGGCGGGACTGATTCTCGGGCAATCCGCCGCGCAAACGATGGAACGCGAACCCAATTTCGAGTACGGGCGCGCGTGGCCCCGCGAGGGAGAAGCATCTCCCATTGGCAATGTGCGCAAGTGTCAATTTTGCATCCATCGCCTCGAAGCGGGAATGCTGCCCGCGTGTACGACAACGTGTATCGGACGCGCAACCTATTTTGGCGATGCGAACGACCCGCAGTCGCTCGTGTCTGAACTCATCGCGCAGCCAAACGTGATGCGCTTGAAAGAAGAATTGGGGACTGCGCCCAAGGTCTATTATCTGATGTAGAAACGCTGCCTATTCCGCATTTGCTTTGGAATTGCAAATGAGAATGGACAAGCGGTATGACAAATCCAAGTTGTCATACCTGTCGAGGAGGATGACAATGCTGTGGTTCAAACGCCTCATCTGGCTTGGTGTCGCCGTCGCGATTGCTTTGGGCGCGTGGGGCATTTTTGCCCGCCTGACGACCGGTCACAGCGAGGCAAATTACGGTTCGTATGTCGTGTGGGGTTTGTGGGTGGCGATGTATTTGTTTTTCGTCGGTATCGCAGCGGGGATGTTCATGTTCGCCACGCTCGACCTTTTGTTCCATGTGCCGCTACTGCGCGGCACCGGTCGGCTCGCGCTGTTTTTGACATTGATTACGCTCGGCGCGGGGTTGGTTCACATTTGGCTCGACCTCGGACACCTCGACCGCATTTGGAAAGTGTATTTACAGGGCAATCTGTTTTCGGTTATGGGACAGATTGTGTGGGGTTATACCATTTTCGGTTTGCTCACCGCGTTCGCGCTGCTGCTCACGCTCGATTGGTTCAAAACGCCCGCGTGGCTTTTGCGCGTGGTGATGATTATCGGTTTGGGACTGGCGTTCTTTCTCAGCGGCGCGGTCGGCGCGCTGCTTGGCGTCCAAATCGCGCGCCCCTTCTGGCATATCGGTCTGTTTCCGGTACAGTTCCCCGTCTTTAGCATCGGCTCGGCGCTGGCGCTCTTTTTGGCGGTGTGGGCATTTTTCGGTCCGCGCAGCGACGCGCGTTATGCGCGGCAAATCCAAGTGTTGGCAATCAGCGTCGTCGTGCTGCAGCTCATCAAGACGTATTTCGTGTGGGCGGATTTTTCACAAAGCATGTACGGCGGCGTGCCGATGAATGTTCAGGCGGTCGAAGAGGTAATGTTCGGACAATACTGGTGGGCGTTCTGGCTTTTGCAAATCGGCGTCGGCACCGTCATTCCCATCATCATTTTGCTCGTGCCGCAACTGCGGGCACATTATTGGCTTGCAGGCGCGGCGGGGGTGATGGTCCTCATCGGCTTTGCGGTGGCGCGCGCCAACATCGTTTTCCCCGCGCTCACGATTCCCGAAATTGACGCGCTGGCGAATGCATTCAACGACCCGCGTTTGCAGTTCAATTATTTCCCGAGCGCGATGGAATGGGCAGTGACGCTTGGCATTCTCGGCTTGACCACCGCCGCATTCCTGATTGCGTATGACCACCTCAAGTTTTTGAAATTGAAGGAGGCGAACTAATGGACAAGGAATTTGAAATCACCGAAACTGCTGCGCCGGACTATACGCTGCGCCGCCGCGACTTTCTCAAGTACTCGGCGTTCCTCGGCGGATGCGCCGCGCTCGCCTCACAAATGAATTTCGCGTGGGACATGATGGACGGCAAAATCGCCGAGGCGGCAGGCGAACAAGCAGGGTATCCACTCGCGGACCCGACAAGCATCATTTACAGCACGTGTCAGCAGTGCAACACCAACTGCGGCATCAAAGTCAAATTGTTGAACGGCGTCATTGCCAAAATTGACGGCAATCCGTTCAACCCGTTCACACTGAATCCGCACCTTTCGTACAAAACGCCGATTACGGAAGCGGCGACGATTGACGGCGCGATTTGTCCCAAAGGGCACGCGGGCATCCAAACCACGTATGACCCGTATCGTTTGGTCAAAGTGTTGAAACGCGCGGGCAAACGCGGCGAGGGCAAATGGCAAACGATTTCGTTCGACCAGGCGATTTCGGAAATTGTCAACGGCGGCAATTTGTTCGCGCATGTGCCGGGCGAGGAAACTCGCGCGGTGGATGGATTGAACGCCATTTACGCGCTGCGCGACCCGGCGCTGGCAAAAGAGATGGCAAGCGCGGTTTCCAAAATCGTCGCGGAAAAAGACGCGGACAAGAAAAAGGCGCTCGTCGCGGAATTCAAAACCAAATTCGTCGCCGACCTTGACAAAATGATTGACCCCGACCATCCCGACCTCGGACCGAAAAACAATCAACTCGTGTTCATGTGGGGACGCTTAAAGGCGGGGCGCAGCGATTTCATCAATCGTTTTACGCGCGATGCGCTCGGCTCGACCAACACGCACGGACACACGACGGTCTGTCAAGGTTCGCTGTATTTTTCCGGCAAGGCGATGAGCGAACAATTCGTCGAAGGCAAATTTACCGGCGGTGAAAAATTTTATTGGCAGGGCGATACGGAAAATTCCGAATTTGTGATTTTCGTCGGCGCGTCGCCGTTCGAAGGCAACTACGGTCCGTCAAACCGCGTGCCGCGCATTACCAATCCGGTTGTAAATCGCGGCATGAAGTATGCGGTGATTGACCCGCGCCTCTCCAAAGTCGCGGCGAAAGCGTGGAAATGGATGCCCAACAAACCCGGCACCGAAGGCGCGATTGCACTCGGCTTGATTCGCTATGTCATTGACAACAAAAAATACAACGAGAAATATCTGCGGAACGCGAACAAGGGCGCGGCAGTTGCCAACGGCGAACCGAATTGGAGCAATGCAACGTGGCTCGTCAAGATAGATGACAAGGGACATGCCGGCGCGTTCGTGCGCGCGTCCGAGCTCGGCATCGCGGACAAGGAAAAACGCGTCGGCGCGGACGGCAAGACCGAATGGGAATTTGACCCGTTCGTTGTGATGCAAGACGGCAAGCTGGTTGCGTTCGACCCGAACGACGACAAGAATCCGGTCGTCGGTGATTTGCTCGTCAATCAATTCGTCAAGGACAAGGATGGCAAAGACATCATCGTCAAATCGAGTTTCGCCATTCTCGCCGACGAAGCCAACAAGTATTCGCTGCAAGATTGGGCGAACATCGCGGGCGTCAACGCGCGCGATTTGGAAGAAATCGGACTCGAATTTGTATCGCACGGACGCAAAGCCGTTGCCGATATTCATCGCGGCGTTTCACAGCATACCAACGGTTTTTACAACGTGCTGGCGTGGAACAATCTCAACCTGCTGCTGGGCAATTACGATTACAAAGGCGGGTTCGTCAAAGTCTCGACGTATGACATTGCAGGCGCCAAAGCGGATGGTCCGTTCAATCTTTCCAAGATGGTGCCCAAGAAACACAATCCGTTCGGACTTTCGATTATTCGTCACGACGCGAAATATGAAGAGTCAACGTTGTTTGCAGGGTATCCCGCGAAACGCAATTGGTATCCGCTCGCGTCGGACATTTACCAAGAGCTGATTCCTTCGATGGGGGACGCGTATCCGTATCCCATCAAAGCGTTGTTCATTTACATGGGTTCGCCCGTGTACTCGTTACCGGCGGGACACACCAACATTGAAATTCTCTCTGACCCCAACAAGATTCCGCTCATCATTGCCAATGATATCGTTGTCGGCGAAACGTCAATGTATGCGGATTACATTTTCCCCGACCTCACCAATCTCGAACGTTGGGAATTTGCGGGTTCGCATCCGAGCATGACGGTCAAACAGCAGCCATTGCGCCAACCGACGATTGCGCCGTTGATTGAAACCGTCACGGTCTATGGACGCCAAATGCCGATTTCGCTCGAATCCCTGATTCTGGGCATCGCGGAGAAAATGAATCTGCCGAATTTTGGTCCCAACGGTTTTGGCGAAGGCAAACCGCTGACGCACATGGACGATTTGTATCTCAAGATGGTGGCGAACCTCGCGTACGGCGAAAAGCCCGAAGCGGCGGACGCGGTGCCGGATGCGGACGATGAAGAACTGCGCGTGTTCATGGAATCGCACAAACACTTGCCCGCGAGTGTGTACGACGCGGAACGCTGGAAGTCTATCGTCGGCGACGAGCTATGGCGCAAAGTGGTGTTTGTGTTGAATCGCGGCGGACGCTTCCAAGAGTACAGCAAAATTTTCGACGGCGAAAAAGTGGCAAACAAGTACGGCAAACTCGTCAACATGTATCAAGAGAAAACCGCCAAAGTGAAACACGCGATGACGGGCAAAAGTTTGGCGGGCTTTGCCACCTACATTCCCGCGCCGACGGATGTCACGGGCGAGCCGCTGCCCGATGAGGGACAGGGTTTCGATTTGCAAATGATTACGTACCGTGAAATTTCGCAAACGAAATCGCGCACGCCGGGCAACTATTGGCTGCGCGCGCTGCTGCCCGAAAACTTTATTCTGATGAATGCGGTGGATGCGCAAGCGCGTGGGTTCAAGCAAGGCGACCTGGTGCGCGTTGTTTCGGCGACGAATCCGAACGGCGAATGGGATTTGACGAATGGACAAAAGCAGCCCATCCTCGGCAAAGTCAAAGTGGTGCAAGGCATCCGTCCCGGCGTGATTGCGTTCGCGCTCGGCTTTGGACACTTTGCGTATGGCGCGCGCGACATTGCCATTGACGGACAGGTCATCAAGGGCGACCCGCGCCGCACGCTCGGCGTACACGCGAACGCCGCAATGCGTGTGGACCCGTACTTGAAAAACACAACGCTCGTGGACCCCGTTGGCGGCAGCGCGGTGTTTTATGACTCGCGCGTCAAGATAGAGCGCGTGTAAAAGATGCACGAGGCACATTGAGCGAATCACCACCGACAAGCATCCGCTTTTCTCATCTCCTTGCAAACAAGATGCTCGTCGGTGGTTTTTTTGTTGGACAAACGTACTATCACGCGCGGTAAATGTGTCACTATGTTATCATCTGCGATTTGCTAGACTAACGCCGAAAAGGAGAAACGCGATGCCCCATTTGCCCAAAGCATATCAACACTTCAAAAGTGAATTTCCGAATGTTTGGTCAGCGTACGACCAACTCGGCGCGGCAGTTCATTCCGCCGGACCGTTGGATGAAAACACGCGCGCATTGCTCAAACTTGCGCTTGCTGTCGGCGCACAAATGGAAGGCGCAACACACGCGCATACGGCGCGCGCGCGCGAATTGGGAATTTCGGACCAAGCCATTCGCCAAGTGGTCTTGCTCGCCGCGCCCACACTCGGTTTTCCGCGCATGATGGCGGCAATGACTTGGGTGGACGATATTTTGAACGCGGAGCAAAAATGAGCGCGCACAAAAAATATTCACGCCGCGACTTTCTAAAAATTTTTGGCGGCAGCGCGGCGAACGTCACAACGGAACTTGCCGCAAATCTCATTCCCGACACTGCGCCAAAACCTGCGCGTGCGGCACACCTGCGCGCGGAAAATCTCAACGCGGCGCGCGCAAAAATGTACGAAACGCTGCCAACGCAAAACACAACGCGCTGCGCGCGCTGCAATGCAGAATTTGTCAGCGAAAACAATGCAGCGCTTTGTCGAACCTGTCGCGCGCAAGAGCAACAGACGCAATCCTTGTTGACCGATTGGTTGAAATAATATGCAGACGCTCGAATCTTTGTTACAGCAATCTTCCCAACGCCATCACAATCATCTTTGTCCGCGTCAGGTGCTTGGCGTGCGAATGGGGATGTACGCGGGTGAATTGTT
>JAKOPZ010000167.1 GCA_029778615.1 Chloroflexota bacterium | reverse complement strand
TTGAATGGCGGCTCATTTTTTTGATTGCGGGAATGCTGCCTGCCGGTGTAGCGATGACGAAAACGGGCGCGGCGGAATGGATTGCGAATGGCTTTGTGAATACGTTGGGCAACTATGGCGCGCTCGCGGTCTTGCTTGCGTTGATGTTTGTGACGATGGGCTTGACACAGGTGATGACGGGGCAGGCGACCATCACGATTCTCGCACCGATTGCGTTCACGACCGCGCAAGTACTGCACAGCAATCCGTTTACGTTTGTGCTCGGCGTTGCGCTCGCGAGTGCGATGGCGTTCATTTCGCCCTTGGGGCACGCGGTCAATTTGTTGGTGATGGGTCCGGGCGGATACAAGTTTAGCGATTACGCGCGCGTGGGCGTGCCTTTGACGCTGCTGCTGCTGGGTCTCTTTGCGATTTTGTTGCCTTTATGGTACGGAGTTTAGCCCGGACACGTTCAATGTTGTACATGAGGGGACTGCAATGGTTACGACGTTGGAGATTTTTTTGATTGGGATTGGAGCGGGCGCGCTCGGCGCGCTGCTTGGCATTGGCGGGGGCGTGATTTTGATTCCGCTTTTGACAGGGCTGGTGGGCTTGCCCATCAAGACCGCGATTGGCGCAAGCATTATCAGTGTGATTGCGACTTCGTCGGCGGCGGGCGCGGTGTATGTGGGACGCGGGTTGACGCACACGCGGCTTTCGATGACGTTGGAAATTGCGACGACGCTCGGCGCGTTGGCGGGCGGAATCACTGCCGTACTCATCAATCCCAATTTGCTCGCGGGCATTTTTGGCTTGGTGTTGTTGTACGTCGCGCACTCGCTGCGCGGCATAAAAAAGGATGCCGAGCACGTTGAGCCAACGGGTTTTTTGGACACGAGTTATATTGACCCGTTGACGGGCGAACAGGTGAAATACGGCGTGCATCATTTTCCGCTCGGCATGGCGGCAAGTTTCGTGGCGGGCAATGTTTCGGGCTTGCTCGGCATCGGCGGCGGCGTTATCAAAGTGCCGATTATGTCGCTCGTGATGGGACTGCCCATGCGCGCGGCGATTGCGACGAGTAATTTTATGATTGGCATTACGGCGGCGACGAGCGCGCTGATTTATTACCAGCACGGCTATATTGACCCGAGCATCGCCATTCCCACCGCGTTGGGTGTTTTGCTCGGCGCGCAAATTGGTTCACGTCTCGGCAGTCGCGTGCAGAGCCATCGGCTCAAGCAAATTTTTCAGGTGCTGTTGTTGTTGTTTGCGGCGCAAATGTTCTATCGCGCGCTGACGGGAGGAAGCTAAATGGCAGAGCCGTCTGAAAACCAAGTGCACGTCAATCCGAATTTGCACGAACTGGTCAATGGCATCGGCGAAACGCCGCAGCAGGCGCAGCGTTTGCGCGAGCAGCGCGATGTAAATGATGTGGTGCATCAAATGTTGATTTTGGGTCTCGTGCTCAGCACCGCGCTGATGGTGTTTGGTCTCGCGCTGGATTTGTTTTATCAACGCGTGCCGCCGACACAAGTGCCGGAAGTCGGCGATGTGGTGACGCGGCTCCTGACCCTGCGTCCTTCGGGTTTTCTCGCGGCAGGACTGATTGTGTTGATTGTGACGCCGGTGCTGCGGGTGGTGGGTTCCATTTTCGCGTTTCTGTACGAACGCGACCGTTTGTATGCAGGCATTACGACGCTCGTGTTGGCAATTGTGCTTGCGAGTCTCTTTTTGGGAAGGGGCTGAGCCAAGAGAGGAGTTGGACAAAAATGGGTGCGCCCTTGTCTGAATCCACAAGTGTTGAAACGCTTTTGAAAATCATCAGCGACATTAACGCAAGTGTAAATGAGTCCGAAGCGCTCGATACGCTGCTGCGCCGCATTGTCAACGATTTGGGATACAAAGCTGCGACGCTGCGTTTGTTGGATGAAGAAAAGCAACAATTGCTTTTGCGCGCGGCGTATGGTTTGAGCACACAGTATCTGGAAAAAGGCGCGCTGGATGTAGCCAAAAGTGAAATTGACCAACGCGTGTTGCGCGGGTCACGCGTACAAGTGGAGGACACCAGTCACGCGGCGGGTTTTCAATATCCGGACCACGCGGCGCGCGAAGGGCTTGTCAGCATGCTCGCTTTGCCGTTGATGGCGCGTCAGCGCGTCATCGGCGTACTGCATGTCTATACCGCGACGCCGCACGAATTTCAAGATTCGGAAAGCTTGTTTCTCGCCGCCGTTGCCAATTTGGGCGCGGACGCGATTTATCGCACGCACTTGTTTGAAGCGTTTCAAAAAACCGCGCATCAAGTCAATTCCACTCTCGAACTTGGCAAAGTGTTGACGACGTTGTTGGTGCAGCTCGTACGCGAGTTGAATGTCAAAGCGGGTTCACTGCGGCTCTTGGGACCGCGCGGGCAAACGCTCCATCTCGCGGCAGCGTATGGATTGAGCAAAGCGTATTTGGACAAGGGCGCGGTGACGCTTGCATCGAGCGCGATTGACCGACGGGTGCTCGATTCGAACGAACCGATAGTGATTACGGAAATGAGCGCGGAGGCGGGACTGCAATATCCGGAAGAAGCGACGCGCGAAGGGATTCGTTCGGTGCTGATTCTGCCGCTGCGCGCGCACGGGACAAATATCGGCGTGCTCCGTTTGTACTCGGCGCAGGTGCGCGTGTTTGGAAACGAAGACTTGAATTTTGCGCGCGCGATTGCAGACCTCGGCGCGATTTCGATTGAAAACGCGAAACTGCATCAGTACGTCGAAAAGCGAATGCAAGAACTCAAAGAAAATGCTGACGGCTGGTACCGTTTTCTCGCGTTTAGTTGAAACGCACACCGGCACTCGACGTATGGAGTTTGTGGAAATTCCGCGCGGCGTTTTGCTGATGGGCGACAAGCGTTTGCGCGACGCATCGCCACCGCACAAAATCGAACTGCGCGCGTTCGCCATCGGCAAATATCCGGTGACGAATGCGGAATACGCAGAATTTATTGCGGCGCGCGGATATGAAATCGAAAGCTTTTGGACGACGATGGGTTGGAAATGGATGCGCGGGAGAATTGGGCAGCAAGCTGCGCCCGCGTTTTGGAACGAGCCGCGTTTGAATCGGGCGCGCTATCCCGTCGTCGGCGTTTCGTGGTACGAAGCCGTCGCGTTTTGCAATTGGATGACAGAGCGGGAAAATGCGGGATACGCGGAAGCAGGTAGAGATGTTTCGCCGAAACGTCTTTTGTATCGTTTGCCCAGTGAAGCGGAATGGGAATACGCGGCGCGCGGGGAAAATAATGCCCGAAATTTTCCGTGGGGCGAAAATTTCGAGCGCGGACGCGCGAATACAGCGGAGGCGGGATTTGGCGGCACGACCCCCGTTTCGCATTTTCCTGCGGGCACAAGCCCTTTTGGCGTTTGGGATATGGCGGGTAATGTTTTCGAGTGGACGTTATCTAAATGGGGCAGCAACTGGCAGGAATTGGAATTTGCATATCCCTATCGCGCAGAGGACGGACGCCAAGAAATTGAAGGCAGTGGCGCGCGCGTCATGCGCGGCGGCTCGTGGTTTAATCCGTATCAGGAAGCGTTGTGCGCGTATCGTTCCCGTTATCTCGCCGGTTCGCGCGGCAGCAATATCGGGTTTCGCGTCGTGAAAGAATAACTGGAGATTAGAGACTCGTGACGAATCCTTAATTTCCAATCTCTAGTCTCTAATCTCTAATCTCTAATCACCAATCTCCAACCTCTCTTTTTATGTCACCCATTATTCACGTTGAACATCTCATCAAACGGTACAAAAATTCACAGGCGAACGCGGTGGACGATGTTTCGTTTGAGGTCGCGCCCGGCGAATTTTTCGTATTGCTCGGTCCGAACGGTGCGGGCAAGACGACGACGATTTCGATTTTGACCACGACGCTCGCGCCCACTTCGGGCAGGATAGAGATTGCGGGGCACGATTTGGTGCGCGCACCAAACGGCGTGCGTGAAAGCGTCGGCATTATTTTTCAAAACCCGTCGCTGGACCAAAACCTCACCGCTGAAGAAAACATTCGTTTGCACGCGACCATGTACGGGCTGTATCCGTTTCGTCCCACGTATTGGCTGATGCCGCGCGAGTACAAAGCGCAAGTGAACGAACTCGCCGCCGTGCTCGGCATTCAAAAGGAAATTCACAAACCCATCAAAACGTTTTCCGGCGGCATGAAGCGCAAACTCGAAATCATTCGTTCGCTGATTCACCACCCGCGCGTTTTGTTTCTCGACGAGCCGACGACCGGACTCGACCCGTTGAGCCGCCGCAGTCTGTGGGACTATTTGACACGCGTGCGCGCCGAAAAAGCGACGACGATTTTTCTCAGCACGCACTATTTGGAAGAAGCGGAACAAGCCGACACAATTTGTATTTTGAATCACGGGCGCGTCATCGCCCAAGGCACGCCCGACCAGGTAAAAGCGCGGCTCGTCGAAAATTACTTGTTGATTGACGCGGCGAATCGTGACGCACTGCGTCAAGAACTGCGCGTGCGGAACGTCCCGTTTGTGGAAACCCCTCTTTTCAAAATCGAGTTGAATGGGACTTCTGAACAGCATTTCACACCGCACCAATTATTGAAATTGATTGATACGCCGTTGACCACCGTAAAAATTCACACGCCTTCGGTGGAGGACGCGTATCTCGCAATTCTGGAAGCAAATGACGACGATAACGCAAACACAGCTGCGCACTGAGCGCAACCGTTCGTTCCCGAACCAACTCGCGCTGAACGTGAACGCGACGCTCGCGATTGCATTTCGCGATTTTTTGAAATTCTTGCGCGACCGCGCGCGCATCCTCTCGACCTTTTTGTTTCCGCTAATCTTTATCGGCTTTCTCGGCGGCGGAATGCAGGCGACGTTCGGCGGCAGTTCGGGTTATAATTTCCTGCCCTTTGTTTTTACCGGCGTGCTCGCGCAAACGATTTGGCAGTCCACTGCCATCGGCATCATTTCGCTCTTGGAAGACCGCCAAAATGATTTCAGCCAAGAAATTTTTGTCTCGCCGATTTCGCGCTATGCGATTGTCTTTGGCAAAATTTTGGGCGAAACGTTAGTGGCGCTGCCGCAGGGACTCGGAATTATTTTGTTCGGGCTGGTGCTTGGCGTTTCGATGTCGCCGCTCCAAGTGCTCGGCTTGATGGTCGCGGGTGTGGTAGCGGCATTGTACGGCGGCGCGTTCGGGATCATGGTGTTGGGAGTCATGCCCTCGCGCCGCGCGGCAGACCAACTTTTTCCTTTTGTCTTCTTGCCGCAATTTTTTACGGCGGGCGTTTTTGTCCCGATTAAAAATTTGCCGCTCCCACTCGAAATCGTTTCGCTGCTTTCGCCTCTGCGTTACGCGGTGGATTTGGTGCGCGGCTTGTTTTATGCGGGGAGCGCCGAGTTTGATTTTGTTGTGTTGGGACCGATTTGGGTGAACGTGCTGGTGCTCGGAATTTCGTTCGGCGTCTTTATGGTCATTGGGACCGTATTGTTTGTGCGCGCCGAACGCAATCGTTGACAACGCGCACATTCATTTTCTTTGCATCCCGGTATAATCTCCGCGTAATCATTCCGCGCGAAGGTTTGCGTTGACACACGCGCGTCAATGCGTAATAATCGTCACATCGTTCTCGCGAGGTAAAAGATGCCGACAGCCGATGGCTTGTGTCCGTTTGCGACGCAGCGCCCAATCACCAATTCGGAAAATTTTGAAACCGGACGCAGTGGTCAACGTGTCAAAGCGGTCGTGCTTCACATTGGCGAAGGTCCGCTCACCGCGTTTTTTCCAACGTTTAGCAATCCCGCGCGCAAAGCGTCCGCGCATTTTACCGTGGGCAAGCAAGGCGAAATCGAACAATACGTTTCGATTCACGATACCGCGTATGCGAACGGTTTGCGCTGGGACAATGGAATGTGGCGCAATCCGCGCGGGATACAAGTCACGCCCGCGTGGCAAGGTCTGATTCCCGCCATCAATCCAAACTATTACACCATTTCCATCGAGCACGAAGGATTTTTTGGCGAAGCGTGGACCGAACCGATGTATCTCGCGAATCTGAAATTACTGCAATGGATTCGCGACGAGACCGGCTTGAGTTATGCGCGCGGCGAAACCCTCATCGGGCACAACGATTTCGACAACATTGACCGCCCGAATTGTCCCGGACCGAACGCGCCGTTCGATAGAATGATTGCGGATTTGAATGGCGGTGACGCGCGCCGCGCGGCGCTTATCGCAGGCGCGAACAAAATTGGCGTGCCGCTGAACGACCAATCCGCGTTGGCAAAATACGCGCTGCAAAATCGTTTAGGCATTCCGCTCACGGATGAATTTCCATTCACCGTCGGCGGCATGCCGTATATCGGACAGGTGTGGTCGCAAGCGGTGGTGTATGTCAAGGTCGGCGATTTTGGAAATGTGCAAAGAACATGACGACCGACGGCGGACGGCAGATAACTTGATTGCGTCGTCTGCGGTCGGTCCTCTGCTGTCGTTTTATGAAGACGCCATACGGCAAAGAATGTAAATACTATTACGGCGATTATGCGCGCGGACGCGAGACGCAAGAATGCCGTTTGATTGGCAACAATCCCGAATCGGAAAATTGGTTTCCCGCGTTATGCCAAAATTGTCCCGTACCGGAAATTTTGCTGGCGAATCATTGCAAACATTTGCGGTTGTACGGACGCGTGGGCAAATCGCTTTTCGGTCTATCGAAAAAAGTCGAGGTCGAAGGATTTTGCGACCAACACTTTTTGGATGTAGCTGACCCGCGCGTGGGCTGTGGACATTGCCACGAAATTGATTTGGAACATGTCGAGGTCGCGGAAAAATGAATTCCATGTCCAACACGTTCATCGTCAACGGCAAAACCTACAACAGCATTGACGAAATGCCGCCCGATGTGCGCGCCCAATTCGAGACGATGCAAAATGTTCTCGCAGACCGGAATCAAAACGGGATGCCCGACATTTTGGAAAACGTGAGCGGCGCGGGCGCGACCATTATGCAGACTGCCAAAATTATTTACGACGGCAAAGCATACGACAGCGTGGAGCAATTGCCGCCGGAAGCGCGCGCCAAATATGACGCGGCAATGAGCAAACTCGCCGACGAAAATAAAGATGGCGTTCCCGATGTTTTGGAGAACGCCATGCGCACAACACCGACGCTCATCACTACACAATTCAGCCGCGCCGCGCCGCGCGCGAATTCAAATGCCGCCGCGAGCAATCTCGGACCGATGATTGTGTTAGGCATTGTGAGCGTGGGGCTGGCGGTGATTGTTTTGATTCTCTTGTTGTTGTTGGTCTATAAATGAAACGTTTTGAATAAACCGGAGACTATAAAGTGTGGTTTCGTTGGAACCCTGATTCTATCGAAAGGAATGAATACAAATGAATAATGGTCATACGACGAGTGAACGGCAACAAGTGGCGACGTTGGGCGGTGGCTGTTTTTGGTGCATTGAAGCGATTTACAATGATATTCAAGGAGTCTCAGCGGCGATTTCGGGATATGCCGGTGGACGGGTTCCAAATCCCACCTACGAGCAAGTGTGTTCGCACATGACGGGACACGCCGAAGTGGTGCAGGTGACGTTCGACCCCGCTGTGATTTCGTACCGCGACATTTTGGAAATCTTTTTCAGCATTCACGACCCCACGACGTTAAATCGTCAGGGCAACGACGTGGGCGACCAATATCGCTCGGTCATTCTCTATCACGACGCGGAACAAAAACGCATTGCCGAAGAGACCATCAAAGCGTTGACCGAAGCAAAAGCATTTCGTGACCCGATTGTGACGCAGGTAGTGCCGCTCGACCATTTTTATCCGGCGGAGAATTACCATCAGGAATATTTCAAAAACAATCCGAATCAACCGTACTGCCGCTTTGTGGTTGCGCCAAAGGTAAGTAAATTCCGCAAGCATCACGCGGAAATGCTCAAAGCATAACATCCGACCGCGCAATGTATTTCCCTTATTTCCTTTGTTTCCCCTTGTTTCGGGAAATGGGGAAATAGGGGAAATCTTTTTCCATGTCCGCCGTTTCCCTCGCGCGCGCCCAAGCCCCATTTGTTCTCGTCATTGACCTTGGCACTTCGTCCCTGCGCGCGATGGTGTACGATGCCAACGCACGGGAGCTTGAAAATTTTATCGCGCGGCGTAAATATCAACCGGATACAACAGGGGATGGCGGCTCGACCCTCGACGCGCGCACGATGTTTGATGCGTTCACGGACGCGCTCGACGAAATCACCTGTGAACTTGTCCAAAACAAAATCGAAATCGCCGCCGTCGCCGCGTCCTCGCTCGCGAGCAATGTGCTGGCGCTGGACGCGCAGGGCGAACCGCTTACACCCGCCTACTTGTACGCGGATACGCGCAACGCGCGCGCGGTGGAACAATTGCGCGCCGCATACGATTGGAATCCCATTTACGCGCGGACGGGCTGTCCGCTGCACACTGCGTATCTGCCCGCGCGCTTTTTGTGGCTGCGCGAAACGCACGCGGAAATTTTTTCCCGCACCGCGCGGCTGGTCTCGCTGCACGAATATTTTTTATTGAAACTGTTTGGGCATACGGCAGTCTCGCTTTCGTTTGCCGCGTGGACGGGCATGTTAAATCACGCGACCAACGCGTGGGACGCGCAAGCCGTGAACATTGCCGGAATTTCGCGCGAGCAATTGTCATCGCTTGTCGGCGCACATCATGCGCTGCGCGGACTGCGCTCCGAATTTGCCGCGCGGTGGAAGATGTTGGCAAACCTGCCATGGTATCCCGCGCTCGGCGATGGCGCGGTGGCGAATGTGGGCAGCGGTTGTCTGGACGAAACGCGCGTCGCCGTCACCATCGGCACCAGTGGAGCCATGCGCGTGGTGACCGACGCGGCGCGCGGTTTGCAAAAATTACCGCGCGGTTTGTGGATGTATCGCGTGGATGAACGCGACGGACTCATCGGCGGTTCGCTGACGGATGGCGGCAGTATCTTTGCCTATTTCGCGCGTGTGCTCCAAGTTCCGCCACTTGAAAACTTGGAACGCGCATTGCAGAATATGAAGCCCGACGCGCACGGACTCACGCTCCTGCCATTTTTTGGCGGTGAACGCAGTCCCGGCTATCACGGCGACGCGCGCGCCTCTATCACGGGTTGGAATCTGAGCACAACGCCTGCCGATTTGTGGCGCGCGGCGTTGGAGGCGGTAGCGTACCGCTTTGCGGCGATTTATGATTTGCTGTGCACGGCGATTGCGCCGCCGCGCGAAATTATTGCCAGCGGCGCGGCGTTGTTGAGTTCGCCCGCGTGGATACAAATTCTCGCGGATGTGTTGGGCGTTCCCGTCACCGCGTCGGGCGAAGCGGAAGCGTCCGCACGCGGCGCGGCGTTATTGGCACTGCGTTCGCTCGGCGTCATTTCGTCGTTAGAAACATTGTCCGCGTCATTTGGCGAGAGCTTGGCGCCGAATCCCGCGCACCACGAGATTTATCAACATGCGCGCGAAAGACAAAAATCGTTGTATCATCTGTTGTTGGAGAGGTAAAAGCGAAAAGTAAAAAGCTAAAAGTTCAAAGTTAAAAGCTAAAAGCTCAAAGTTTTGCCTTTGGCTCGGCACTTGGCTTTGAGCTTGTTACTTTATACTTGGAGGAAGTATGTCTACAAACGGCAACAATCCACTCTACGCACTACTCGAGCAAGGTCAATCGGTCTGGCTCGACAGCATTCAACGCAAACAAATCGAATCGGGCGAATTGAAACGTTTAATCGAAACGATGGCGCTGCGCGGCGAGACATCGAACCCGAGTATTTTTCAAAAAGCGATTGTTGGCAGCCGCGATTACGACGCGGACATTCAAGCGCTCGACGCGCAGGGCGCGTCCACCGATGCGATTTATGAAAAACTCGCGACGGATGATGTGCGCGCGGCGTGCGATGTATTCCGTTCGGTGTACGACGAATCGAACGGCGGTGATGGTTTTGTCAGCATTGAAGTTTCGCCGCGTCTCGCGCATGACACGCAAGGCACCATTGCCGAAGCGAAACGTTTGTGGGAGACGGTGAACCGTCCGAACTTGATGGTGAAAATTCCGGGAACCAAAGAAGGCGTCCCCGCGATTGAGCAGTCGTTGTACGACGGACTCAACATCAATATCACGTTGTTGTTTGCGGTGCAAGCGTACGAAGAGGTCGCGTGGGCGTACCTTCACGCGCTGGAAAAACGCGCGGCGGAAGGCAAGCCCGTTGACCGCATTGCATCTGTCGCCAGTTTTTTTGTCAGCCGCATTGATACGCTCGCGGACAAACTCTTGGGCGACGCCGCAAAAACGGAAACGAATCCCCAACGCTATGAAGAGCTAAAAGATTTGCAGGGCAAGCTCGCCATCGCCAACGCGCAGATTGCGTACGAAAAATTCAACGAAATTTTTTCCAGCGAACGCTGGCTCGCCTTGCAAGCAATGAACGCGCGCGTACAGCGCCCGTTGTGGGCATCCACTTCGACAAAAAATCCCTCGTACCGCGATGTGATGTATGTCGAAACGTTGATTGGTCCGCATACCATCAACACGTTGCCGCTCGAAACCATCAAAGCCTTCGCGGAACACGGCATCGTCGCGCGCACCGTTGACGCAGATTTTTCTGCCGCGCACGCCATCGTGAAACGTTTTGAAGCGGCAGGATTCTCACTCGATAAAGTGACTCAGCAAGTGTTAGACGAAGGCGTCGTAAAATTTGATGAAGCGTTTAATCAACTGCTCGCGGGGATTGAAAAGAAACGGAATGAAATGACCAAAGCGCGATGAACACGGCACAATGACCCAATCTCTAATCTCTAGTCTCTAATCTCTAACGCAAGGAGCAATCATGGAGCTTGCAATTCTCGGTCTCGGTCGCATGGGCGGCAACATGGCAATTCGTTTGATGCGCGGCGGACACCGCGTCGTGGTATGGAACCGTACGAAAAGCAAAGTGGATGAGCATGTCGCGCTCGGCATGGAAGGCACGAATGTCTTGACCGAGATTCCGGGCATGTTGAAACAGTCGCCGCGCATCGTTTGGGTGATGCTGCCAGCCGGAGAAACGACGGACAATGCGATTGACCAAGTTGCGCCGCTGCTTTCGCCGGGCGACATTATTGTAGACGGCGCGAATTCGCGTTGGACGGATGACAAACGCCGCGCGCCAAAACTCGCCGCAATGGGCTTGAAGTATATGGACGCGGGCATCAGCGGCGGCATTTGGGGCTTGACCGAAGGATACTCGACTATGGTGGGCGGCGACCCCGAAACGTTTGCGTTTTGCGAACCGATTTTCAAAACCCTCGCGCCGCCATCGGGCAATTACGGTTTGATGGGCACGCACGGCGCGGGGCATTTTGTCAAAATGGTGCACAACGGCATCGAGTACGGGATGATGCAAGCGTATGGCGAGGGCTTTGAAATTTTGAAAAAATCAGAATACAGCCCCGACTTGCTTCAAGTGGCTCAAGTATGGCAAGCGGGCAGTGTGGTGCGTTCGTGGCTGCTTGACCTCGCAGTCAACGCGTTTGAAAAACACGGCAACGATTTGGAATCTATCAAAGGGTACGTCGCCGATTCGGGCGAAGGACGCTGGACGGTGGAAGCGGCGATGGCAGAGGACGTGCCCGCGCCGGTGATTACGCTTTCACTTATTCAGCGTTTTGTGTCGCGTCAAGACGAATCGTTCAGCGCCCAAGTCCTCGCCGCACTCCGCAACGAATTCGGTGGACATGAAGTAAAAAGCGCATAACGAATTCTTTCCTGCGCCCTTTTTTTCAGCCGTCGCATTCGATTCGACGGGATTGCATTTTTATTTTCCGCATCGCTTTTTTCAGCCGTCGCATTCGATTCGACGGGGTTCTAAATCGCGTATCGCATGTGGAGGTGCATCCATGTCCGGACTTGTAACCGAACAGGTGTTAAAGGGATTTCTTGAAGCGTTCAACCGCCATGATTTGGATGCTATCATGGACTATTTCGCGGACGACTGTGTGTTTTACATGCCGCGCGGTGCGACACCGCGCGGCGACCGCTATGTCGGCAAGGACGAGGTGCGCGCGGGTTTGGCAAAACGCTTTGAAGGCATCCCGGATGTGCATTACGGACAAGACCAACATTGGGTCTGTGGCGATTTCGGAGTTTCGGAATGGACACTTACCGGCACCTCTGTGTCGGGCAACAAGATAAATGTGCGGGGAGTGGACTTGATCGAATTCGCCGACGGCAAAATCACGCGCAAGGATTCGTTCTGGAAAATCCTCGAGTAAACCGCGAACACACTTTCGGTCTTTATGCCTGACGACATTCTCACCGATGCCAGCCGCGCCCAACTCGCCATCGCAGTGGAAGAAAATCTCTACGCGCTGTTTCGAGCGATGATGATTTTGCCGGACAGCGAAATCGTCGAATCGGACACGCTGACATATCATCACGCATTTCCCCCCAATCCAATGTTCAAAGGTGTATGGGCAACGCGCCTCACGAACGAAAACGCGGACGCGGTGATTGACGAAACACTCGGGTGGTATAAACAGCGCGGCGCGCCATTCATTTTTTGGTGGGTCACACCGCGCAGCACACCGAACGATTTGCGGGAACGCTTGTTGGCGCGCGGTTTTCAAGAAAATATCGCGGGCGACGCGGGCATGGCAGTTGAATTGAACGCGTTGAACGAAAATATCAAAACGCCCGGAAATTTTCGCATTGAACGCGCGTTGACCGATTCACAAATTCGCGATTGGGCGAATACGTTCGTTAAAGCATTTGAAATCCCCGCGTGGGCGGGCAACGCGTGGTACGATGCTACGACGCGCATCGGCACCGTCAACGCGCCATGGCAATTGTATCTCGGTTATTGGAACGACAAGCCCGTTGCCACAAATATCTTGTTTCATGGCGCGGGCGTCGCGAGCGTGTACGGCGTCGGCACGATTCCCTCTGCGCGCGGGCAAGGCATCGGCGCGCTGATTACGCTGAAACCATTGCTCGACGCGCGCACAATGGGCTACAAGTACGGCGTACTTTTTTCTACCGAAATGGGGCGTCCCGTGTACGAACGTTTGGGTTTTCGCGATGTGGATTATTTGATTGCGCGATACTTGTGGCTTGACGGAGGATAATGTTCATGCTCGAAACTCGAACCGTTATGAATCCATTGCGCGAGGGAATGCGCATTGCGCGCGCGCCCGAACCCGCGTCCATTATCATTTTTGGCGCAACGGGCGACCTCGCGCGGCGCAAACTGGTGCCCGCGTTATACAATCTCGCGTGCGACAATTATTTGCCGCCCGTGTACAACATTGTCGGTTTCGCGCGCAAACCGCGCCGTGATGACGAAATTCGCGCGGAATACCAAAAGGCGGTCACGGAATTTTCGCGACAAAAAATTCAATCGCAGGTGTGGGATTCCTTTTCGCAAAATATTTTTTACGTGCAATCGAATCTCGACGACCTGGACGGTTACAAGCGGTTAAAGGCGGAACTCGACCGTTTTGACCAAGAGCGCGGCACGGCGGGCAATCGTTTATTTTATCTCGCGGTGCCGCCCGAATTGATGCCCGAAATTATTGAACTGCTCGGCAAAGCCGAACTCAATCACAGCACGGGCTATACGCGCATCATTCTGGAAAAACCATTCGGGCGCGATTTGAACTCGGCAGTGCATTTGAACAAAATGCTGCATCAGGTGTTTGACGAGTCGCAAATTTATCGCATTGACCATTATCTCGGCAAAGAGGCGGTGCAAAATATTTTTGTTTTTCGTTTTGCAAACGGCATTCTCGAACCGATTTGGAACCGCACCTACATCAACAACGTGCAAATCACCGTCGCCGAAACGGTCGGCGTGGAACAGCGCGGCGAGTATTACGACAATTCGGGCGCGTTGCGCGACATTATTCAAAATCACGGGCTGCAATTGCTCGCGGTGACGACGATGGAGCCGCCTGCCGAGTTTACGCCGGACGATGTGCGTAGTGAAAAGGCCCAAGTGCTCCGTTCGATTCGTCCCCAGAGTTTTCAAGAAATTCGCGACGGAACGGTGCGCGGACAATATGGTCCGGGCGCCATTGGCGGGATTGTCGTGCCGGGCTATCGTAGCGAACCGGAAGTGGCGCCCGAATCGGTGACCGAAACCTATGTCGCGTTGAAACTCTATATCGAAAATTGGCGTTGGGCAGGCGTGCCGTTTTATCTGCGTACGGGCAAACGCTTGCCCAAGCGCACGACTGAAATCGCGATTGAATTTAATTTGCCGCCGTTGATGCTCTTTGGCAAAGATGGCGCAAATCAAATGGAACCCAACTCGCTCGTCTTTAACATTCAACCCGACGAAGGCATCTCGTTGAAATTTGAAAGCAAAATTCCCGGGCAGGACAATCGCATTCGTCCCGTCAATATGGATTTCCGTTACACCAGTTCGTTCGGCGAAGCCGCGCCCGAAGCATACGAACGCCTGCTGCTCGATTCCATGCTCGGCGACCCGATGCTCTTTACGCGCTATGATGAAGTCGAAGCGCAGTGGGCATTCATCTCGCCCATTCTGGACGCGTGGAAACATCTCAAGCCGCCGCCGTTTCCCAATTACGAATCGGGCACGTGGGGACCCAAAGCCGCCGACGAATTCATTCAGCGCGATGGGCGCAAGTGGCGAAGACTTTGATTTATGATTTTCCGAAAACAATGACAGACCTGTTTGGAAAATCATAAATTAGAAAACATAAATTAAAAATCATAGGCCTTGCGCTTGTCATTTCGAACGCAGTGAGAAATCTTGCATTGTACCACTGAGATTTCTCGCAAAGACGGCTCGAAATGACATCTGAGCAAAAGTCCTGAATCAAAAATGCTGCCGAACATGCTCCACCTACCCCCTCGCGTCGTTCCGCTGAAACAAGTGGAAGAAGAATTGGGCGCGCTGCGTGAAATGGAGGCGCCGGGCGACGCGCTGCCCTCGGCGGCGCTGCGCGCGTGCACCTTGACGCTCGTCGTCTTGTGCGACAAAAACGAAGACCCGACCGACCTCGCACCGCTCATGGCGCAAATCGTCAATTCGCATCCCGCGCGCGTTATTCTCATCGCGCAGCATGACCCCGATGCAGACGCCTGGCTGGAAACGCGTGTGTCTACATACACCTCGCGCGCGGACGACCCGTCGCGTTTGGTCGGCGAAGAAATCATTTTTTATCCGCGCGGCGCGCAGTACGATTCGTTGCCGAGCGCGGTGTTGAGCTTGCGCGTCAGTGGTCTGCCGTTTGTATTGTACTGGCGCGGACAGCCCGATTTGGATGACAAACTCTTTCGCGCACTCGTCAGTGAATGCGACCAAATCTTGTACGACTCGCAGCATTTCACGGCGCGCGCCGAGCGCGTCAACGACACCATCGCACATCTGCGGCTCGATTATCCGTCGGTTTCCTTTGGCGATATCAATTGGCAGCGCATTCGTCCGTGGCGCGAAATTATCGCGAGCTTTTTCGACGACCCCGCCAATCTCCAATATCTGGAAAAGATTTCGCGTCTCGAAATTGATTTTTCCATCGGCTTGAATGGCAATCAAAGCGCGGCATTGTTGCTCATGGCGTGGTTCGCGAGTGTGCTCGGTTGGCGCGCCGCGCCACATTCCTACCAACGCGAAGGCACCTCCCGCCGCGCGCACTTTATCACCAAAGCGGGACGCACGCTCCAAGTGCACATCAACGTCGTCGAACAGAGTGATTGTCTGCCCGGCGAATTAACGGGGGTGCGGATTGAAACGCAAGACGATTTACCCGAAGCGGTCTTTCAGGCGAAACGCGCCGTCGGCGGATTTGTGGATATTCGCGAATTGACGTTGAACCGTTTTTCGGAACGCTGTTTGACGCTGAACCTTCCGCAAGAAAGTTACGTCATCACCTCTGAACTCGACGCGCCGCGTCGTGACCGCAACTATCACCGCGCGCTGGTGCTGCTCGGTGAATTGGTGTTCGGCGAATAATCCCGCGTCCTCTTTATTCCGCGTATGGCATTGACAAACAAAGTTGCCGTCCTCATCGGCGCGAGCGGACAGCTCGGACCCGCCGTTGCGGCAGCGTTCGCACACGCCGGAGTGAAATTGGTCTTGGTGGGCACGCGTCAAGACAAGCTCGACAGCTTGCACCAAGCGTTGGGTTTTCGAGAAACGCGTGTGTTCGTGCGCGTCGCGGACGCGTCGCGCGCGACCGCAATGCAAGAACTCGCCGAAATGGTCAAGACCAAATTTGGACGCGCCGATATTTTGCTGCACACGGCGGGTACGTTTCGCGGCGCGCCTTTTGAGGAAACGTCCGCCGAAGTTTGGCAGGAAATGCTCGATATGAATTTGCTATCCGCAGTCAATTCGATGCGGGCGTTTTTACCTCTGCTCACCGCGAACGGTTGGGGACGCATCCTCACCGTTTCCTCCGGCTTGACGCAATCACCCCCCCCCAATATTTCCGCGTATGTCACCGCCAAAGCCGCGCTCGAAACGATGACGCTGGCAGTGGCAAAAGAAGTACAAGACAAAGGCGTCACCGCGAATGTCGTACTCGTGCGTTCGCTCGATACGCCGTCCGAGCGCGCGAAACAGCCCAACAAAACCAGCGGCTGGGTGAAACCCGCAGACGTCGCGGCGACGTTGCTATTTTTATGTTCTGAAGAAGGCGGCGCGATTACCGGTGCCCGGATTCCGGTGTTTGGGGAAATTAAACCGGGGTAAAAACAAAAGCTGCTGCTGTTTCGACCCCGATTCCTACGTTAAACGTTCGTCACACTCTTGCCGATACCCACAATAGCGGCATTTGGTTGGGTCATCGTGGCTGCGCGCGACATGTTTCGCACGGCGCGCCGCGCGCATCTCTTGTAAAATTTCAAAAAATTCCGCGCGCAGTTCGTCCGTGAACGCGATTTGAAAAACCTCGTCGCGATATTTTAACAAGCCATACGCGGGACGCACGCGAAATTTTTCCTCCACCAAAATTCCATACGCCATCAGTTGCATCGTGTCCGAGTGACGCGGCTGCGGTGCCGTCCGATTGGGTTTGACCTCAATCGGAATCATCGCGCCCGTTTCATCCTGCACAATGTAATCGGGTTTGCCCGTCAAGCGAAAACGCCGCGAGAACAACGCTTTCTCGACGCGCTGCCACGCGCCCGTATCGGAATACACCACGCGCGCGTCAATCGGCAAGCCGGTTTGTGCTTGCGCGGCGCGTCCGCGTTGCCGCAAAAAAAACGCGCCAACCACCGCCAAGACTATAACGAGTACGAGAACGAATTCCATTCGTGCGTCAGCCCGCGTATCCCAAAATCAAAAGCAACACCGTCAGTGTGACGGTGCTCCCCAGCGTCGAAAGAAAAACAACACTCGTGACAAAATCCGAACGCGCGTGAAATTCGGTTGCAATGAGCGATGCCATCACCGCTGTCGGCATGGATGCCTCGATGACCGCAGTGGAACGCGTCAGTCCTTGCAGTCCCATCGCCGCCGCGAGCCCCAGCGCAATCGCGGGCGTAATGAGCAGTTTGATACCGGTGGCGAGAAATACACGCCACTCGTAATCGCGCAATTTTGCGCGGGCAAGTTCGAGCCCGAGATTGACCAACATGACCGGCAGCGCCGCCGCTGCCGCAAGCTCGATGGCGCGCGAGAGAGGTTGGGGCAATCTCAGATGCAGCGCGTTGAACAGCAAACCCAATAGCGCCGCGTATGCCAATGGCATTTTCAAAACCGCCCGCAGCGATTTCCACATGTCGGAATGTCCTGCGGAGGCGATATACACCGCGACAGTGTTGGCGAGGACGGAATTTGCCGTAAAGTAAATTGCTGCGCGGGCGACGCCGTCGGTGCCGAACGCGAATTGATTGAACGGAATGCCATAGTTGCCCGCGTTGACAAAGAGAATGCTCAACAAGAACGCGCTGGTCAGCAAGCGGTCGAACTTGAACACACGCGCAAGGACCAAACCGATGCCGCCGACAATGACCAACATCAAGACCGCAAAGACCAAAATCGCAATCAAATCATTCCCATTGATGCTCGAACGCGCGAGCGAATTGAACGCGAGCGCGGGGCTGAAAAAATACAACGAGAGGCGCGCAAAGGAACGCTGTTCGGTCACGACGTGCGCTTTGCCCAAGCCAAAGGCAACTGCCGCGACGAGTAGGATGGGAACGACGATAGTAAAGAGCGCGGTGAAAAACGTGGACGTGTAATTCACAGCGAACAAGTGTACGTGAGGCGCGCGTCTGCGTCAAATAGCTTTTCATCACGCTCCTATCACGCGCCAAATGTATCAAGGTCTGGCAAATTCAGGCGCAAATGCCAGCGCGGCGTAAATAAACAACACCGCAAACGAATTTGTCGTAATGTGCATCAGAATCGGCGCCCACAGCGTTTTGCTTTTTTCAAACACATACGCGTTGGCAAGCGCCAATACCAAACTCGACGCGACGACGCCGATGGTGTCGAAATGCCCCAACGCAAACAAGAGGGAACTCGCGAGCAGCGCAATCGGAAAATTGTACCGCGCGCGAAACCACGTAAACACCGCACCGCGAAAAAAGAGTTCTTCCGAGATCGGCACGAGAATGCCCGCGCCGACGAACGTGACCAAAAAACCGAGCCACGTGAACCCTTCGGGCGCAATCACATCCATTCGATTTTGCAGTCCGCTCAAATTTCCACCCGCGAGATACTGCACGAGAATACCAATGACGCCGCGCAGCGGCAGCAGCGCGAGCGAAATCGCAATCGCGCCGAACACCCATTTCGCCTCGAGGCGCGGCGGCACAAAACCGATGGCGCGCAAATCCAATTTGCCGCGCGCGGCGCCCAAGCCAAGCACTGTGCCGGCAAAGAAAAGAATATTCAGCGCATACGCCAACACACTGAGCGGCAGTGTCATTTCAGCCGCGCGCACAAATTGGCGCGCCAGCAGGGACGCGCCAAAGAATCCGCCCAAGCCGACGACGAGATACAAAACCAAGTCGCTCCATTGCGGCACGCGCGCGGATTCGCTTGGCGCGGCGGGTGTGGTTTGAACTGTATCCACAAAAATTTTGTTCCAAAAATGACACCGCGAATCCGGCAGCGGCACACAAAACGCGTTTGCGTGGCGTGACATGGATTCGCGGTGTTCGATTCGCGCACCGGAGAAGGTTAGCGGCGGCGGCGCGGACTCAAGCCGCCATCGTCCAATAAATCGCGCGGCTCGTCATCTTCTTGTTGAAATTCGTCGTCCAAATCTTCCAACTCTTCGGCGAGCAGCGCTTCCTCTTCGCTTTCGAGACCAATGTCCACCAGCAGCATGTTTGAACCGCTCGCAAATTCCAATTCATCCAACGCGTCCTGCGCGATTTCGCGCGCCACTTCATCTTCGCCATCAATAATAGTGGTCAGCGCTTGCCGCGCCAGTTTCCCGCCAATCAAGCCGAGCGACGTAATGGCTGCGCTCGAAACTTCGCGGTCCGGGTCATCGGCAAGCTCAATCAAGCGCGGGACTGCCGCTTTGAATTCCAATTCGCCCACCGCGCGCGCCGCTTCAAAACGAATTTGCGGGTCGGGCGAATACAATTCTTGCGCGACGGTGCGTTTCCAGTACGGGTCGGCGCTGCGTCCCATCGCAAAAATCGCGCTCGCGCGCATCTTGGCATCATCGTCCGCATACGCGGCGGCGACAATGTTGCGCACGGTTTCATCGCCCACATATGCAATCGCTTCCATCGCGCGGCGGCGCACCAAACGGTCTTCGCCGCCATTGCGAATCACGGCGAGCAAGGCAGTTTGAATTTCGTCGCCATCGCTCGCGGGAATGCGTTTCGTTTCGGACAGTAAAAGAAAGCGTCCCAAACCTTCCGCCGCCGCCGCGCGCACCTGCGCGTCGGGGTCACTCCGCAGCGCGCCGATAAATTGACGAATCAGCGCGGGGTCTTCGTCTTCCCACAAACCATTGATGGCGTTCACGCGCACCGGTGCGTCTTCATCATCCAGCAAATAGCGAAAGATGCGCGTAAAGTCGGCTTCGATGCGTTCTTCGGCAAGTTCCATCATCGCCTGCGAAATGCGCGTGCGCCTGTCGGTGGGCAGCGTTTGCCACACCTCGGCAAATTCTTGCAATTCGCCGCGCGTAACATCGGAAAACGCAAACAACAGCGACGGCGCAAGCGAGACTTTCTCCCCTGCGAGATATTTCAGCGCGGAACGAAAGTCCGCATCAAACATTTTTTCAGGTCGTCCACTCATTACCATTTTTTCTGCTCGATTTTGCACAAAAGTATTCATGCACTTGAGTCAAAATTATAGCACAAAGCTTACGCGCATTGGTGGCGCAGGGGCGCAGTTCAGTTTGGGAGTGCATCTGCCAAGCGAATCGCAATTCGTTGCGAACACTGTTCGCCCAACGTATGGCGAAAGCGGTCTGCAGCGCTTGGTGAACGCAGGTTCACTTGGCTGTGCGTCGCGATGCAGTGCATCGCACGCGATCTTGAATCGCCCCATTAAACGGCAAAACAAAATCCCTGTGCTATACTTTTTTGCATGAACGGACGCGCTTTGGTGCCGCCGCGCGATGCGCGATTTTATTTGTTGCGGGCGCACCGCCAGCCGCTGGCAGAAAACGTCGCCGCGCATTTTATCGAAACGTTCACGCAGCCGAACGATTTGATTCTTGACCCGTTTGTCGCGTCGGACGCGGTGGTGCGCGCGGCGGTACTGCGCGGGCGGCGGATTCTCGCCGTAGATTCCAACCCGCTCGTGGCATGGGCAACGCGCGTGCAAGCGACTCTGCCCAACGCGCGCGAAATCGGCGCGGCGCTGGCGCGCTTGGGCGACACGCGCAAAGAGGGGGAAACTCTCCGCGCCGCGTTGGAAAAAATGTATATGACGCTCTGTGCGCGCTGCGGCGGCGCGGTGAGCGCGGACTATTTTGTCTGGCGGCGCAGTGACGGCAAAAATCTGCTTGCCGAAAAAATTTACACGTGCGCGCAGTGCGGGACATGCCGCGACGACGCGACCGAAACCGACCGTCAGCGCGCACAGGATGCCGCGCCGCGCGGACTGCCGTATCATCTGCTGGTGCAGCGTCTGCTTGCCGATGACCCGGCAAATACACCGACGCTTAAGCGTTTGCTCGATTTGTACTCGCCGCGCAACCTCAACGCGCTCGCCGCGATTTCGCAGAAACTCGACGCCGAGTTTCGCGATGATGCCGCGCGGAATGTTCTTGCCGCGCTCCTTCTCCACGCGCTCGACGTCGGCACAATGCTTTACGCGTCGCCCGACGCGCTGCCCACGCGCGAGATTCCGTCCGAGTTTGTGGAATGCAATATTTGGCGCGCGTTGGAAAACGCGGCGCGTGGGCTGGGCGAACGCGCACCCGCGCTGCGGCTCGCGTCCAGTCCCGCGCAGGTCTTGGAGAGCCGCACGCCCGCCGCGTTTATCGGTCAAGGCGGCGCGCGTTATCTGGCAGAAAACGCGGCAGACGCGCGCGCGGCATTCATCCTATCGAGCCCTGCGCGCCTCGACCCGATTTTTTGGGAATTGTCTTTTTTGTGGACACGCTGGCTTTTGGGAAAAAACGCGGCTGTCCCGCTCCAAGTATTTTTGGAACCGGAGAGTCAACGTTGGGGCTGGTACGGCAAAGCGCTGACGAACGCGCTCGCGGATACAGCAAAGCTTGCGCGCGCGGAGGCGCGTCTTGTCGTCGCGTTTCCTTCGGGGAGCCACGCGATGATAGAGGCGTTGATGCTTGCGGCAGCGCCGCAATTTGCGCTTGAAGATTTTGCATTTCGCCCCGAACGCGGTGCGCGCGACGCGACCGAATGGGGCGCACTGCGCGGCGATTATCAAGTGGTGTGGCAGCGCGCGGACGCGTCGGTTGAGACGGTGTCCGGAAATACTTTGGCGTCGAACGTGCGCGCGACGGCACTCGATGCCGCGCGCGCCATTCTCGACGCGCGCGGTGAGCCGCTCGCGTATTCGTGGCTCCATCACGCCGCACTCGACAAGCTCGCGCGCGAAAATGTTTTGGCGCAATTGCTCGCGGCAAAATATCGGCAAGGCGATAACGCTTTTCAATTTTTGCGGCATCGCATGGAAGAGGGTTTCAAAGAAGGGTATCTGCAAGAGATTGACCATTGGGAAGACAAAACGCGCGTGGTGTGGCTGCGTCGTGCCGCGCGCATCGCGCGTAAAGAAGAGCAAAGCGAGTTTGCCGTGCAGATAGAGAACGTGACCCGCGCGCTGCTGCAAACGCGCAGACGCGTTGCGGCGAATGAATTGGAAGATGAATTGGCGAAACGCTTTGGCGGACTGCTGACGCCGGAAATTGAACTGGTGGAAATCTGCGCGCGGGCGCACGCGAATTGCGCGGACGGATTTTGGGAATGGCGCGCGCCGGACGTCGAGACGGACTTGACGCGGGCGCGCGCGCTCGCGCACGCGTTGGGTGAACATCTTGGCTATGTGGTCAAGGAAAACGCGGAACGCTTTGATTTAATTTGGCGCGCGGAAAAAATTATTCCCGCGTCGGCGCGCGGTTCGCTCCAACAAGAAAGGATTGTCGAAGACGCGTACGCGTTTGTGTTCCGCCCGCGCGCAGAGTTTGCGGAATTGCTTGCCGCGCGCGCGACGCCGCTGCACGGACTCGTCGTCATTCCCGAAACGCAAGTGGAATTGACGCGCGAACGATTGCGCCGCGACCCGCGCCGCGTCCAAGAGTTGACGCGCGCGGGCTGGGAATTTTTGCGCGTCCCGTTGATGGAAATGTTGCAGCGCGAAGATTTTGCGACGCGCCCCGAATTTCAATTGACGTGGGGTCTGGACCCGCCGTGGTTGGAGGGGCAGGAACAGATGCAGTTGTTATAAATCGGTCGCGACGCGTTCCACTTTGAAATCGTTCCCGTCTTTGCGTAAACGTCCGAGCGTCATCACCGCGTCGTGTTGAAAGATGAGGAGAATATTTTCTTCGTACGCCCACTCGCGAATGCGGCGTTTCGTTTCGATGCTCACCATCGGTTCGAGGTCGTACGAGGGGACCCACGCGAGTCGTTCCAGATACACAGTGCGCCCTGCCACATCGCCGAGAAAAATTGCCTTTTCGCCTTTCGATTCGATGATGACGGCTTGATGCGCGCGCGTGTGCCCGGGCGTTACGATGGTGCGGACTTCTTCGGTGATTTGTGTATCGCCGTTGAGCAGACAGACGCGCTCGAGGGGAATGAAATTGTCGGGAAAGTATGTGGCTTTGGTGCGCTCGTTGGGAAAGGAGGCGTCAAGAAATTCTTGCCGTTGAATCCAATATTCCGCATTGGGAAAGGTGGGAATAACTTCGGTGCCATCGCGGCGCGTATTGCCGCCCGCGTGGTCGGCGTGTAAATGCGTATTGATAACGAGGTCAATGTCGGCGGGCAAAAAACCAATGCGCGCCATATTGGTCAAGAGTTTGGAACCGCCCTTGCGCGCAAAATTCTGTTCTTGTTTGGTCGTTAGTTTTGTGCCGAGCCCCGCGTCCACCAAAATTGTTTTTTCGCGCGAGACAATCACCAGACAATTCAACGCCGTCTTGACGCGATTGAATTCATCGGGCTGGAGCAATTTTTCCCACAGCACGCGCGGCACCACGCCAAACATGCCGCCGCCGTCCATGCGCACAAAGCCGTCGCTGACGACAAACAGTTCGATATTTCCCAGTCGCATAGTGTGACAAGCCGCGCACAACCCAGTCATGCGCGGCTTGTCATTTTACTCTATCTGAAAAAAAAATCCCAAGACGCGGGGGACGCGTCAAACGCGGCGCGACGGCAAAAAAAGCAGCATAGGGAATGCGTCGCGCGCGGGTGCGGGGGTTTCAATCCTTTTTCAATTTTAGATTTTCGCGCAGCCATGCCATCCGGTCTTGCGTCGCGTGCTCATTCAACCCGTGCCCCGCGTCGTACCATTTCAATTCTTTCGGTTCGCGCGCGGTATCGAAAAATTCTTGCGCGCGTTCGCGCGGGACATGCCGGTCCTGCGTGGCGAATTGAAAAAGAATTGGCGCGGGCGCGAGTTCGGCGATGTGGGTGATGGGGTCAAGTTCTTGCATCTGCGAAATAAATTCTGCGCGCGCGGCGCCTTCTAATTTTGGAAAATACAAATACCAATCGGGAAAACGCGGCGTGGCAGCCATGACGACGTAATGCGTCGGGCGTTTATCCACACTCCCCATGAGGACGCCGTACATGCCGCCGAAATCGTGTCCCACATACGCGACGCGCTGTTTGTCCACACCGTTTTGCTGCAAGAGAAAATCGAGCGCGCGGCGCAGGTTCACGGCTTCTTGAATCGAATTCCGCGCGTCGTCCGCTTGCGTGCGTTTGAGAAAAAAATCCATGTCGGACCACAGTGTTTCGACGAGCAAACACATCGCGCCTGCTTGCGCCAAAATTTTTGCTTCGTGCTCGAACT
The DNA here is from genome assembly GCA_029778615.1 of Chloroflexota bacterium. GTDB lineage: Bacteria > Chloroflexota > Anaerolineae > UBA4142 > SHND01 > SHND01. The sequence goes on along the minus strand of JAKOPZ010000167.1, from coordinate 21,306 downwards.
GATGACGGTTCGACGTGGGCGATTCGGGTTCGTACCAGTGGACAAACAAAATCGCCGCGAGATTTTCCCCGTGCTCGGGACGAAACATTTCCGCGACGCGTTGTACGCCGAATGGAGTGCGCGCGAGCAGCAGCGAGTTTTCAAGCCCGTCGCGCGTTTCGCTGCCAATGCTGCGCCAATCGGCGGCGGCGGCGGGAGCATAGTTTTGAATTTGCGTCAGCATACGAATTCCTTTTTTCTATCTGTTACGCCGCACGCGCGTCAGCGGTTGCCTCGTACAAGTTTCGCGCGTTTCTTGACAAGAACCACGCGTGCGTGAGCAGTGCGCCGAGCGCCAGCGGAATAAAGAGCTGTTCCCAGATTGAAATTTCGCGTTCGAACAAGGCAAAAATCCACGGCGAAATCAAAACAAGCAGCAAGGGAATCCAAAACACAACGCGTCGGCGGTGTGCCCAAAACAAAAAATAAACGGGAACGAGCGCCATGATGAGCGCGTAATTTGCCGTTTGCGGCAGGACGATCAGCCCGGTGAGGAGCGCGGCAGAAAGAATCCAGCCGATGCGTTCGGCGCGCGCGGCGCCGCGCGTTTCAAAAAAAATCCACGCAAACCAAAACAGTGTCAGCGCGACCAACAATAGCGCGAGCGCAGGATGGTTGAAAAAACTTGGCACCCACCGCGCCGCAGAATATTTCTCGTACGCGGAAATGCCGCGATAAAAATCAAGTTCCCATGCGCCAATCCAAACGCGCGTCAATCCGTACAGACCGAACACGACGGCGCCCCAACTCAAAACAACGCGGCGTTCGCCGTCGAACCACGCGGCAAGCAAGAGCGTTGCCAGCGGCACGAGGACAACTTCGGGACGCACGAGCGCCAGCACCAGCGCGAGCGTTGTGATAACGTGATGGCGCTCGCTCAAGCCCCACCATGCGGCGACGAAACACGCGGCGAGAAACGGGATAAATTGTCCAATGATGTACGCGTTGATAGAGTAGCGATAAAAAAGAATCGTCGCGACGAGAACGAGACACAGCGTCAATGGCGGAATACGCCAATCGAGAATAAATCCCACGACGATGGGGAGCGCGAACAAAAGCAACAGCTGCAAACCGCCCCACAAACTGATAGCGAGGGGAAACGGCACAAGCCAGAATGGAAGCAAGAGCCACATGATGGGCGCGGTGTAGGTGAAGCGATGTTGGTCTTGCTCGGGCGTCAACGTCTGCCCGAACATTTGGATTTGAATTTGCTGTGTAATTTCTGGGGTGTACGGATTCATGCCGCGCAGTGCGACGCGCGCGCCGTACCAACGCGGAAAAAAATCAAACCGATTTTCATTTGGGCGCGCGAGGAACAAGTAGGTGCCCATCGCGAGGACAAGCCAGACCAATCCCAGAACGAGGGCGGCGCGCAAAATTTTCCCAAAGGCAAGGCAGCTCATACCGTCGCGGTCATTTGCCACTGCGTCAACGCTGCGCGCTGCATTCCGATTTTTTCAAACAGCCCGCCCCATTCTTCGGGAAAGGTCGCGGACACGCGCCATGTCTTGTGAGGATAATTTTCCATCACCGCGCGCAGCAAGCGGGTCGCATGTCCTTGTCGCCGCGCGTTCGGCAATGTGACGATTGCGCGAAGGGTGATGGCAGGCGCGTCGGGATTCGATAACGCGATGTACGACGCGCCCGCGCGATACGCGACGAACGGCGGTCCATTCGTCACAAGCGATTCACCGGAAAGCTGCCACGGTAAATCGCTGCTGCCGTGCGCGATGAGCAGACGCGCAACGTCAAGCACATCCACTTGTTCCAATTCAACATTCGTTTCGGAAATTTTCGGCTGCTCTGAAAATCCAATCAAGCGCCGCATTTTTTTGAATCCGCATTTTTCGTACAAGCGCACTGCCGGAGCGTTTTGTTCAATCACTTCGAGCGTCATGGCGTGGTCGCCGCGCGCGCGCGCGTCATCCAGCAATTGATTTACGCACTGCGCGCCGATGCCTTTGCCACGCGCGCCTGGAACGATGGACATTGCCGCGAGCCGACTCGTCCAGCCGCGCCGCGCGATGAGCGCCACGCCAACAGGTTCGTCATCATTCAAAATTACGCGGCTCAATTCCAAGTCCACACTGTCTTGACGCACCATCGTCAGAAAACCGGCGGGGGAAATTTGGATGGGGACAAAGTAATCCGAAAAACCGCGTGTGAGAACGGCAGCGGCGGATTCGAGTCCGTGTTCGAGGACGGAGGGGTAGGTGAAGTTCATTGGCGAAATTATACTATCACAAAATCTTTGCGAACAGGGTCTTGACTCTATTGGTACGGTAGGGATTACAATCGTATCGAAAATTTTCACAGGTAGGACAACATGTTGACCATCGAACAGTTTGTGCATGGTGTATTACAAATTCGACTGGAACGATTTGCAAAACATTACAGTGGAGATTCAGTTTCCGGTGACGAAGGAATAAAAATGAAGAGCGCAGGATAATTCATCCTGCGCCGTTTTTCTTTCGCATATGCTTTTGCCGCCGAACGGGAACTCTCTTGCGTGCGTGACGATTATCCATCAAAGAAATTCCCGTCTTTTTGATTTCGTGCGCGAGCGGATAATCCTGTAATTTGCGCGCGGCGAGCGCCTTGAGCAATTTTTCGAGATACAAACGCGATTATAGCATGCGCATAAGAGGTTTTGGAGGATTCAGTTTTCTGCGCCCTCTTGCGTGCCAGAGTATTTCGATTGTATCAACCTTGACGGGCAGTCATCCAGACAGCCAACTGAAAAAACAACGCCAGAACGGCAACGTGGATAACCCATCGGAAACCAACGGGCACAAACGCAAACTGAAAGCGAATCTTTTCGGTAAAAAGCATCAACGCACCAATCAACGCGAAAAAAACTGTGAGGGTGAAAAGAGGAGGGCGTCCGGTGGAAAAATACGCGAGCGCGCCAATCGGTAAATCGTGCGCCAATCCGCAAACCAAGAAGGTTGCCAGCGCGGCGGGCGCACGCGAAAAAAATTTTCGCAAAGGGCGATAGCAGTAAAAGCGCAGATAGTAACTCCAGACCGGATTCCAGTATTGCCAGAACTCGGTGAAGGTTGGCGCCCCAAATGGTTTTGCCAAAAAGTTAATCGCTTGTTCTTGAGGCGTCTTTCCCAAAGAACGTACAATGTATTCGTTTAATGTCATGTTGAATACGTCGAACAGGATTCGCATTGGCACTCAACATCTGCTTTGCGCGCGCCAACACGGCAATCACCCGTACGCGGCGTAGACTTTATTTTTCTCTCCACACTCCCGCATACTTTTTCCGATATTTCAAATCCGTCTCCGTTTCATTCCACGCCAACGCTTTCGTTTTGATTTTCTCGTCGCGCACTTGGTCGTACAAAGTTTTCAACGCGACGTTGCTATCGTAGCGAAGGTAAGTTTGAGACCATTCGGGTTTTGGCGATGCAGTTCATCGCAAGAAACCCGAATGGTCTGTCAATTTCTACTTCGCGCGCATTCGATTATTTTTCGCGTTGTGCTCCACTTCTGCAAGTCCCAACGCTTCGAGCAGCGGCGGCATGTACATGCCGAATCGTCCGCGCAATCCTTTTTTCAAACCGTACCATCCGCCGACGGGATTGTTGGCTGAACGTCCCCACGCTTCGACGGTTCCTTCCGCCGCAGGTTTTTGTTCGTCCGCCGCGCCCAACGGCATCCAATCACCATGTTTCTTGAGCATCGCGTGCAAATCGTCAATCGCGCGCGCATCGTACATCAATTTCGTCGAACCGACCTGGCAGACGATTGCGGGCGGAGTGAGAGTGTCGTCTCGATACATTGTGTATTCCGATGTGCCGCTTGGCGTTTTCAATTTCCACGGATTTTCTCGAGTGCCGTCACCTTGTGCGGATTTTTTCGCGGCGGGTTTTGTTGCCGCCTTTGGTTTCGTCACGGTTTTGGCTTTCGCGGCGGGTTTTGTTTTGTCTGTCGCTTTGGTTTTGACTGCCATTTTGTTTGCCTCCTTGCAAAAATGAATTTTTTGAACGAAAGGGAATTTGGATTATGCGCTTTATAATTTGTCAGCACTCTCTTGCCGTGCGTTGAGCCATGCGCGCACATGTTCGCGGACCCATTCGGTGTCCTGATTGTTCAAGGCGGGTTCGGGCGGTTCTTGTGCGTAATCAATACTGTCTGCGTAATACGCGCGTTCATATGTCACATCCAACGCGGCTTGCAAATCAAGTGGCACATCGTCAAATGGCGGACGCAGTGGAATGGCGATAGTTGGCATTTTGTCGCGGAGGTTGAAAAACCAAACATCCAACTTGTCCCACTGTCCGCCGCGCTTGAGCAACGCATAGTAATCGCTTTTGCCTGCAAGCCGTGCCGGGCGATTGCCTTCGCGCAGCAAATCAATTTCAATCCAATGCACTTGAGATTCAAAAATTTCGCTCCGCTTGCGCCAAAAATCATCAAAGCCCGGTGCGCCGCGACGTTTGTTGATGGGCGATACCAATTCAATTGTCGTGATGACCTCACGATTTCCCGCATCCAAGATTTCCAAATAACGATTTTTGATTTCCGGACCGAATAAGGGTTCGACACTTGCAGGCGGTTTAATGACCACGACATCGGGTACGTAAAATTGTCTCTTTGTAAAATCGGGTTCGGTCAAATAGACGCGTTCTTCCACGCGCACAAAAAAGTTTGGAGACACGAGACGCGCGATTTCAGTTCGTAGCGCGCCAAGCATTTCGTGATGGAAATCAGACCCGATATTCGGGTCTTCTAAAAACGGGTCCATCCCCGGAAACGGTGACTTCATCTTGATCTCCAAAAAAGAAACACGGGCGCCGAGAATTCTCGGCGCCCGTAATTTTATCGCACATTTTTATTTTTTGGCGGGCGCATTTGCCATCGCACCCATCAATTCGTTCTCGCGTCCCATGTGGCAGTTTTTGAACTTTTTGCCGCTGCCGCAGGGGCACGGGTCATTGCGCCCGATTTTGGGTCCCGCTTTTTTCGCGGGCTGTGCTTTGCGTGTCTCTTGGTCGCGGGCGCGCGATTCCTGCATCGGACGCGACTGCTGCTGCGGCACGCGCTGCAACTGTGCGTGATAAATGTTGTGTACAATCGTGCGCTTGATGTCGTTATTCAAGCCGGTGAACATGTCATACGCTTCGCGCTTGAAAGTGACGAGAGGGTCTTGTTGTGCCACTGCGCGCAAGCCGATGCCGCCGCGCAATTCGTCGAGCGTGGTCAGGTGCCGCACCCACAATTTGTCAATCGTGTCGAGCATGACGAGCCGTTCCAGCAAACGCGTTTCGTCTTCGCCTTGCGCCTGTTCTTTTTCGTCGTATGCGTTGTCTGCCAGTTCAAGCAGCTGTGCCTCAATTTGCGCGGCAGTCATGGTTTCCCATTTTCCCGCCGCGTCGTTGGGCAGGGGGAAAATTTTGCGCGCTTCGTTCGCCAGCGCTTGCAAATCCCATTCTTCGCTGTAATTCCCCGGACACATGATTTCGACCAGCGAACCGATTTCGTCGTGAATCATGTTTTGCACGAACGATTTCAAACTCGACGCTTCGAGAATTTTTTGTCGCTCGCCGTAAATGACCTGGCGCTGTTTGTTGATGACATCATCGTATTCGAGCAAGTGCTTGCGGATGTCAAAGTTGTATCCTTCCATCTTGATTTGCGATTGTTCAATCGCGCGCGCGACCAACGGCAAATCAATCACCATCTCTTCATCTTGCCACACGCGTTCGAGCAAACCTTTGTTGCCCATGCGTTTCATAATTTCATCTTCGAGCGAAACAAAGAAACGCGACGAGCCCGGGTCGCCTTGCCGTCCCGCGCGCCCGCGCAGCTGATTGTCAATGCGCCGCGCTTCGTGACGTTCCGTGCCGACGACGTGCAAGCCGCCGAGTTCGACCACTTTGGCTTTTTCTTGTTCCGTTTGCGCCAACGCGCGCGCATAGGCGTCATTCCACAATTGCGGGTCAATCGGTTTGGAAAGGTCTACTCCTTTTTTCCGCAGTTCTTCGCGCGCAATTCCTTCGGCATTGCCGCCGAGCAAAATATCCACGCCGCGTCCCGCCATGTTGGTTGCCACCGTCACCGCGCCGGGCTGTCCCGCTTGCGAAATAATGGTCGCTTCGCGTTCATGGTTCTTGGCGTTCAAGACTTCGTGCTTGATGCCCTTGCGGTTTAGCAGTTTCGACAGCTTTTCGGAATTTTCCACCGACGTTGTGCCGACGAGGACGGGACGCCCTTCATCATTCATCTCTTTGATTTCGTCAACAACCGCCTTGTATTTCAATTCCTCATTTTTGTAAATCACATCCGAACCGTCCTCGCGAATCATCGGGCGATTCGTGGGAATGACGACGACGTCGAGATTGTAGATTTTGTTAAATTCTTCTTCTTCGGTTTTCGCCGTACCCGTCATGCCCGCGAGTTTGTGATACATGCGAAAATAATTTTGGAATGTAATCGTCGCGAGCGTCAACGATTCACGCTGCACCCTGACATTTTCTTTTGCCTCAATCGCTTGATGCAGCCCTTCCGAATACCGCCGCCCGAACATCAAGCGTCCGGTGAATTCATCTACGATGACCACTTCGCCATCGCGCACCACATAATCTTTATCGAGTTTGAATAACGCGTGCGCCTTGAGCGCGTTGTCAAAGTACGAAACGAGTTCCACATTTTCGGGGTCGTAGAGCGAGCGGTTGGCGGGCAGTCCCAACATCCGTTCGATTTTGAGGATGCCTTCTTCGGTGGGTGAAACGACGCGCAGCTTGTGGTCAATGGTGTAATCGTCGCCTTCGCGCAGACGCGGCATCAATTGCGCAAAGCGACGATATTCGGCGGACGATTCTTCGGCGGGTCCGGAAATAATCAACGGCGTGCGCGCTTCGTCAATCAAAATATTGTCCACCTCGTCCACAATCGCGTAATGCAATTCGCGCTGCACCATTTGGGAAACGTCGAGCACCATGTTGTCGCGCAAATAATCAAAACCCAATTCGTTGTTGGTGGCATACAAAATATCTGCCGCGTACGCTTCGCGCCGCGCGACGGGCATAAAGTGATTTAAACGGTCGTCGCCGTGCGGATTCGGGTCGCTGTAATTCGGTTCAAAAATTCCGGCGAATTCATGCGCGATGACCGCAGTCCGCAAGCCAAGGCGGAGATAGACATTGCCCATCCACCCCGCGCCGACGCGCGACAAATAATCGTTCGGCGTGACGAGATGCGCGCCGCGCCCCGCGAGCGCGTTGAGATACATAGGCAGTGTGGCGACGAGGGTTTTGCCTTCGCCGGTTTTCATTTCGGCAATTTTGCCGTCATGCAAAACAATGCCCGCGAGAAGCTGGACATCGAAATGGCGCTGTCCATTCGCGCGTTTGGACGCTTCGCGTACGGCGGCAAATGCTTCGGGAAGAAGGTCGTCCAAGACCGCTTGTTCGAGGTCGAGCAGTTTCTTTTCTTGCTCTTGATATTTGATTTCGAGAGATTTGCGTTCTTTGTCGTCGGCTTCGTCGAGCCAGCGTTGCTTTAATTCGAGGACACTGGCGCGTTCGTCGTCCACTTGCTCGTGAAAGCGCGCGCGGAATTCATCCGTTTTCGCTTTTAACGCGTCGTCGGATAATTTTTCAAACTCGGGTTCGAGTTCATTGATTTTGGCGACGAGCGGCTGTAACGCTTTGATTTCTTTTTCGTTCGGGTCGCCGGTGATTTTGTAAAATAAATTCTTTAACATAATGACGTTCAGGGTCGTATCAGGCATCAAGTAGTAGGTTTAGGTTTCTTGCTACTACCTGCCTCACAAATCCAATGTATCTCCCACAAACGCGCCGACACTTTCAGCTTTGTTGGTGCGGTCTATCACACCCGCGAGCAGCGGAGCCACCGAGAGCACGGTCAGATTAGGAATTTCTATATTTTCGGGCAGCGGCACGGTGTCGGTGCAAATGAATTCGGCAATGCCGCTTGCTTTCAAACGTTCCGCCGCGCTCCCTACAAGAGTTGCATGAGTGCACGCAATTCTTACGGATGAGGCGCCGCTCCGTTTCAAGAGTCCAACCGCTTCGGTAATCGTTCCCGCCGTTTCGACAAGTTCATCCACGAGAATGACGTTTTTGTTTTCAACATCGCCAATCACAGTGAGCGCTTCGGCTTGTCCGCTGATGCGCCGTTTCTCCACAAACGCGAGCGGCGCGTCCACCTTTTCCGCAATGTTGCGCGCTTTTTTGGCAAACCCCAAATCGGCAGAAACGATGACGGGATTTTCCAAGTTCAATTTTTTGATGTGGTCGGAAAGCAGTGGATATGCTTGCAGCTCGTCGCCGGGAATGTTAAAGAATCCTTGAATTTGTCCCGCGTGCAAATCCACCGTGATATAACGGTCCGCGCCAGCGGTAACAATCAAGTCCGCCATCAACCGCGCGGTGATGGGCACGCGCGGTTTGTCTTTTTTGTCACTGCGCGCGTAGGCGTAAAACGGAATTACTGCCGTGATGCGTCCTGCCGACGAACGCTTGAGCGTTTCGAGAAAAATCAAAAGCTCGACGATGTTGCGATTGACCGGCGGACCGAGTCCTTGAATCAAAAATACATCATGTCCGCGCACGCTTTTGTGCAATTGAACGAAAATATTTTCGTTCGGAAAATCGGTGATTTCCGTTTGCGCCAAAGGCAACCCGAGTTCCGCACAGATGCGCTCGGCGAGCGCTTGGTTGCCGCGTCCACAAAAAATCAATGGTTCGCCGTACGGGAGAAAATGTTTCACAGCGTTGTTATTGTTCCTCAATTGTGATGGTCTGAATCACATCCCCCACTTGGATTTTATCTACCACACTCATCGAATCCGGCGTGGTCTGTCCGAACGAGGTGTAACCGCCGTCGAGAAAGGGTGTTGCGTCCAGCGTGATATAAAACTGACTGCCGCTCGACGGAGTGGTTTCCGGCGGACCGCCGCGCCGCGCCATGGCTAACGCGCCTTTGGGATGCGTGCGTTTGATTTCCGGTGGAATGGTATAGCCCGGACCGCCCGTGCCATTGCCGAGGGGGTCGCCGCCCTGAATGACAAAGCCCGGCTCGACGCGATGAAAACTCAAACCGTCATAAAAGCCCTCGCGCGCGAGAAAAACAAAATTGTTGACGTGCTGTGGCGCGTCTTGCGGATACAAATCTACGACGATGTTGCCTTTATTGGTCACTATCGTCGCGCGATATTTTTTGTTCACGTCAATCGTCATCGGCGGGGCGGCGCTGTACAGGTTGTTGCGTTCGGCGGGCGCTTTGGCAGCTGCCGCGCCTTTGGCTTGAGTAGTTGTGTTGTTTGACGGCGCGGGCGCGTTGGAGCTGCACGCGGCGATGAACGCGCCCGCGGCGAGGATAACGAATGCGAAAAGGAGTGTGCGTTTTGGCATCATACGGAATTCAACTCTCTAGAATTTTCTTGAGATTCGGCGCGGTGTCGTTTATCAGTTTGCGAATCTTGGGCGCGAACATTGTTTCCATCATTAACATCGGACCCGTGAGCGTCACGTTGCCTTTGGCAGACATGCGCGTTCCCTTTGGCGTTGGCTCAAACCAATATCCGCCCTTCCATACAAACACCGGCGAATCGTACGCAAACGCGATTTTTTGATGCGGCTCGAATTCGGTTAGAACGCCGGTTAATTCATAATACGCGCCCATCAAAAAAAATTGCTGTTTGAATTTTGTGCCTTTGCCCACCGCGCCCGCCGAAATTTTCTGAACACTTTGCACGGGCATCCAGCGCGGATTGTTGTCCGGCTCGGCAACAAATTCAAACACCTGCACCACCGCGCAGGCAATTTCGATGCTGTTGGAGATTGGAATCATTGCACTTGCATCAACTGTACATCAAAAATCAATGTCGCATTCGGCGGAATCACGCCGCCCGCACCGCGCGCGCCATAGCCGAGCTGCGGCGGAATGATGAGCCGACGTTTTTCGCCCACCTTCATACCGAGCAATCCCTCGTCCCAACCCGCAATGACCGCGCCGGTGCCGAGCGGAAACACAATCGGGTCACCGCCGACAGAACTGTCGAACTTGGTGCCGTCAGTCAAATAGCCCGTGTAATGGACGCTGACGGTATCGCCTGCTTTGGCTTCGGAGCCGCTGCCGGGTGCGACGTAAATGATTTGCAAACCGGTTGGAGTTGTCTTGACAGTGCCGTTCACCGGCGGAATTTTTGGGTCGAGTGTGGGCATGGGTTCTCCGGCATTTCCTTGAAGATATAAAACGGTGAGCATTAACGCCGCGAGCAGTACCACACCCACCGCGCCAATGAAAAAGAGCGGGTTGCGTTTGCCGTCGGCGGTTTTCATTTCGTCGGGACGCGCGTCCCATTTTTGTTGCTGTAACCGGGACTGTGCCTCGACAATCAGTTCGTCCACATCTTTGTAATGACTCGCGTACATCACACGCGCTTTGCGTAATGGGGCGAGCGCGGCTTGATATTCGCCCGCTTCAAATTTTGCTTTGCCGTCGCGATACAATTTGTCAATGTCGCGCATACGCAGCGCCCACTGCAATTTTGCTTCCACGCCTTCGCGGATGCGGTCGAGCGCAAGCGCCTTGCGATACAGCGCGATGGTCTGTTCCCAATCTTCGGCTTTGGCGGCGACATCCGCTTCGGCGAGTAAATTTTTCACCTCGTCTGCCTCTTCCGGCGAGAGCTCGCGCGGCATGTCGTTTGCGGGCGTTGCATCGGAATCCAATTCGGGGCGAGTGGTATCGTTCATTGCATCTCCGCAGCAGTAATTTTTTGGTCGGTCTGTGCTTGGCGCGTATCGGGACGCGTCACGCGCATCGGATTCAAATGATACGCGTCGTTCAACACGCGCAAGCGCGCGCCGCGCTCGCCCCACTGGACGACATTGATGGAAGCATTGTCAATGTAAAAAGGAAGCGGGCGTTCCATATCCAAATTCAACGCGACCATGAGCAGCATATTGATGGTGCCGCCGTGTGTAATGGCAAGCACGCGTCCCTCTGCATGTTTGAGGTGAATGTCGTGAACAAATGCTTGCACGCGCTTGACAAAATCCTCACGCGACTCTTCGCCGATGATGTGCGGACGCGGACCGCCGTCGTGCCACGCGCGATGCACCTCCGGATATTTTTCGCGAATCTCGCTCATGGTCAAACCTTCCAACATGCCGAGCGAACGTTCCAGCAACCGCGCATCGGGCGTAACCGGCAAATTCAACGCGCTGCCAATCATTTCGGCGGTGCGAAACGCGCGCCGGAGTGGACTGGCATACAGGGCAGTGAATTCGCCTTCGTCGGGCATCCGCGCGGCGAGCCGACGCGCTTGTTCCAAACCGCGCGCGTTCAGTTCAATATCGCTGTGACCTTGAATGCGTCCGTCCGCATTCCAGTCCGTTTCGCCGTGACGAATGAGATAAAGTTTGAGCATCGTTTCGAGTGGGTGATTATACCAAAAGTTCCTAAATTGACCGTGAGGACGAGGTAATAACTTGCGTGAGAAAATTTGCGCCAGAGTCTCCTCTGGCGCATCAACCATTCAGAATTTCTTCCGCAATCGCATACACATCGCGCCGACGCGTGGTAATTTCGTCAATCCAAGTTTGCCATTGTTCCGCCGCGACGTTTTGCAATTTTTTGTGCAGCAACTCGCGTTGTAACAATTCGCGTAACTCGTCGTTGAACCGCGCGGCTTCTTTTTTCGCGCGCAAATGATTTTCGCCCAGATACTTTTGGTGCGCCGCAATCGCATCCGCAAGTTCACCGATGCCTTTGCCTTGCAGCGCAATGGTTTTGAGAACCGGCGGACGCCACGCGTTTTTGTCGGGATTCAAATTCAAGTTCATTTCGAGCGCGGCAGCTGTCGCGTTTGCGCCGTCGCGGTCGGCTTTGTTCACAACGAGGACATCTGCGATTTCGAGAATCCCTGCTTTAAGCGCTTGAATGTCGTCACCCAAGCCGGGCGCTTCCAACACTATGGTCGTGTGCGCGTGTTTGGCAATGTCTACTTCGCCCTGTCCCGCGCCAACCGTTTCAATCAGAATCACATCAAATTGCGCGGCATCCAAAACGAGAATTGCATCCGACACCGCTGCCGCGAGCCCGCCGAGTTGTCCGCGCGATGCCATGCTGCGAATAAAAATTCCCGTCCCCGCCAAATCTTGCATCCGAAATCTGTCGCCCAAAAGCGCGCCGCCTGTGAACGGGGACGATGGGTCCACCGCGATAATCGCGACGCGTTTTTCGCGCGTGCGAAACTCTTTGGCGAGCGCATTGACGAGCGTAGATTTTCCCGTGCCCGGCGCGCCCGTAACGCCGATAATGTCCGCGCGTCCGGTGTACGGAAAAAGCGCGCGGATGAGATTCCGCGCGTCGTTCCCGCCGCGTTCCACGCGCGTGATTGCGCGCGCAACGGCGAGAGGTTCACCGTTTTGGATTTGAGAAAGGAGTTGCGAATTCAAAGTGGAGACTGGAGATTAGAGATTGGGTGATTGGGTGATTAGGTGATTAGGGCATTGTCCATTCTGCATTGTGCATTGTTTATTGTGCATTGTTCTTTGTTTATTGTGCATTGTGCATTCGTCGTTTCGCCATTTCTGCTTGCACAAATTTCACCAAGTCGTTCGTGTTCGTTCCCGGACCAAAGACGCCGGTGAAACCCATCGCGTTCAATTGCGGAATATCTTCGTCCGGAATGATGCCGCCCGCGACGAGCAGCACATCGGTCTTGCCTTTTTCTTTTAACAGCTCTGTCACGCGCGGAAACAATTCGAGATGCGCGCCGGACAAAATCGAAAGTCCGACAACATCTACATCTTCTTGCAGCGCGGCTTCGGCAATCATTTCGGGCGTTTGGCGAATGCCGGTGTAAATTACTTCCATGCCCGCGTCGCGCATTGCGCGCGCGACCACTTTGGCGCCGCGGTCATGTCCATCAAGTCCGGGTTTGGCGACGAGAACGCGAATGGGTGTATCGCTCATAGAGACTCCACAAAAGAAATTGGCGCGGGAATTATAGCATAGTGCGAGCTTGCCGATAGAGTTATTTCAAAAATCAACAGGACATTGAGCAGTCTTGAGGTCAAGCGTTCGGCGCAAGGGCAGCCGTGTAAAGCGCGACTTGATTTCGCCCCTGCCGCTTGGCGGCGTAGAGCGCTTGGTCGGCATAGTCGAGCAGCATCTCCAAATTGTCACAGTGGTCCGCCCCGAGTTCGGCGACTCCCAAACTCAGTGTGGCGGGAAGGTTGCCCTTTGGCGAAGCAAGGACCCGGGACGCCACTTTTTCGCGCAAGCGTTCGGCAATCTTTTTTCCTTTGGCGCGATTGCAGCCCGGCAGCAAAATTACAAATTCATCTCCACCATACCGTCCAATGATTTCAACATCGCGTAAATTTTCGCGCACCATATTCGCAATGTGAATGAGCAGCAAGTCGCCCGCCGCGTGTCCAGAGTTGTCGTTGATTTGTTTGAGATGGTCAACATCGAACAAGATGGCAGTGAGAGGTTTCCGACCCTCGATGGCGCGCTGCACCTCGCGCTCGCCCAACAAGAAAAACTCACGCCGATTGAGGAGTCCGGTCAGGGGGTCAACGCCCGCCAACGCTTCGAGAGCTGCCTGCGCGGTTTTGCGCTCTTCGATTTCTTTGGTGAGCTCGATGGTTTTCAAGTAATGGATTTCGGCGTCTCGCTTTGCCGTTTCCAGTTGATGAATCACATGCAGTCCCGCGAGGCGTTTCGCCACGTTTCCATTCAGAACACTTTCTTTGAGAGTATGAAATTGCTTAAAGTGCTCCAGCGCGGATTCAAACTCGCCCCGCGATTCATACACTTGGGCAAGCATTTCATAACATTGAAATTCGCCGGGACGATGATTCAATGCGCGGGCGATTTCCAGTGCCTCTTGAATGACGAGGAGCGCGCGCGCGTTGTCCTGCTGAAATTGATACACTTTGCCCAGATTCAATACATTGAGGAACTCGTCGTACCGTGCGCCGCGCTCGCGCGCCAAGGTCAATGCCTGAAGCAGATGTGTCTCTGCCTGGGCATACTCGCCAATGCCCAAATAAATTTCGCCCAATGAACTTGCGGCTGTCAGTTCCACCGCTGCGACGCGATGTTCGCGCGCAAGACGCAAACTTGCGCGGCAGGTTTCCAATGCCTTGTCTCGGTTGCCGAGTTGGAGCCAGGTCAATGCCAAGTTATTCAGTACAACGCTTTCGCCATCTACAAACCCAAGTGTGCGATAGTGTTCCAGCGCCATCTCTCCCATCGAGAGCGAAGCGGCGAGGTCATTCGATTCGGCATATACATTGCTCATACTGTTGAGCAGACGGGCTTGGCGGAGCAGGTCTCCTAATTCCTTTGCGAGTTTCAAACCCCTCATTCCATATTCTGCTGCCAGCGCGTAATCGCCGTAGCTGCGATACGTCCAGCTGATATTTCCAAACACATCAATGAGCAGAGGTTGGGTTTCTGTCGCGGTTGTGGGCGCGCGTTCCAAAAGCTGCAGCGCTTGGAGCGATTGGGTCAAAGCCAAATTGAAATCGCCGATGTCGTTATAGAAAAAGCCGAGCGTCCGCAGACTGGCTATCAGCCCCAGCACATAAGGTTCTGCTGCAAACTCGCCGCTTGTGGATAGCTGTTGTGCCTGCTCTGCCAGCACGCGCGACTGTTCCGGGGCGTCCAAACGTCTCTCCCACGCGCGCTGATTGAGGAAATCTATCTCGGCGCGCGGTGCAGCGCTATTTCCGAGTGGAGCGTCTGACTCGTCGCGTATTTCACTCACGGTTCCCCCCATTGCACCAACATACCAAATGCCCAAAACTATTTTACCGCCAATGATACATGGCGCGAATGACCCGTTTGTCTCAAGGGCGCAAAAAAAACATCGAACAACTCCATTGGATTTGTTCGATGCAAAAAGGAAAACGGTGTGCCAATCAATTTGGACTGTCAAGAATTTACGCCGCGCTTGACTTTTCCCACTCCACGGGCAATTCCGCGTGGGTTAAAAGTAACGATTCATCGAAGGATAGTGCTGCGCGCAAACGTCAACATTTCGCGCAGCGCATCGGGTGGATTATCACTCAAACTGCTGGCGGCAACTTGTTCTTCGCTGCCCGCGTGAAAATGTTTTGGAAAGGTGGTGACGTGGTTCCATTTTTTGTGCGGCGCATTGTTGTGGCGATACAATGTTCCGTCAAGATGTCGGCGTTCCCAATGATAGCTGTAGCGTCCTTCGTTTTCCAGTGAATACCATACGTCCAAGAAGCTGGCGTCGGTAAGATAAACGCGCATTCGATTCAATTCGGAATCCACGCTTGCGACAATATCTGCAAATTCGGTTTTGGCGATAGCTTTTCGAGTTGCGATGTCAACGAGACTCATGGAGTGAGGCAAGCGCGTCTTGCAGCTGGCGACGCCGATATTCTAAATGGTCAAGCCGGAAATAGTCTTCCCACGTCCCCTCTTTGGGCAAAGTACCTTCGCTGTAGCGTTGGTCAATTTCTTTGGCAGAGTGGACATTGTATTTGATTTGCAGAGCTGAAATGTCCGTTTCAACGCGGCGTAATTGCGCGTGCAAATACGTTTCCAAACTCGCGCGCAACAATTCTTCGGCATCTACTTCAAGCCGTTCTGCCACACGGTCAACGAGATTCACTTGCAAAGTGGTCATGGTAAAAGTTACGCCGCGCTTTCTTTTTCCCACTCCACCGGCAATTCCGCGTGGGTTAAAAGTAACGGACGCGTTTTATTTTTTATCGTGTCCGCGTTAATGAGACATTTGCGAATGTCCGAGCGCGAGGGGATTTCGTACATCACATCGAGCAGCACTTCTTCGATGATACTGCGCAGTCCGCGCGCGCCCGTTTTGTAGCGAAGCGCTTCTTGCGCGGCGGCTTGGAGCGCGTCGTCGGTGAACACGAGTTCCACGCGGTCCATCGCAAACATTTTTTGATATTGTTTGATGATGGCGTTTTTGGGCTCGGTCAAAATTTTGATGAGCATTTTTTCGTCGAGCGGGTCAACGCTGACAATGACGGGCACGCGTCCCACAAATTCGGGAATGAGTCCGAATTGCACCAAATCGTCGGCGGTCACCAGACGCATCAGCTCGGATTGCGAAAGGTCGCGCGCGGCGCGCTGCGCGTCGCCCTTGAAACCTGCAATGCGGCGTTCGACAAAACGTTCGCTGACAATTTTTTCCAGTCCGTCAAACGCGCCGCCGAGGATAAACAAAATGTTGGACGTATTGAGTTTGATATATTCCTGCTGGGGATGCTTGCGTCCTTCTTTGGGTGGAACGTTTGCGACAGTGCCTTCGACAATTTTCAATAATGCTTGCTGCACGCCTTCGCCCGAAACATCGCGCGTGATGGACGGATTGTCGCCGGTCTTGCGCGCGATTTTGTCTATTTCGTCAATGTACACAATGCCGCGTTCCGCGCGCGGAATATCATGTTCGGCGGCTTGAATGAGTGAAAGCAAAATGTGTTCCACATCTTCGCCTACATAACCCGCTTCGGTGAGCGTCGTCGCGTCGGCGATGGTGAATGGGACATCGAGAATTTTGGCGAGCGTTTGCGCGAGCAGGGTTTTGCCGCAGCCCGTTGGACCAATGAGCAGAATGTTTGCTTTGCCGAGTTCGACTTCATCCGTTGCGGCGCCATTCATTACGCGTTTGTAATGGTTGTACACCGCGACGGACAAAACTTTTTTCGCGCGGTCTTGCCCAATGACGTATTGATTGAGGCGGCGATAAATTTCGCGCGGCGGCAATGTTTTGATGGAAAGCATTTCGCCGCGCGGCGTCATTGCCTCTTCCATCAAAATCTCGCGGCACAATTCTACACATTCATCACAAATGAACACGGAATCGGGTCCGGCAATCAGACGATTCACCTGTTCTTGCGAACGCCCGCAAAACGAGCAAAATTCTTCGGCGCGTCGGGTGCGACTAATCATGAATGATTTGTGTTATTTCGAACGGAGTGAGAAATCTCCCTTGCGCATATAGAGATTTCTCGCTTCGCTCGAAATGACATATTTACAATAAACAAAAAGGGACGTTACGTTATCTCACAACGTTTCGTCCCTCGATTTTTTTACCGATGTCCGTTGCTGCCCACTTGGTCCAATTCCATTTTCGGCGCCGGCACAAGCACTTCGTCCACAATGCCGTACTCGACAGCCGCTTGCGGTTCCATGTAATAGTTGCGGTCACTATCACGGATGATGCGTTCGAGCGGTTGACCGGTGTGCTTGGCGAGAATATCGTTCAAGCGTTCGCGTTCGCGGATGATGCGTCGTGCTTCGATTTCAATGTCCACCGCTTGTCCTTGCGCGCCGCCGAGCGGTTGATGAATGTGAATGAGTGAATTGGGCAATGCAAAGCGGCGTCCCGGATGACCTGCGGCGAGTAACACTGTACCCATGCTCGCCGCGAGTCCGACGCAGTACGTGGAAACGGGACAGCGAATCAATTGCATTGTGTCGTAAATTGCGAGACCGGCATAAATTACACCGCCGGGTGAATTCACATAAAGGCGAATTTCTTTGTCGGGGTCTTCGCGTTCGAGAAACAAAAGCTGCGCGACGATGACGTTCGCGATTTGGTCGTCAATCGGCGTGCCGAGAAAAATAATGCGTTCTTTTAACAACAACGAAAACACATCGTACGCGCGTTCGCCGCGTCCGGTGTTTTCGACGACCATGGGGATGAGATTTTGGGGAAACATGAAAGACTCCAGAAAGGGTGACAAGGTGACGAGGTGAATTTATCATGTCACCCTGTCACCTCTTCACCTTGTCAGGCTTATTTGCTCAACTCTACTTTCGCTAATTCTTCGCGTACCTGTCGCGGGTCAGTAATCAGACCGGTGGGAATGGGACTTTCCCCGCGCACCATGTCGGGCGTGAGAATCAGACCACTCGGCGGCTGCTCACCTTTGGCGATTGCGACAATTCTATTCATCACCGCGTTGACCCGCAAATTGAAAGCAATGTTTTCGCGCGCGTCCGGCGTGCTAAACGCGCGGCGCGCGACTTGGGGATTCGCGCCCGCCTGTACCGATTCTTGGACGCGCCGTTCGATGTCGGCTTTGACTTGGTCGTTGGTGACTGTCGTATTTTCGGCGCGAATCAATTCGCCAAGCACGAGCAATTGTTTCAAGCGTTTTTCCGCGTTGGGCTTTTGTTCGTCGCGAATTTGTTCTTCGGTCTTGCCCGAGAGCCGCACGTAATTTTCCCACGTCAAACCCATTGCCTGAATATTTTCTTTGAAATGTTCCAAATCATGTTCGATTTCGTGTTCGAGCATTTGGGGCGCGTAGGCAATTTCGGACTGTTCGACGATGGCTTGTAAAACATCATTTGCAAATTTTACTTCGTTTTCGCGCTCTCGCGTGCGCTGCAAAATTTCGCGAATGTTACCTTTGAACTGGTCAAGCGTTTTGAATTGGCTGACCGCTTGGGCGAACTCGTCGCTCAATTCCGGCAGCTGTTGTTCTTTGAGGTCTTGAAGCGTGACGTGATAGTGCGCGGTCTTGCCGCGAAATTCTTCGTCGGCATAATCTTCGGGATAGATATAGTCAAATTCGCGCGTGTCGCCGATGTTCATGCCGACCAAGTTTTCGTCAAAGGGCAGATACGCCTGCGTACGCTCGCCGAGGGTTATCCGCAAATCTTTTTCTTGAACAGGTTCCTGTCCTTCGACGCCGCCCACCACATCCACCGTTACCACGTCGCCGTTTTGCGCGGGGCGTTCGACGGGCGAAAGTGTTGCCTGCGTCAATTGAAAACGATTCAATACCTCGTCCACTTCCTGGTCGCTGACGGTAACTTGTTCCGGCTGCATCCGAATTGCTTTGTAATCGCCGAGTTTCACTTCGGGCGCGATGGGAATGGTGTATTTCAAAATGGGCGGGTCTTTTTGGACGATTTCCAAATTGCCCGCATCAATGGGATTGAGGTCGGAATCTTGAAGCACCTGACGATACAGTGATTTGGACAAGTCCTCGACGGCTTCTTCAATCAAAACATCTTTGCCAAATGCGCGCTCGACCATTTCGTAGGGCGCTTTGCCGGGGCGAAAACCGGGCATCGGGCGCACGCGCGAGATGGTTTGCGCCGCGCGTTTCATCGCCGCCTGCATTTGGTCTGCGTCTACCTCGACGGTTACAACAGCAACCCGGTCGGGAGAAATTTCTTTTGTGATATTCATTAGTCTTTGGCTGATGGCGGATAGCAGATAGCACATGGCGCAAGGCGGAGAACAAAAAGCGCTTGGGTTTTGCGATTTGCTCTCGGCAAGCAGCTATCGGCTATTTCGATGCCGGAGGCGGGATTTGAACCCGCACGTCCGTGCGGACACGGGATCCTAAGTCCCGGGCGTCTGCCAATTTCGCCACCCCGGCGGGAATTATAAAATTTCGTCGGAATCTCCGACGAAATTCAGGACAAAACTATTATAGTGCTTTGTATTGATTTGGCAAAAAAAATTACGCCAGTGCATCTTGCATGACTTGGCGCAGCGCGCCCGCGTCCAAATCTTTTTTGTCGAGGAATGCCACCGCGCCCGCGCTCAAACCGAGCCGCCGAAATTCGCGGTCGGGATACGCGCTGATGAGAACGACGCGCGTGCCGGGTGAAGTTGTTTTCAAGCGGCGCGCACATTGAATCCCATCTTCTTCGCGCAGCACCACGTCAACCAACGCCAGATGAATCGCCGCGCGCTGCGCGAGCCGCAATGCGTCGTGCGTGTCTTCGGCTTCGTACACCGCCGCGCGCGGGTACGCTTTGCGAATGAGCCGCGTCAATTCTTGACGATAGCGCGCGTTGTCGTCCACCACCAAAACAGTCAATGCCGAATCGGGCGGCGAAACGGTCACGGCATCTTCGTCCGCCAATGCCAACACTTCGGGATGGCGCATCGCGTAATTCATCGCTTCAAAGCGGCTGTTGACTTCGAGCGCGCGATACAGTCCCGTCAATTGATTTTCAATTGTCTTGACCGATAAATCCATCACCTGCGCGATTTTGCGATTTTCGTTTCCTTGCGAGAGCAGTTTGAGCAATTCACGCTGCCGCCGCGTCAAATTGGGCGCAGACGCGGCGACGGGCGTAGTACGGCGATGAATCAGTTTGTCCAAGAGCGGAGAGGAAAGCCAACGCTCACCCGCGAGAATGCGTTGAACGGCGTGCTGCAAGTCCGCGAGTGTTTGGTCTTTCAAGTGATACCCGTTCACGCCCGCGCCAAGTAGTCCGACGACGTATGCTTCATCGTCATACGCGCTCACGACCAAAATTTTCATTTCGGGATAATCAATTTTAATTTGCTTGACGGCGGCGACCGGTTCAAAGTCGGGCATCGCTACATCAATCACCAAAAAATCGGGTTTCAATGCAATGAGCGCGGCTTGGAGCTCGCGCCCGTCGCCCACTTCGCCGACGATTTCGATTTCCGCCAAGTTCGCCAGCGCGTTTCGCAAACCTGCGCGCACCACCGCGTGGTCGTCCGCCAACACCATCCGAATTGGATTCATACAATCCATTATGTCCAAACTGCATTAACTTTCAAGGGGAAACCCCCCTCGATTTTCAAGAGTATGTCCCGCGTAATTCAAGAGTAACTTCTCTATAGTTTCATCTCTCTTTAACCTAGAATACGCAAACCAAAAGCAGATTTCCCCGCTTTATTTGATTTGTCAACAAGGAGGTGTTGGACAAAAGCGAATCTCTGACGATTCAACCACGCGTACTCTCTACAAGCCAAATAAACGGCTTTTCCCTCGTTTCTTTCGCAACTGTTCTATTTGAATCGCCTGCATTTATTTCGGTTTGGCAAGAGAGTGTTTCTACCAATTTGCAACAGAAGCTGTTGCAAGCAATTTCAAGGAGGAGAAGAAATGTTTTTATCAAAAAATGCGCTGCGCCTCGCGTTTGTGTTTCTGGTCGCCGCGTTCATTATCTCGGCTTGTGCCCCCGCAGCAACTCCCGCGCCTACCGCTGCGCCACAACCGACCGCTGCGGCACAACCAACCGCCGTACCGGCGCAACCAACCGCAGCTCCCGCGAACCAAGCATTGGTCGGTGTAATTCTACCGACCAAGGACGAACCGCGCTGGCTGCAAGACCAAGCGGTGTTCCAAAAAGCAGGTTGGGAACCGCTGTTTAGTCAAGGCGATTCGGCAAAAGAAAAAGCGAACGTCGAAGCGTTGATTTCGCAAGGCGTCAAAGTCATCATCATCACGCCACAAGATGCGACAGCGGCGGCGGCGTCAGCGG